>JAIBBN010000001.1:0-300000 GCA_019694655.1 Leptospirales bacterium
TCTGTCCAGTCTGGCGCCGGAGCAGGCGACTGCTACAATCCCCTATGCGCAGGAAAATCGCGCCCTGCATGGCCTGATGCACGGCGGCTGCCTGTTTACAGTGGGCGACACCATTACGGCCATTATGTGCATGTTTCATGTGGAGCATCGCGACGAACGAATGCTGACGATCAGCGCTTCCATTCGCTATTTGCGGCCCGTGGATCGCGACACGGTGCGCGCCGAGGCGCGCCTTCTTCGAAAGCGCGGCAGGCAGCTGGAGTTTGTTTGCGACTTCTTCAATGAAGCCGGCAAACGCAGCGCCCAGGGAAAGTACCGCTACGTTCTGGCGCGGCTGCCGGGCAGCGGCGCGGCCTGAGCCGCCGATCTATTGGACCGCCGGATGCCCTCAGTTGGCCGGCGCCAGGGCGCTGGCAATTATTGACAGGGCGGAGGAATGCTTGTAAACTGCTAAAAGATGTTTCGTAGAAATGCCCTGTTGGCGCTCGTCACTTCCTTGATCGGGATTGTACTGAGCATGGCTGCGATCCTGCTGAATGCCTGGCATTTCCCGCTTTTGCTTGCGGCGATCGGTCTGCAGAGCCTTACAGCAGCATTCATTTTCTTGCAAAAGCGGCGCATGGCGCAGGACCTCCGGGCGCTGACGCCCTGGGCGCGACAGGCGGTTTCAGGCAAGGCTCTGTCGGAGCGGACTGGACTGGTTGCCACCGATGAGCTGGGATTCCTCGGCGGTCATCTGGACTTCTTCCTCGATCGACTTTCTTCAAATATCGTGCAGCTGCGCGACGTAGCCCGCGGCCTGGCTCAGCTGCTGGCAGAACTGCGTAACGCCTCCGAACGACTTTCTGGCAGCATCGAAAATGCTGCGGCAATTACCGAGCAACTGACACAGACCTCGGAACAGGTGCTGGCGGCCGTAGACAGCATCACCGATTCCGTAGGCGCACAACAGAAGAACATTGCACAGATCACAGCGCACACTACAGAGCTGCGCCAGCAGGTGCGCAGTGCGAACAGCGCCCTGGCCGAAGGCGCGGGGACAGCGCGCAGCCTGGAAACGCAGGCCGCCGGCAGCGAGTCGGATCTGAGTACGCTGACTGGATCTCTTTCGCACGCCCTGCGCAATGCGCGCGAGGTGGCTTCCATTGCCGCATTCATCTCCGAAGTGACCGAACGGATGACGCTGCTGGCGCTCAATGCCTCCATTGAGGCGGCGCGCGCCGGCGAGTCCGGGCGAGGCTTTGCCGTGGTCGCCGATGAGATCAGCAAACTGGCCGGGACGACTGCCGGGCGGATGGGCGAAATCAATCGCCTGGCCGACGACACGCGCAATACAAGCAAAGGCGCGGAACTGGCTGGGCGTAAAATCGAAATCGCGCTGCGTGAGATCGTGACCAGCGCCGGCGCCATGCGCGTTCAGTTTACCGCAGCGCAAGAAGCGGGACAGATGGTAGATCAATTTGCTGCAAACGCCGACAGTGCGGCGCGTACTGTCTTTGAGGAAGGCGCCGGAATCGGTCAGGCAGCCGCGGAGCAGAAGGCGGCTATTGAAGAGATCGTCGATGCTGTGCAATCGCTTTCGCTGGATGCCGAGTCGCTGGCGCGCGCCTCCGATATGCTGGTTCGCGGCATCCACCAGATCGAGATGACTGGCACGCTGGTGTCCGGAATGAGCGCACGTTTCCGGCTCAAAGACGGCGATCTGCTGCCCTGGAGCCCGCTCTTTGTGCTGGGGATTGTTGAAATCGATGCGCAGCATCAGCGGTTGGTGCAGATGATCAATGAGTTGTATCGATCGATGTCATCTGGCAGCGAGGCCGAAGACATTGCCAGGCTGGTGGACGGTCTGCTGGAATACACAGTGAATCATTTTCACTACGAAGAAGAACTATTTGCCAAACGCAAGTATCCCCAGGCGACAGAGCACACAGCAGAACATGAAGCATTTCGTGATCGCGCTCTCGAGTTTCGCGAGGCCCTTGGCCAGGGCGACCCCACTCTGGGGCCGCGCTTGATGACGCTCTTGACTGAGTGGCTGACTCACCACATCATGGAATCGGATCGCGCATATGTTCCCTATCTGCGCTAAGTCGCAGCTTCATCATCCAGCAGCAGGTCTTCATAGAATGCGCCAAACTTTGCCGCGGGGTGCCGAATCTGAATTTCAAGCACCCAGGCGCCGGAGTCGGGGACAAAGTCGATATCGCCAAGACTGCCGCGAAAATGATGATGATGCGGGAACATTGAGATGCGGTGCCCGTCCACTTGCAGATTCAATTGCCACCCTCGTCGGCGCGCAGATTCCGCTGCCAACTGATAGAGTTCGCGACCGCTGATGCGACCGAGCAGCCAGTGCCGGCGCACCTCGCCAAAAATCCGGCGTACATCGCGTACACAGCGGCGCTGTTCTTCGTTTTCTCCCACTGCAAAGCTATCGCCAGCGTCGCCTTCGAAGCCATCGAACACTGGAGCGATATCAAGAAAGAAGATTCCCTCCTTATCCAGGCGAAGATCCGGCGCCGATCGCATTCCGCAGGCCAGCAGCGTGTTTTCACCGAAACGGACCTGCGGAGGGTGCCAGCAGCGCTCCGCGCCAGACTCCTGCAGCAGCGCTTCAGCCATGGCTACAGCCTCCGCTTCCAGCATGCCCGGTGCAATGGATCTGGCAATCTGTTGCAGGCAGCGACGGGTTTGCTGACGCGCCGCAAGCAGACCGCGCAACTGAAAGCCCTTTCCGTGCGCCTGCAAGCGGCGCCGGGTGAACCAATTGAGCATTGTCTTATCCTCGCCCCTGGATGAGTAGCCGCCGCTTCTTTCTGTCGCCAGCCTCTTTTGCTTTGACCTTTGCACAGCGAAATGTGCAGACTGGTCCATGGCAGAGGAAGACGGCTTGCAAAATGAATCGGCCCCGCCGGCCAGCGGCTTCAGCAGCGGCGTCGACGCTGTGGAGGAGACGGCGCCGGAGGCGGAGCAGTTGCCCGATTGCGTTACGCCGGTTGCCGAACTCCAGCAATTGCAGTCCGGCGCAATTGTGCGCCGGCGCGCGCCCGGCAAGGATCAGCAGGGACGCTTTGTTCGCTTGCAGGAAGACGGCCAGAGCTTCGTGGTCGAGGATGTCATCGATCTGGTTCAACATGAGTACCTGGCAGAGGCCGGTATCATTCGACCCGGTCCCGGCGAGCAATTGTATCAGTATGATTCAGTATTTGGCGAAGATCCGCTTTCTCGCGAGGCTCTGGATACTCTATCCGGCTGGAGTCTGTACAAAGAACATCCAGAGTTGCGCAATGAAATAACGCAATTTGTGCGCCGCGCCTTTTCCCCCTCGCAGATTAAGGACTGGAAAAGGAAGGAAAGCTTGCGCTCGCTATTCGTGACCATCCAGCATCGTTTCCGCATTGGTCGTCATCGCGAGAAGACCGACTGGAATAAGGTGCGCCTGGAACGATTTGGCGAGGCGCTGCGCTCTTTGCATAGCGGCAAACACATGACCTATGTGGCCTTTATTCCGCGCGACAGCAGCCACGAACCGATGTACTTCACCATTGGCACCAAGCCGCACCTTGAAACATCCAAGCAGCTGGAACGCGAACCCTTCGCCTTTCGGCCCAATCATGGCGGTCACATCAAGTGCGTAGAAGAAGTCGATGGGGTCAAGGTTGTGCTGGTAGATGCCGGCTCCAATGATCTGGGAGCTGGCATGCATACGCCGCTGGCCATCGCCGAGATGGTGGCCGAGGGTCTGAAGCGCCTGTATCCTGATCTCGATTACCGGCCGGTTCCGGGGCGCGAGGCTTTTGGACTGCAGCAGAGCTACTGAAAATGTGCGCAGTCGTCCCGCCGCCCGACCGAAAATGAAGCATATGGATTCTTCGCAGCGCGCCGAACTGGTTCGACAGGGCAACCAGGCCTTCAACGAAGGCGACTATACGAAAGCGCGCGATTTGTTTACGCGGGCCGCTTACAAGGACGGCCTGATCCGGCTGGGCGACTACTATATGTACGAACGAAGGCTGCCGCTGCTGGCTTACGGTTACTACCGTCGGGCGGGCGCGGAGGCCAAGATTGCTGATCTGCATCGGCGCATGATCGGGGCCCTTGGCGAATGGTTGGGAAAAGACAAGCTCCGTCCGGAATCAGTCCGCAGTCTCGGTCTGGGCCAACGAGCAGAGGTTCAAGTGGATGCCAGCGGGATGATTCCAGTCTCCGTGGCGCCGGAGCTGCGCGAGGCTGCCCTGCGCATTTTGCAATCTTCTGGAAAATAAGCGGGCGATCCTTTCTGGACAGAAACGGTTACTGTTGATACTATGACAGTAGCACGAAACGATTCCCCCGTACTGCTACTGAGCTATGAGCAACGAAATCCTTGATACGCTGTTGGAGGCGATGCCGGACGCAGTGTTTGTCAAAGACGGTCAGGGTCGCTGGCTGTTGGCCAATGCGCAGGCCCTGAGAATTTTTGATCTTGAGAATCAAGATTACAGGGGAAAGAGCGACCTGGAACTGGCGGCGCTGGTTCCTTTTTTCGGTCCGGCGCTGGAGTATTGCGGAACAAGCGACGAAGCCGCCTGGCGCTCGGGAGAGCTGACTCGCGGCGACGAGACCATCGTCCGGCCGGATGGCAGCTCGCGTTCTTTTGATGTATTAAAGGCGCCGATGTTCAATGCCGATGGCAGCCGGCAGATCCTTGTCATTCTGGGGCGCGATATAACCGAGCGCATCGCGATGGAGCGGCAGATTGCCGATAGCGAGCTGAAGTACCGCACCATTGCCAATTTCACATACGACTGGGAATACTGGCTGGGCGCTGACGGTCGTGTTGTCTACAATTCGCCTTCGTGCGAGCGCATTACCGGACACAGTCCCGAAGATTTCATGGAGAACCCCAGACTGGTGGTGGAAATCGCACACCCAGAGGATCAGCAAAAGGTTCGCGCACACTTGTTGAGCAGTTTTGACAGCGAGCGCGATGATCCCCTTGCTCTGGTTTATCGCATTATTCGACCGGATGGCGAGGTGCGCTGGCTGGAGCATGTCTGCCAGCCGGTGTACTCCTCGGACGGGGAGTGGATTGGACGTCGCGGCAGCAATCGCGATATCACCGATCGCAAGAGCGTGGAACTCGAACTGGCGCAGACCGTCGAGGCCCTGAAAAAGAGCATCAAAGAGCGAAAGACTCTGGAGCGCTTCTTCTCGCGAGATATCCTGGACCAGGTGCTGGAGAAGAAAATCTCCGATCGGCTCGGCGGCAAACGCTGCAATGCTACTACGCTCTTTTTTGATCTGCGCGGCTCCACCGGCATTGCCGAGCAGCTAGACCCGGATGTCTTTGCCGAATTTCTCAGTATGATCCATACTGATGTTATGGACTTGATCTATGGCAATCATGGTTCGGTGAACAAGCTGATCGGCGATGGCATATTGGCCACCTTTGGCGTGCCCACTGCCACCGGCGATGACGCTATGAATGCCGTGCGCTGTGCCGAGCAGGTGCGTTCTTACATGCAGGTCTTCAATGAAGTGCGTCCCGACTACCTGCCGACGCCCGTGGAATTTGGCATCGGCATTGCCACCGGCGAAGTTTTTGCCGGAAACACCGGTTCCGTGCGACGCATGGAATTTACGGTGCTTGGCGATTCTGTGAATCTAGCGGCGCGCCTGGAGTCGATCGCCAAGATGGCGCGCGTAGACATCCTGCTGGACGGAGAAACACGCCGATTGCTGGGCGATCGCGTTCGTTTGCAGCGAGTTCGATTGGACCGCGTTCGTGGCAAGATGCAAAAGGTCGAAATCTTCTATATGAAAGAGATCCGTACATCGCCGGCCGCGTCGGCGCCTGCGACCCCGCCGTCGCCGCTCATGCCGGCTGGCGCGCCGGTGAATCCGCTGCCAGGCGCGGCAGCGAAGCCGTTACCGTAAGCCCCCGCCCGGTCGACGAACGCAGTCGCAGCTTGCCGCCCATGGCGCGCACAATTTCACGGATCATCGGCATGCCCACGCCGCGCCCTGCATGCAGGTGCGCCTTCTCAGCGCTGGAAACGCCTGAGCGAAAAATCAGGGCAGCCGCCTGACGATCGCTGAGTTCGCTGGCGCGCGCCGTGCTGAGCAGTCCAGATTCAACAGCGACGCGGCGCAAACGCGCCGGGTCCAGTCCGCGCCCGTCATCGCTAACCGAAATTTCCAGGCGGTCGTCATGAATGGCAGAACTCAGGCGAATGGAACCCGGCAGTGGTTTGCCAACTTTCAGCCGTTCCTCGGGACTTTCAACGCCGTGAGCAAGCGCATTCTTTAGCAGCTGGACGATCAGCCCCTTGGCAGGCATACGTTGCGCACTGGCCAGCAGCGAGGCCTCAAATGCGCTGCAGTCAAAACTGACCTGCTTGCCCAGCTCTTCGCTGATTTTCTGTACAAGGCCCTGAAAAGAGCGCTGAAGGGTATCCGTTCCCTCTCGTTGTGGCTGCCTTTCGCCAAAGCGATCGCGAAAGTCCAGCAAGCGTTCGGTCAGCTGGCTGGTTTCGTCGATCAAACCGACAATCTCGCCAAAGGCCACAAGGAACGGAAAAAAATCGCCGGCATTCAGGTCTGGTTTGCGGATCGCCTGTGAAACCTTTTCTTCCACCTGATGCAATCGCTGCGCCAGAAATTCCAGTCCCAGAAGGTCGGCGTCGCCTTTTATCTTGTGCACGGAGCGAAAGATCGCCTGCAGCCTGGCAGGCAGACTTCGATTGTTGTCGGCCTCTTTCAGGATGCCATCGATCAGATCAAGCTCGATGCGCGCCTCATCGATGAACTCTGCAAGCATCGCCGAATCGACGTGCAAAATACGGAAGAGCAGCTCCATCTGCGACTGGGCCTTGCGCTCATTGGCCTTGAGCTGTTCGCGCAGCGCCGCTTCGGCAGTAACATCGATGACCGTAGCCATCAGGTGGGCGATCGATTCGTTTTCCGATACTCGGCGAAAGCTGAAGCGCAGCAATCGCGATTCCGGGGCTTCGCCTGGCGCGCCATGGCTGAAGGAAATTTCAGACAGCGGATTGAGCTGCTCCAGACTGCCGGCGAAGACCTTCTGGTCAAACATCAGCTTTAGATAACTCTGTGCGCTTTTCAACGCCGCTTCCGAAATATGCGCGGAAATCAGCTTCAAGAAATCGCGCTCCGACGGATCCTCGCCCAGCAAAGAAGCTGTCGCCTGCGAGTATTGCCCGCTCACAAAATAATCTCCTTCACGCTGGTAGATCAGGAAGAGGCCCTGATCGATAGCGTTCAGAATTTTGTCCGTTTCCTGCTTGGCGGCGGCCTGAGCGACCAGCTGTTCGGCCTGCTTCTGTTCAGTGATGTCGCGGACGATCGCCGTAAACATCAGACTGCCCTCAAATTGCAGGCGGGCGATTGCCAGGTGCGCCGGAAAAACTGCGCTATCGACGCGACGCCCGCGCAGCTCGCGGCTGGATGCGCCGCTCTCCGCCGCCAGACGCAAGGCTTCGCCAAACTCCTTTACATCTGCAAAGAATTCGGCAAGTTCCCGCCCCGTGACCCGTCCATTGTCGCTGCCAAAAATCTGGACTGCCGCCGCATTGGCCGACTGGATGCGCCCCGCTTGATCCAGACTGATGATGCCATCCGCCGCCGTATCGACAATAGCGCGAATGCGGTGTTCGCTTCGTTCCAGATCGCCGATGACGCTGGCCAGATAGGTCAGGAGTTCATTGATCAGCTTTTCGCGGTGCTTGTAGAGCGTGATTTCGCCCAGCGCCCGGTAGTACTCTTCATCGCGCGCGTAGCGCGGATCGCTTGCTACATGCAGCAAGGAGGCCATGATCAGGCGGACCTGGCCTTCTGCATCATTGGATCATCGATTAAATCCAAACCGCAAGGCAGGTTCCACAGTGCCTCGACAATCGAATTCAACTGGGCGCGCGGAATAACCTGGCCATGCTGCGGAGCGTAGACCTCGGCATCCACGCTCTGGATTTTCTGCAGCGCGTAGCGCAAAGCAACGTTGGAGGGCATGAAGCCCTGCATGAAAGCGATGGTATTCTTCAAGGCCGCCTCCGTATGGTAGAGCTCCCAGTCCGGGCCGACGCCGCCCAGAATGTCTCCGGTAAAGAGCGTCCGCGACTTGATGTCATAGGTCATAACGGCGCCCGCAAAATGGGCGAAGGGCGTCACAATGAATTGTAGCTCGCGGCCGCCCGGCGTCGTGTAGTGGAGGTAGTCCTCTTGAATGCGATAGAACTCGCCCTGTATTCCATAGTGTTTCAGCAAGTAGACCGTCTTGGCATGGGCGATCACCCGATAGTCATAGGATCCGCGCAGGCTTTCGAAAATGGGAACCGAGGCGCAAAGATCAGGGTCCTGGTGATTCAATATGATCGTGCTGATCCATTGCGGCTTCACAATCGAAAACAATTTCCGTCCGACGACGGGAAAATCCGGAACCGAACCGGGATCGATCAGGATGGAATCCTCGCCGTTCTTGATCAGGTAGGGATTGCAATGCAGCGCCTCATCGGCCATGAAGTAGCCGGCCCAGAATACATCGGGCGCAATCTCGATGGCCTGATTGGTGTCCAGTTCAACGGGCAGCTGCATCACTGAATTCCTATGACCAGATAGGCGGTGTAGCTTCGCCATTTGATGGGCGCTACATACACGGGGACGTCATTGGGCGTGGTGATATTTTTCAGGGCGCCCTCGACGACGACCGGAATGGAAATCATGAAGTCCGCTCCAAATTGTTCGCGAGCATTGCCGGCAATGGTGTTGGCAATCTCGCCGGCCAGGTCGATGCGCGCTGCTGCGTCGTCGCCGCTGCCGCCCAGAATGGAATGCACCAGTTCGCCAAGCATCGCATTGCCGGAGGTGAAATAGATCATGCCTTTGCGATTGCCGGAAATGCCAATGACGCCCGTGCAATCAAGGGCCACGGTTTCGCCTGGCTTTTTCAAGAAGGGAACCGCCATTTCCACGCGGTCGCCGGCAATCTGCGAAAAGTAGCGCACCGCTCCTTCAACAAAGATCTTCAGATCGACGTCTTTCATCAGGCCTCCTGGATCAAACGGGCGATCTCGCCGCGCAACTGTTCTGCAGTGAAGGGTTTGCCCAGAAAACCGCTGGCGCCCTTCTGCAATGCTTCCAGCGCAGTGTCCTTATCGCGCAGTGCGGTGACGATCAAGATACGGGCGGCAGGATTGATAGAGCGCATTGCTTCCAGCGCGGCCAGCCCGTCCATTTCCGGCATTGTGATGTCCATTGTGACCAGATCCGGCGAATGGCTGCGGAACATCTCCACCGCGATTTTGCCGTCGCCGGCCTCGCCGACAATCTCCAGCTTAAATTCGTCCAGGTACTTCTGCACAGCGCGGCGGATGATACTGGAATCATCGACGATCAAGAGCTTCACATGAGCCCCCTTAGAATTTGCGATTGCGAATCAAATTTCATTGCATTCTGCCGGACAACCCTCGCAGCAGTTTTAACCGCCTGCGGAGCTGCAAGCTAATGCGCAATCGAATTACAAAAAACGAAGCGTGCAACGCGGAGGCGCCGCCTCACATTTGCAGAGTGCTACAAGATGGAGACAGAATGTTCCTGCGTCTCCGTAGCGCTACGCAGATGCGTCGCTGGCTCAGCTGTTGCGCAGGATCTCGTGGCCCAGTTTGTCGCGCTTGGTGCGTAAGTAATTGGCATTGTGCACGTTGGGCGGCGTCTCCAGCGCGACGCGCTCTGCGATTTCCAGTCCATAACCGGTGATGCCAGCGCGCTTTGCGGGATTGTTGGAGATCAATTTCATGCGCTGTACGCCCAGGTCTTTAAGGATTTGCGCGCCCACTCCATAGTCGCGTTCGTCCATCTTGAAACCGAGCTTCAGGTTCGCTTCGACCGTGTCCATGCCGCCTTCCTGCAAGCGGTAAGCGCGCAGCTTATTGACCAGACCGATGCCGCGACCTTCCTGTTGCATGTAGAGCACCACGCCCTGTCCGGCTTGCTCGACCATCTGCATCGCAGCGTGCAATTGCTGGCCGCAGTCGCAGCGACACGATCCGAAAATATCGCCGGTAACGCAGCTGGAATGAACGCGCACCAGCACCGCTTCGCCCTCGCGCCATTCGCCCTTGATCAATGCCAGATGAATCTCGTCGCTGTTTTTCTGACGATAGGCGCGCAGTCGAAAAGAACCGTATTCGGTTGGCATCTCGACTTCTTCGACGCGCTCAATCAGGCTCTCATTGCGCAGACGGTATTCAATCAGGTCCTTGATGCTAACGATCTTGAGCTGGAACCTTTCTGCTATCTGCAGCAGGTCCGGCAGACGCGCCATGGAGCCGTCTTCATTCATGATTTCCACCAGCACGCCGGCCGGCTGCTTGCCAGCCAGCCGCGCCAGGTCGCAGGCCGCTTCGGTATGACCGGCGCGACGCAAGACGCCGCCATCGCGAGCGCGCAGCGGAAAGATGTGCCCCGGTCGACCAAGATCCTCCGGTCGCGTCGTTTCGTCGACGAGCGCCCGAATCGTCCGCGAGCGGTCGGCGGCGCTGATGCCGGTAGTATTTCCGTGAGTGAGCAAATCAACGGACACCGTAAAGGGCGTTGCATAGGCGGCGGTATTGGCCTGCTCCTGGACCATCATTTGCAGATTGAGTTCACGACAGCGTAAATCGGTGAGCGGCGCACAGATCAATCCTCGCCCGTGAGTGGCCATGAAGTTCACGATCTCCGGCGTAACATTCTCGGCGGCGGTGACAAAGTCGCCTTCGTTTTCGCGGTCTTCATCATCGACCACGATGATCAACTTGCCCTGTTTGATTTCTTCGATCGCTTCCGGAATGGTATGGAGCATAGGATCCTGCCTGAATACAAGGACGCAACTGGACGGCTGCTGACGGCAGTTTTTTTGGGGTGCGGTCGCTCTGTCAATGCCGGGCTAGAGTCTGCGCGAGGGCGCTTCTCAGTTGCGTGAAAGGCTGTAGAGCAGCCGCAGGATACGATCCATCTGCGGCCAGGTTCCAATGGAAATCCGTATGCGCTTCTGACAGGGCGCTTCGCGAAAATAGCGCACCAGAATGTCCTCGGTACGCAGCAACAAAAGGATCAGTTCGGCGCAGCTGGCCTCCGGCGGGGCCGCCGCACCGCGTACCTGCAGTGCAGAAAGCAAGCCGCTGCGCATCGAATCGGGCGGCTCGCTGAAGACAAAGTTGGCGCTCGAAGGCAGCGTGTCAAAGCCCAGGCTGGCAAGCTCGCTGACAAAGCGGTCGCGGTTCTCCCGGATCGCGTGCAGGCGGCGTGACTGCTCTGCTTCGTCGTTGAGCGCGGCCAGCGCCGCCGCCTGGCCCAGTCGGCTTACGTTGTAAGAATCGCGAAGCTTATCAAATTGCTGATTCAAACTGGCATGCGAAAACATCCAGCCGATGCGCTGGCCGGCGAGGCTGGCCCATTTGCTGAAAGTGTTCATCACCAACAGCCGCGGGTAGCTTTCCGTTCCGGCAAAGGCGGCACAACTCTGTCCGCCAAAGGCTACGTAGGCTTCATCAATCAGCGTCAACCCGGGATTCTGGCCGGCAAAATCCAGCAGTGCTTCGCGATCTTCGGCGATGCCAGTGGGCGCATTGGGATTGGCAAGAATCGTAAGTCGGGCCTCCCGGCTGAGCTGACGCAACGCTACAAAATCCATCCGCCAGTCTTCACCTAACGGCGCCTCAATATGCCGCGCCTGTTGCATTGCCGCCAGGATTGGATAGAGCGAATAACTTGGGCGAGCGCTGAGCATTGCATTGCCTGGTTCGAGCACGGTCCGAAACAGCAGGCTCAGCCCTTCATCGGAGCCGTTGGTTACAATGCAGCGTTCGGCCTGCTGTCCATACACTTCGGCCAATCGCTTGCGGAGCGCGCTGGAACGAGGATCTGGATATTTTTCCAGGTGATCGTGATCGATCGCGTTGTGCAGCGCCTGCAGCACCGCCGGCGAAGGCGGAAAGGGATTCTCATTGCTGTTCAGCTTGATGACATCCGGGCTGTTGATCTGCAGCCCCGGCGTGTAACTCTGCATGGAGCGGATATGCGCCCTTGCAAACTCAACCGGTTCCATGTCGGTCAGGCCACGGTCTCAGTGCAGGTCGGCAAGCAACATCTCCGCTTGCTGGCGCTCGCGACCGGGCCGCAGCGCGCGCAATGCAACAAACAGGTCGGCGCGTGCATCGGCGCTGCGTCCAAGGGCATGGAAGCTGCTGGCCCGGTACAATCGCGCGAGACCATGCTGGTGATCGCCCTGCGGTCGTAGCGCCAAATAGGCGCTCCACAACGAGACTGCTTGCTGGTCGCGATCCAGTTGCATGGAGCTTACGGCGGCATTGAACAGCGCTTCCTGGCGCAGCGTTGTTGCTCCCGCTTCCGCCCGACGATGGGCCTGCATAAAAAGATCGTAGGCGACTTGCCATTCGTGGCGTTGAAAAGCCGTCTCGCCGCGGGCCAGCAGACCGGCGGCATCGTCCGGGGAGCTTGCGCCTCCCGCATTTTGTAGGCCGCTGGCGGCGGCTGCACTGCGTGCGTAGATTTGCCGCAGACGGCGGGCAAATTCGCCGGCCGGCAAGTAGCCATCGATACGATCGATCTCGCTGCCGTCGGCATTCAAGAAGACCTGCGTGGGAAATCCTTGCACGCGGTAGCGACGGCTGATGGCCCGGAAGCGATCGCCATTTACGCGCAGTTGCAAAAATCGAACGCTGATTTCGCGGACGACCGGATTGGGATAAACATCCTCCACCAGTCGCCGACAGTAGCCGCACCAATCAGCATAAAAGTCGAGCATCAGTGGCTGTTGATTCCGGCCCGCCTGCTCCAGGGCTTCCTTGATCTGCCCGTCTGCATCTTGCGGCCGGCTGTTCAGGGAAAGCGGGGAGAGGCCGGCCATCGCCACGACTAGCAGGAGCCGCGGGAAGATACATCTGGCTGCTGGAGCGCTATCCATGACTGTTCTCCTGCAGATTAGATAACAACCCGCCGCCCTGGGTAGAATTTTTTGTTCAATCCCCGACAATCTGGTTTAGAGCCGGTCCCAAAACCCTACGGATGGGGTTTTGGGACGCGCTCCTATGGACAACGGCCTGGCGCTGTTCCCCGGCCTGGATCGCTAGCGGCGCGCCTGGTCCGGGTAGACGCTGATAACGTGGGCGTATGCGGCGATGATCGCCTGGCAGCGGTCCTTGCCCATGGCATTGACGTCCGGATGGTACTTTTTCAGCAGCGTTCGATAGCGTTGCTTCAGATCTTCGCGATCAGGCAGTTCTGATCCGGAGTATTCCATTTCGCGTAAAGCGGCGCTCAATTCCGGAGGCAGAAGTAAGAGACGACGTTCGTCGGCGTCAACGATTGGGATTTCCCAGAATTCGGCGCGCTGACGCAGTCGATCATACAACCCAAGACAGACGTCTTCCCAGCGCATGGTACGTCGTTTGAATTGTTCTCCGAGATAGCCATGCAACAACGCACGACTCAGGTGGTGGTCCTGTACATGCAGCTGTTTCAGGTAGAGTCCGCTGGCAAAGCGAACGTATTCGTCCAGATCAAATCGACTCAAACAATAGAACTCGGCGGCGTCGCTAAAACGCTGGCAGCCTGCGACGGCCGTCTCCAGAAGATCGCGGTCGATTTCGTCGCTTTGCATGCGACTCATGCTGACTGATTGGAAGAATTCAATCCATTCCAGCAGACGCTCCTCTTCAAAGTGGAAGCCGGCGCTCTGAAAGGCGGCGGCAGCGCCAGGCAGGCCCAGGGCGGCGGCAAAATCTACCAGGTCGGCGACATTCTCCGGACCGAAAAAATCAACAAGCTCTTCCGACCAGCCAGGCGTATGCCGTCGAGAGTAGAGGAAGCGGTAGTAGCGCTGACGATCCGTTCCAAGCAATTCGAGCGCGTAGTCGAGTTCTAGCTGCCAGCTTTCGCCGGCGCGCACCGACTCCATCTCTTCAAGCAATTCCTGAAGTGGCTCCAAACCGACCCGGCCTTCGATTCTCGCTCTTATCCGCCAATTGTAAATCTTCGCCCTGCGCCTGGCCGGCTGCGCCAGTCGCTTTTGAACGCGCGGCAAAGACCGCCGCTTCAATGACTTCCAGCAGATGATCGAGGTTGCGACGAGCCTGAGCGGAAATCAAAGCGTCTCCCGGTCGTTCCAGAAAGCGCAGCGCGTCGGCATCAAGCATATCGCATTTGTTGTAAACGCGAATGGTTGGAATGCCCAGCAAGCCCAGGTCGCCAAGAATTTCCTCGACGGCCGCGATCTTTTGTTCGCGCGCATCGTCGGCCGCATCGATGCAATGCAGAAGCAAACTGGAATCGCGCAACTCTTCCAGGGTGGCCTGAAAAGCGCGTCCCAGTTCCGGCGGCAGGTCATGGATGAAGCCGACCGTATCGGCCAGAATGATTTCCCGCTCTTTTGGAAAACGCACGCGTCGCGTCGTGGGATCCAGCGTGGCAAAGAGGCGGTTTTCGGCCCTCGTCTCGCTGCGCGTCAGGGCGTTGAGCAGCGTCGACTTGCCAGCGTTCGTGTAGCCAACGATGGAAACGACGGGAATATCATTATCAGCGCGCGTTCGACGGTTCAACTCGCGCCGCTGGCGTAGTCCGCCAAGTTCCTTTTCCAGGCGAGCCAGTCGCTCATTCACGCGACGCCGTCCGATCTCCAGTTTGGTCTCCCCGGGTCCGCGGCCGCCAATGCCGCCGGTCAGGCGCGACATGTTGTCGTCCTTTTCGGACAGTCGTCCCTTGAGGTAGCGCAGCTGCGCCAGCTCAACCTGCAGCTTTCCGTCGCGGCTGCGCGCATTTCTGGCGAAGATATCCAGGATCAGCTGGGTTCGATCCAGAATCTTCAAGTCCGTGATTTGTGAAAAGCGTCGAGCCTGCGCCGGACTCAGTTCCAGGTCGAAGAGGATCATCTCCGCGTCGCGCTGCACGGCCTCGATGGAGATCTCCCGCGCCTTTCCGGAGCCGACGAGCGTCAAGGGATCCAGGGCGTTGCGCCGCTGTGAGATCGCGCCGACTACATCAACGCCTGCGGTGCGACAAAGCTCTTGTAGTTCAGCCTGCGATTGTTCAGGATTGCGGCGGCGTCGCATCGCCGGCGTATACACGCCAACCAGCAATGCTCGCGGCGCGCCGCTGGCGCGTTTCAGCTGAGCGTCGTGTTCGCGAAAGGCGCGCTCCATGTCTTCAATGGTTTCGCGCAGATTCTCAGGCAACTGGCCGGGCAGGGCAGGTTCCTCCCTGATATAACCATGCGCCTGGCCCGGCATAAGGTGAGCGCTGTGGAACCGAGCGGGCAGGCCCTCCTCGTCGATAGCCACGGCCGTGATGTAATCCAGGCGCAACAAGGTCAGGTCGTAGAGATCTTCCTGACTGAGTTCTTCTCCCCGGAGGTGAGTGTGCACGAGGCGCAAACCTCGCAGGCGCGCTGCGCGCGAGCGGTCCAGCTCCGGAATGAAAATGCGACCCGCGTCGCCTACCATCAGGTGTGTAATGTAGCCGGAGCGGTCGATCAACACGCCAAGCTGGCGTCCGATCTCCCGTGAAAGTTCGCCGAGGGCGCGAGCAAACTCCTGTGTAATGACGGCATTGCCGCGGATCCGACGATCGGCCAGGCGCTCCAGGCGCTGACGTTGATTGCTCTTGAGATCTTGGACGTTGCCGCTGATGCTACTGATGGCGTGGCCTCGATCAGAAGTATAGGTTGCGTCGCCGAATTGTCAAGCGCGGAAGCAGAGGCCGTTCGTTTTCGCAATCTTGGCGGACTTCGCGCTTGCCGAATGGGAAGCAGGCTGCGCCCTGAGCCATCGCTATGCAGCCCGAAGGACGTCACTACCGCTACTTTGACCTGGTTATGGCCGGTTTTGTGATCGTCCTGGTGTGCTCCGGCGTAATCGGCGCGCCTAAGATTTCGCAGCTCTTTGGCTTCACCTTCGGCGCCGCCGTCGTATTCTTTCCCTTCAGCTATATCTTTGGCGATATCCTTACTGAAGTCTATGGCTATGCTCGCGCCCGGCGCGTGGTCTGGGCGGGATTTGCCGGCCTCGGCTTTGCCTCGCTGATGAGCGCGATCGTTGTGGCTATGCCGCCTGCGCCGGGCTGGAACGATCAGCAAGCTTTTGTTACTGTTCTCGGTCAGACGCCGCGCATTGCGCTGGCTTCATTGATCGCCTACTGGGCCGGGGAGTTTGCCAATTCCTTTGTCCTGGCAAAGATCAAGGTTCGGATGGAAGGCCGCGTTCTCTGGGTACGGACCATTGGCTCTACTATCGTAGGCCAGGCGGTCGATTCGCTGTTGTTTTATCCGCTGGCCTTTTGGGCCCTCTGGACGCCGGCCCAGGTCTTCGAAGTAATGATCGTGAATTACTTTCTCAAAGTGGGCGTCGAGGCGCTGATGACGCCGGTCACTTACATTGCCGTACGCTTTTTGAAGCGCGTTGAAAACGAGGACTATTACGATCGCGATACGCGCTTCACGCCCTTTTCGCTTGAGGAGTGAGGTAGTTCCCACTCAGTCTTCGTATTGCGCCAGAAGGCAAATGGCTCGTGCAATTTCCACATACTTCAAGCGCGCCAGGTCTTCCAGATTGCGAATGCCAAAGGCTTCCTCCAGCAAGCGGGCATGCCGCGGGGTGAGACCCTCCAGTGCATGCACCGGGCTGCCGGCCAACTGTTTGAGCGTCATGGACTCAAAGGGCTTGTCCACTGCGCCCCGAATGGAAATTGGCGTAATCTTCGCCGCGCGAGTTGCGCTTTTCTTCTTCTTTGCCGCCATGGCTTCTTTCTCCCTCATTTGATTCATGATTCCGCGAACGCCTTCGCTGCGAGTCAGACGGCCGTGGCGCGCGCCTTCGCCCGCTTCGGGTTCGGCGGCCGCCAGTGGAACGATCTGACCTCCGGTAAGCGCGGCGATCGATTGGGCTTCCGCCACACTCAGCTGATGCCGCAAGCGTTTGGCGTCGCGCTTGCCAGCCAACAGCCAGACGACGATCAGTACGACCAGGGCCGCAATCAACAGAGCGACCAGAAGCCAGATCCAGAAGGGCGGTCCCGCTTCCCGGCCCGCGCTCTCGCCTGTTTGCGCCCGCCGATTGGCATCGGCCGCAGCCTGGTTAGCCGCCTGCAGCGCAAGACGCAGGTCGGCGGCGCTGGCGTAGGCGCGAAGTTCGATGCGACGGTGCGGCTCCCTTGGCGTTTCAATAAGAACGGCGCCATTGGCGCTTGATGCAATTGCCGCCTGCACTCCGCCGCGTTGAGCTTCTGCCAGAACGATCTCGGCCCCGCGTCGCGCTCGACGATCGGCAATGGATCGGCTGGCAGCGAAGCCGCCGGTGTCGCATGCAAAGCCGCTGACCAGAAAGTAGGTCTTCCCTTCGGCCGCCGCGGCGACGGCTGCATTGCGCAGCGCCTGGCGATCGCGGCTTAGCGGTTCGTACTGCGTGAGTTGAAACCGAATTGTGACCAGAGCCGTCTCAGCTGGCTGCGGCTGGCAGGCGCTCAGCGTCAGCAGAAAGGGCAGCATCCATTTCAGACCGGCCCCTCGTGGCGCCTTGCTGCTCCTGCGGCCCTTCATTGGTAAATTTTCGGCGAGCGTCGGACTTCGACCGATAATTTCCCTGGACCCTCTGCTCTCTGGAGGCCGCGCATTTTTTCCATGCAGAATGTGGATTTCAGTCCTCGCTTGCGGCGCGCATCATCCATCCGTAGCCTGCCGGAGGCGCCCGCCGCGCCTTCATCCGCTCTGGACTTGCGTCGCAGCAATCGTAGCATTGTGGCGCTTGCTGCCGGCGGAATACTGATCTTTACGCTCGGACTGGTGGCCGGCATCCAGATTGGTCGCTTGAAAAACCTGGACGAGACCGTAGTCCGCTATCCCGACGGCAGACGAAACTCAGCCCCGCCGCCGCATGCGACGCCAGCCCCGGAGCGCTCTGCCCCGCAACCGGCTGCTGTCAATGACCGACCAGGCGGCGCCCAAAGCGTACTTGCCAACCAGCCAGAAGCCGGACGCTTTATCATCAAACTGGGATCGTTTCGTAGTAGCGAGGCGGCGAGGCTTAGCGATCGGCTGAATGCCATTGCCGGCCTGGAAAGCGTAGCGACGACGCCCTGCAGGGGAGTTCAGGAACCCGCCCGTCAGCGCGGCGCTGCTTTTCGGGTGGGGGCGGCAGGACGCCGCGAGTTGGAGAATGTTTTCGCCGGCTGCTTTCGAAGCGCCGCGACTGCACAGGCCGCCCTGGAGCAAATCCAACGGTCCGGAGTGCCCGGAGCTTCGCGCGCGCGAGTCTACGAAATTGAGTGATTTTCGGCCCTTTTCTCTGGACCAAAAAATATTCTTGCCCTCCTTGAAGTACTCGCTTTGGTAACGCCACGACAGGAGATCGCCTGCATGGCAAAGAAAAAAACGGCCAAGAAAGCATCCAAGAAATCAAGCTCAAGAAGCTCCAGCGGGAAGTTCTCCTTCCTCGACGAGGTTCTGGCCAGTATTCTGGACTCAGCTGAAGTAACTCGCAAGGGCGAGGTGAAGCTCAAGCGTAGCGATGTGAAGCTGGCGCTGGAAGCGGCCTTCGAGAAGGGCGCCGTAGCTGCAGCTGGCGGCGAACGCGTAAAGGTTCCGTTTCTTGGAACTCTGGCCTTTCGCGAAGTAAAGGCGCGCAAGGCCGGCATGCAGATGAATCCCTTCACCAAACAGCCGGCGATGGTTGCCGCCCGTCCGGCCAGCCGCAAGCCTCGTTTCAGTTTCTCCCGGCTCAGCAAAGACGTTTTCAGCGCCAAAAAGAACTGGTGAAGTTGCCGGTCGTTTTCGAAAAGAGTTTCCAAAATCGATCGGTTGATCTCCTTCTGGCCCCGGGAGCTTCCATCCCGGGGTACTAACACATGATCGAAACACAAAAACGACAGATCCGCCTCTTGAAGACGATCACGCTGAACGGCGGAGACATCGTAGCGGAAGACGACCTCCTGATTTACGGCAAGGTCAACGTATCGCGCATCGAGGCCAGCGGCAAGACAGTCGTCATTGGCATAGGCGCAGACGTCAGCGCCGATATCCGCGGCGGCACTGTGCAGGTCATCGGCACTTTGAATGGCAACATAACCGCCTCGGAACTCATTTCCGTCGCCGAAACGGCCACGCTCAATGGCGACATCGCAGCCCCGCACATCGAGCTGGCCAAACGCTGCCGCTTCAGCGGTCGCCTCACCTATATCTAAGCCTCAAGCTGTAGCTGACTGCCGCGAGGGTGCGGCAGTTGGCTCCAATGCAGATATGCTGTAGCTCAGCGCAGACTGCAGCGGCGCCGCCGGATCGGCGCTGCGCGCTGCGGCGTTCAGCGCCCGGCGCCATTGAGCAGCGCCGCGAATGCCGTGAAAAAAGCCAGCTGCATGTCGCAGCAGCGCCCGTTGTTCCGCTGGCGCCTTGAGCTCTGCAAGCAACTGCAGCATGTACCCGGCAAACGATCGGCGGCGTTGCTCGATCGAATCATATTGTATTGTACTATCATAGAATCGAGCGTCGGCTTCGGCAAAGATCCAGGGATTGTTGTAGGCGGCGCGCCCAATCATAACGCCATCCACCATGCGCAACTGTTCGGCGGCGGCATCCAGGTCGGTTATGCCGCCATTGATCTCCACCGGCAAATCTGCAAAGGCCTGCTTGACGGCGTGCACAAGCTCGTACTGCAGCGGCGGAACGCTGCGATTCTGCCGCGGACTGAGGCCGCTGAGAATTGCAATGCGGGAGTGGATGATCACCCGGTCTACGCCAGCGGAGCGCAAAGCGGCAACAAAACGCAGCAAAGCCGGGAGACCCTGCAGACTGTCGATACCTGTGCGGTGCTTTACGGTAACCGGAAGCGCTACCGCAGCGCGCATGGCGGCCGCCAGTTCCGCACAACGCTGCGGGTCCGCCATCAGGCAGGCCCCAAAGGCGCCGCTCTGGACGCGTTCGCTGGGGCAGCCGGCATTCAGATTGATTTCATCGTAGCCCGCATCGGCGCCAATGCGAGCCGCTTCAGCCAGTTCGCGCGGCGAGTCGCCCCCCAATTGCAGGGCAATGGGATGCTCCTGCTCCGAAAAACGCAGCAGTCGCTGGCGATCGCGACCCAGAACGGCGCGACAGTGCAGCATCTCGGTATAGAGCAGCGTGCGTTGACTGACTTGACGGAACAGCTGCCGAAATAGTCTGTCGGTACAATCCATCATCGGCGCTACTGACAGCGGCCCGGTTGTTGGTCGCCGCGCCACGATCAGTCCTCACCGGCAATCAAGGCGGTTTCGCCGCTGATACGACGTCCGTCGCGGACAAAAACAATTCGGTAGCTGCGACCGCCGCGGGCGTCCTCAAGGAAGCGCATGTAGTCATCAATGGTGCGCACCTCGACATCTCCGAGCTGGACAATATGATCGCCAGCACGCAGGCCGGTGCGCGCCACCGGCGCCTCGGGATGGACGTCGCCGACTTCAACGCCGTCGCCGCGGCGATCATAGTTAGCCGGCATGATACCCAGACGCAGTTTGAATTCAAAGCCGCTGCGCGCAGGCTCCGCCGGCGCTCGCTGAAATACTGGCGCCGGATTCAGGCGACTGGCAGCGCTGCCAAGGTTGGCGGCCATTTGTGCAATCCTGGCAATGCCATCGTAGTTGAGCGTATCGGGACGATCGGCAGCGGTATGATACTCGCGATGGCCGCCAGTAAAGAACATCGCCACCGGAATGTGGCGAGCATAGAAGACGCTGTGATCACTTGGCCCGCTGCCGCCCGGCAGCAGTCGCAGTTCCAGTGCGCCGGGGAAACCGGCGTTCTGAAAAGAATGCTCAATCGCCGCACGCCAGGAAGGGTCTGCGCTCTGGGCGCCCTGCAACATCAGACCCTTGCCCTTGCGCAGTCGGCCGACCATATCCAGGTTGAGCATTGCAGCAAAAGAAGCGCTGCGAAATTCGTGAGATGCTGCAAAGGCCGTGGCGCCCAACAGGCCGCGCTCCTCGGCGTCAAAATGGATGAACAGTACATTACTTTCGGCGGCCACCGCACTGTCACTGTGCTGGTTGTCGCGCCATTGTAGCTCGCCGGCGGCCTCCATCACAGCAGCGACTCCGGAGGCATTATCATCGGCGCCCGGGTGGACAGCGTTGCTCTGATCCAGCGCGGCAAAGTTTCCGTAGCCAAGGTGGTCAAAATGCGCTGCA
This sequence comes from Leptospirales bacterium, assembly GCA_019694655.1. Lineage (NCBI taxonomy): Bacteria > Pseudomonadati > Spirochaetota > Leptospiria > Leptospirales > Leptospirales bacterium. The sequence continues at coordinate 21,202 of JAIBBN010000001.1, forward strand.
ATCATGATGTTGCGCTGTCCCTCGCGCGGCGGTCTCAACCAGGCGCCGACATTGCGGCCCTGCTGACGTCGCAGAGCATACTCCGAGCGAACCGTGGCCGGGCCAAGCCGCTGGCCCAGGCGTTGCTCCAGGACGCGATCATCAGCGCTGGCCGAGGTCAACCAGGGCAACGATTGTTCCAGCAATTCCGATTCGACAAAAACCGCCGGCGGTCCGCTGGAAATGCGCGGGGCAAAGGCGCCAGGCTCGACGGGCGGGCCAGCAGGCAAATTCAAGAAGACAACGGCCGCCGCGCCGGCCGCGCGCGCTGCACGGTACTTTTCGTTGAAGCTCATCGAGCGAACGAATTGTGAATTCCCCCGTCCGCCAGGCGCGTAGCGCAGACAGAAGATAATTGCTCCCTGCAGATCACGCCCGGCAAAATCGTCGCGCTGTTGCGTCTCATCTTTCAGACAGAAGCCCAGGAACACGGCCTTGCCGCTCTGTTTGCCTGGCGCCGAAAGCGGAAAGGGCTGGGCCGGGATTTGCACTGTGCCAGAGGAACTTTGCCATTGCAGCATACTTTCCGTCGATGGGATCAGGCCGGCGTCAAAGGGGAATGATTGCATGAAACTGCCGCCAAAAGCCGGAAAAAATCCATGCTGCCGATAGAAGTCGGCGATCCATTGAGCGGCGCGTCGTCCGCTGATATCGCCAGAGAGCCGGCCGCCTGCCGAATTGGAAGCAAGCTGGCTAACGATCCAGGCGGAATCGCTGGCATCTGGCTGCGGGGAAAGCCGCGGCTGACAGGAAATAACGCTCACAGCGAGGAGAACAGGCAGCAGATGCAACGCTGCAGGCTTAGCTGCCATGGCCTTCTCCGTCCGGCATCTTGAACTCAGGAAGTTTCAGCGAGAGCGCCAGCGCGATTGCCATCAGCAAAGCCAGCACGGCATATGCATTGCGTACGCCTAAGTAGAAATAGAGCAACGCGCCGATGGCCGGACCGGCAAAGCGTCCAAGCGAGCCCGCCGATCGCAAGAGTGAGAGATTGTAACCTTGCTCCTGCTCCTCGCTGGCCAGACTGGTCAGGCCAGCGACGGCCGGCTGAACCAGCGACGAGCCCAGGGCGATGGGAAGCAGGCAGAGCATTGCCAGCGGCCAGTCCGGCGCCGTAAATGCCAGCAGCGCCGCCGGTAGCGGCAGGAGCAGCAATCCGATGCGCAAGATGCGCAGCGCCGGCATGCGCTTGCTCAGCGTGCGCACCAGGCCTCCCTGACCAAGAACCAGTACGACGCCAATGTAAAGAAATACCATGCCTATTTGAAAGGGACTGAGACCAAAAGCGAGGTCGAAGAAAAAAGTGAAGGTGAATTCAAAGGCGGAGAATGCAAATATAAAGAGCAGATTCAGTCCCAGGATCGGGCCCAGGCCAGGTCGACGCAGACGGCTGGACAGCGCGCGGATCGGATGCTCCACCCAATGACCTCTGCTTTTTCCGGCGCGTGTTTCCACAAAAAACAGGGCATTGAGCGCCGCGCTGCTCAGCGATAGCAGCAGTGCAAGTGCAGCTGGCCAGACGAAGGGATGCGTTCCGACCAGCGGCATCGAGGCGGCATCCAGGCGCGCTGAAAGGCCGCCCAGCGCCGGACCCAGGATAAAGCCCATCCCAAAGGCCGCGCCCACTAAACCCATGGCCCTCGTGCGCTGCTCGGGCGCGCTGATATCAGCCATGGCAGCGCTGGCGACGCCCATGTTGCCGGCCATCAATCCCCCGAAAAGGCGGGCGGCAATGAACCAGTGAAAATTGGGGGCCAGAAGCCAGGCCAGATGCGAGAGGGCAAGGCCAGTGCTGGTCAACAGCAAGACCGGCCGGCGCCCAATGCGGTCGGAAAGCCTGCCCCAGTAGGGGGCGGCCAGGAATTGGAACAAGGCATAGACCGCAGAGAGAGCGCCGCCAAGCAGCACAATGGCCGCGCGATTATCGGTCTGTGCGCCGGGCACAGCATGCATGATGCGCTCCAGCGCGTCGAGCCAGAGCACGCCCTGGGCGCGCGTTTCCTCCAGGTAGTGCGTGAGCAAGCGCGGAATGAGCGGAAAGATTACGGTGAACCCGACCAGGTCCAGAAACAGGATCAAAAGAAGTAGGAGCCGATTGCCGGCGCCGGCAGCGTTACGCATGGCCCATGATTCGCAGCGCCGGGGCCACAAATAGAAAAAAATGGTTGTGGCGCCATCACTTTTAGCGTTTGATTCCGGCAATGGGTGCGGTCGACCTGATTCAGGCGGAAGAGCTGGAGGCGCAGGACCAGGCTCTTGCCATCGGCCGCGACTACATTCCCGGGATCGAGCGCCGCTTGCGCAATACGATCTACTCGCTGTTTCAGGGCGACCAATCGGACCAGAGTGCAATCACGGATCGTGAACTACTGGCCGAAGCCGTCTTCTGGTCGATTGGCGAACTGATCAACAATGCGAACAAGGCTAACAATCGCTGGGCGGTCTTGCGGCAGGCGCTGCACCAGCGCATCAAGAAGGATAACCCGTCCGCCGAGGACGACGCACTCTACCGCGATATTGACTATGCCATTCAGCACAACCAGACGGACCTGCTCAAAAAGTACGGTCTGGAAAAGGTGGATCTGACCGCTTCTATCTTGAAGCTGATTGAGATGCACAAGACCAACTCCTTTGCGCTATCCGAGAAATTCAACAAGCGCATCGACTTGACCCTCCGCGTTCGGCGCAAAGCGGAACGGCGTCAGCTGGTCATAAACGTCATCAACAACTCGCCGATTACTGTGATCGACCGCGATCGAGTTGAATACAACCTGGACAAGATCAAGCAGGATTTAATCGACGCCCAGAAGAGCCAGTACGAGGCCTCCGTCCAGCTCTACGATCGACACGAAGATCACAGCGGCGGCGGCTTTGGCGCCGGCCTGCGCAGCATCGTCCTTTTTCTCAAAGAAGGCTACCGACCCTTTCAATCTGAAATCGTCTTTTCCCGATTGATTCAGTACCGATCCGCCGGGGCTTCGACCATCTTCAGCATTGAGATTCCGATTCCCTGACCGGAAGCAAGCCCTTCTTCATTGGCCGCTCAAGTCAACGAGCAGGCGTAGCAGCGCCGCAGAGCAAACGATAATTAACAAGGTGCGAATCCAGCGATTGGCAGCGCTGCTGATTGCCGCAAACTTCGCGCCATACCAGGCCCCGGCCATCTGACCCACGCCCAGCGCCAATCCCGGCGCAAAGCGCACCTGATCGTAGTAGAGAAAGATAGCCAGCGACGGCGCCGTGAAGAAGGGAACCATCAGCAATTTGTAACCGTTGCCCTGACTCAACGTTTTTCGGAGGCCAAGGCTCATCAATGCCAGAATCATTACGCCGGCGCCGGCCTGCAGGAAGCCGCCATAGAAGCCAATCAACAGGCAGGAAAGCAGAGTGAGCGGCGAGCGGTGGCGCAGGTTGGCCTCGCTGTGCGATCGCAACCACTGCGCCGGATTGAAGAGCAGGAGAAATAGCAAGAAGGCCATCACTGCAGCGATGGCGTAGCTCAACTGACGGGCGCCAAGCGCCGCCGCCAGCCATGCCCCCAGGGTCGCACCGACTGCGCTGATCGGGATGAACCACGGCCACTGTTCTAGACTGTCGCCGCCATGCCGACGATACGAAATGACTCCGGTTACGCTTTGCATCATTACGCCGATGCGATTGGAGGCATTTGCTTCGTGCGGACTGAGGCCCATCAACAGCAACACTGGCAGCGTGAGCAAGGAACCGGAACCGGCCAGGGTATTGATGACGCCAGCCAGAAGTCCAACGAGGGCCGCCAGGGCAAACAACAAGAGCTGCGAGGCCGGCGGCGAACGCAGCCATTCCAGAAGACTGTTTAGATCCACCTAGCTTTTGGCCGCGACCATGAACGGCGTCAGCGTACGGTTTATCATTTTCTCCGTCGCTTTGATTGCCGCCTTGACCTGATCCGGATCCACGCCGCTGGTACGCAGGCTGCGACCGTCTCCGCCGCGCTGCCAGGTAATAACTGCTTCTACCAGGGCATCCGTTTTTCCGCCCGGCGGAATCCGAACTTCATAGTCGGTTAACTGTGGCAGGGCAATGCCCAGCGATTGCAGGAGCGGAGTCAGAGCATTCATGAATGCATCGTAGCCGCCATCGCCCTCGGCGGCCCCTTGCAATTTTTGTCCGCGAAACTCGACGCTCAGCGTGGCTCGCGGGCGACCCTGCCAGGGCGTCTGTACTTCCGCATCTACAATGCGAAAACTCTGCTCGGTATCGAGACCAAAAAGATCCTGGATCAAGAAGGGCAGATCGTCGGCGGATACCATTTTCTTCTGGTCGCCAAGTTGCTTGATGCGCTCCAGCAATGCTTGCTCCTGCTCGGCGGGCAGTTCGATGCCAAGGGTCTTCAGGTTGTTGGTTATGGAAGCCTTGCCGGCCAGCTTGCCTAAGGCGTAAACTCGCTGGCGGCCAAAGCGCTCGGGCAGGATCGGATTGGCGTAGAGGTTATTCTTACGATCGCCGTCGGCATGGATGCCGGCAGTCTGCGTATAGACGTCCTGTCCAACAATTGGATAGTTTGCCTGCACGCGCTTGCCACTGAAAGTTTCCACCAGGCGCGAAGCTGCCATCATCGCTTTTTCGTCTACGCCGGTGCGGACGCCCAGCTTATCGTGGAGGGCGGTGACTACTGATTCCAGCGGGGAGTTTCCGGCGCGTTCGCCAAGCCCGTTCACAGCAACATGGACGCCAGCGGCGCCAGCGCGCACGGCCGCCAGACAATTTGCGGTCGCCAATGCGTAGTCGTTGTGACCGTGAAAATCCACCTCAATTCCCGGATTGCGCTGCAAAGCGTCTTCAATGCCGGCATAGGTTTCCTCGGGCGCCAGGATGCCGAGCGTATCCGGCAACAAGAAGCGATGCACGTTCATTGATTTCAGAGCCCGCAACATCTCGCGGACATGTTCCGGCGAATGCAGCAGACCGTTGGACCAATCCTCCAGATATACATTCACGCGCAGCCCCTGGTCGTGGGCAATGCCAATGGTCTTTTCGATATCGCTGAGGTGCTCGGCGACGGTCTTGCCCAGCTGCAGTCTACAGTGCCGCTCGCTACCCTTCGTCAGAAGATTGAGCACATGGCCGCCCGCCTGTCGGATCCAGTCCACAGAACGCCCGCCATCGACAAATCCGAGTATTTCAACGCGCTGGTCCAGCCCTCGCTCGGCGGCCCAGCGAAATATGTCGCTTACCGCGTCAAGTTCGCCTGCCGACACGCGCGCTGAGGCAACCTCGATACGGTCGACGCGAAGCTGCTCCAGAAGGATGCGCGCAATTTGCAGCTTCTCGAAGGCCGAAAAGCTGACGCCATCGGTCTGCTCGCCGTCGCGCAGCGTAGTATCCATTATTTCAATCGTATCGCGCATTCTTCCCTTCCGCGGGATGTCCAGCCGGAGGCTTCCTACTACAGTAATGTCGCAGGCCCTCTGCCGTAAAACAAAAAGGCCCGTCCGTCACAATTTTGAGATTGGTTTCCTTCCAAAAAAAGGGGATAGAGAGAGCTTGCATCTGGCCGCCTGCGACGCCGAAACTGAAGATAAGGCAATTCTGTGCGCGGCTCGAATCTAATCATCTCTCTGGCAGTGCTATTGGCCTGCCTGGCTGTTGCCGTCGCCTTCCGATTGACGCCAGGGCTCGTTGGAGGGTCGCCGGCCGATACACTCCTGGCATCCGGCGGCGAATCAAGCGGTGCGCGCTTTCATCTGGCGCCGGTGCTCTGCTTTCACAACGTCGACGGGCCTGGACCCTACGCTGTTACCAGACAGGAGTTTCGCGCCTACATGGAGTCGATTCGCCGCGCCGGCGTGCGCGTAATCGAGCTACGCACTCTATTCGAACACGCCCGCCACAATCGGCTCTTCGACCATCCCTCGATTGTCATTACCATCGATGACGACTACAAAAACATTGCCCGGGTTGCGGCGCCCATTCTGCGCGAGTACGGCTATCCGGCCACTTTCTTCTTTTACATCTCGCAGATCGCTGACGATCCGCGGGAGGGCGCCAGCTGGGCCGACCTGCAGCGTATGCATCGCGAGGGATTTGATATTCAAAACCATTCCTGGACGCATACGCGCTTCGATCATCCCGCTGCAGGCGAAAGCGCTGCCGCCTACAGTGCGCGGGTGAATCGCGAAGTCGTACTCTCCCGTGAATCGCTGGAGCGCAACATTCCCGGGCTGAAAATCTGGACCTTTGCTTATCCCTTTGGTTACCACAGTCCTGATTTGCAAAGCCGCATCGATCGCGCCGGCTACGAATTGGTTCTAACTACGGACGCGCGCCCGGTTGACGTGACGCAGACCTTTCGGCCCATCTTTGATCGCTATACGATTCAGAAGCGTTTGGTGCGCGATCCCGACGCCATGTTTCGGCGGCAATTGACCTACGCTCTGAAGCCTTATAGCGCTGCCACAGCCCTGCAAGACAGCGAGCAGTCGCAACCTTGAGCAGACGCCTCAACCGGAAAAGCGAATAGCGTTAGTGCAGAAGATGCGAGGCCGACGACTCATACAAATCTGCGCGAGTGTTTGCTGGCTGGGATTGTTGAGCTTTGGCTGCTCTCCATTGCTGGCGAGGCCGACGACAGAATCCGATTGCATAGAACTGCAACGAGACCAGCGACCCCGGCTAGCAGGCGTCCTTCGTTACCGCGAAGACCAGCACAGCAGACAATCGGCGCCACTGGAAGAATCGGCGAATTTTGCGCCGCTGGATCGCGCGGCGCTGAATAGCGGCTTTCGCAGCGGCGCTACCTGGCTCTCGCTTTGTGTGCGCGCGGCAGAGGCCGGCGAATACCGACTAACGATTCGCAATTCCTTTCTGGAGACTGTGGACTTTCTGGTTTTTCCTCCCGGGGCCCAGCAAACGCCGCAAATTGTGCATGCCGGGCTGCGCTCCCGTCGCAACGATCGAGTTCCGGCCCTGGACCTCGATCTGCAGCGCGGCGAAGAGCGCCATATGCTGGTGCGCGTTGAATCGCGATCGCCCATTCGCGGATCCATCTCGCTCTTGCCGCGTCTCGTGGCGCAGCGCGAGTCGCGTATCGAAAACTACTTTTTCGGTTTGAGCCTGGGGCTTACGGGCGGCGTTGCGCTATGGACCATTCTGCTGGCGCTTCGCGCACGCATTGAAGGCGGCTTCTGGTTCTTGATATTTCTCTTGCTGTTTGGAATTTATCGCAGCTTTTATCAAGGCTTCCCTTTGCTCTTAAGCGATTCATCCATTTTACGTCAGGAGTATTTGCGGCTGTCCATTGCCCTGGCCCTTGGATCGCTGCTCAGCCTGGCTCGTTGGCAGCTCATGTTTCTGGACCTCGAGCGAATCTCGGCTGTTGCGGCGCGCATTGTCGGCGCTCTATTCTGGACCTCGATTGCTCTATTGTTATTCAACCTGTTGCAACCCTACACGGCAAATCGAATCGTCTACATCTGGGCTACAGCCGCGCCCGTCGCTGCCAGCCTGGCTGCGTGGCTTTACTGGCGCGGCGGCGGAGATCACGGCCGCTCCTTCTTTCTGGCCAGCATTGTGACCATGGGTCTCTCGCTGTACTTTGTTCTGACCAATATCGGTTTCGCTCGCCAGAGTCTGCTCTCCGACCTGGCCATCGAGGCGGCGACGCTGGTCCAGGCGGCCATCATCGCGATCATGATGGGGGATCGGATGCGCCGCTTGCAGACGCTTCGGCAGCACGAGCTGGAGCGCGAGGTAAGCGCGCGCACCGAGGCGCTGGCCGTCGAAGTCAATGAGCGGGTTGCAGCGCAGCGACGTGCGGAAGAGGCGGCGCGATCTCAAGCTCGCTTTCTGGCTAACATGTCTCACGAGATTCGCACGCCGATGAATTCCATCCTGGGCATGGTTGAGCTGCTGCAAGAAACGACGCTCAGCGAGGAACAGAAGCGCTATGTTGAGGCGGTGCGCGGCGGCGGCAGCGCTTTGCTGCGCATTCTCAACGATGTCCTGGACATTTCGCGCATCGAGGCCGGGCGCATGGAAGTTCAGCCGGAGGAGGTAGACCTCAGGAAAATCATTCCAGCTCTGGCCACCATGCACGAGGCGGCATTTCGAGCGCGGCGCATAGGGCTTGAAGTTCATTTTGACGCGGACGCTCCGGGTAGCCTGGTTACGGACCCGGGGAGGCTGGGGCAGATTCTGATCAATCTGTTGAACAATGCTCTCAAATTTACGGAGCGCGGCGCCGTGTCGCTCCGCGTTTCAATGGCAGAAAGGAAGGGCGCGCCAGCCGCTGCCATCGCCGTAAGCGATACCGGCGAAGGCATCTCCGTCGAAATGCAGACTAGAATTTTTGAGCGTTTTCAGCAGGGGGCGGGCGAACCGCGCGGCGGCGCCGGCCTGGGTCTATCGATTGCCCGCGAGCTAACCGCCTTGCTTGGCGGCGAGCTTGAACTAAAAAGCGAGCCGGGAAAAGGCAGCGTCTTTACCCTTTGTCTGCCTCTGGCCTGGCAGGGGCGGGGCGGCGCCCTGCAGGCCTCCGCGGTTTCTCTTGCTGGTAATGATGCCAGCCTGCTCCAGGGGCGCCGCATTCTGATTGTCGACGATGCGGTAGACAATCGCGCCCTGTTCAGTCGCTTCCTTGAAAAATGCGGAGCGGAGTGCGTTCTGGCCAGCGATGGCGAAGAAGCCCTTCAGGCGCTGCTTGCGCAGCGCATCGATCTGGCGCTGATGGATCTGCAAATGCCGGGCATGGACGGATTTGAATGCCTCAGCCGATTGCGCGAACTGCAGAGGTCCGGCAGCATTGCGCCGCTGCCGGTGCTGGCAATCACCGCCTTTGCCATGGGCGATGAGTACGAACGCGCGAAGCGCAGCGATTTTCAGGAAATACTTACCAAGCCAACCCCGCGCGTCGCCCTTGTCTCCGCTGTGCATCATGCTCTGCGCGGCGCCAGCGCAGCGTCGCCGGGCGCTTGAGCGCCACGCTGCTATTCGCCACGACTGGTGCGGGCCAATGATTCGGCAATTTGCCGTCGACGTTCAATTTCGCGGCGACCATGGCGGAGGAAGAAGGGGTCTTCAGGATGGGCCAGCAATCGCCCGTACTGCTCTACGGCTACTGCGTAGTCTCGCTCTTCAATAGCGATCTGCGCCAGATAAAGATGCAGCTCGCGATTGTAGCCGGTCTTCTCCTGTCCGTCTAGCTCGACCGTCTCAATGCTCTCCAGAATGACGCGCGCGCTGGGCCAATCCCGGCGTCGCATGGCCAGGCGCGCCAGGCCCAATCGAGCATCGACGCTATCCGGCATCAGGCGCTGGACCAGCACATAGTAACGTTCGGCTTGCGTTGGCTGATCTTTCTCCAGGTAGAAATCGCCCAGCGCGATCAGCGGTCTCAAATCGCCGGGGTCGCGCCTGGCTGCTTCGCGATAGGAAGCGATGGCTGCCTGCTCCTCGCCGGCCAGTTCATAGGCCTGCGCCAGATAGTAGTGCGCCGCCGCCAGGCGCGGCAGCAGGGCGCGAGCGCGCCGCAAGCGACTGATCGCCTTCTGCGGCTGGTTGAGAATCAGATAAAGACGACCGGCATTGAAGGCGAAGGGAAAAAAGTGGGCGTCCTGGCGCAGGCCATTTTCCAGCGATGCCGCAGCTTGTTGCAACAGGTCTTTGCTGGCAAGGTCGACGGCGCCCAGTTGTTCGACCAGACGATTGTTGAAGCTTCCCGGATTGGTCTCTAGGCCGCCTGACTGCACTACGCGAAACCAGCGCGAATCAGGGGGCTCGCCCTGCCAGCGTGCGCCTCGACAGATAACAAAATCGCGCCCATCGAGCAGGAAGGTTCCCGCTGTCGCCTGTTCGCCAGGGGCAAGGTCAAGCGGCCGGACCAGGGTGTCAGCATCAGGCTCATCGCTGGAAAGACTCTGTGCGGCAGCAACGTGTATGGCGCAGAGAAGCAGGCTCGATGCTAGAAGCAGTGGCGCGGCGCCAGATCGGAACAGGCGGGAGGGTACGCTCATAGATCTCTTCTTATATATTTCGGCAAATTGGAGAACCGGTCAAGCCCGCGCGGCGTCAAAAAGGCTTGTCCGCACTTTTATGCGAGGGAAGAAGGAACCATGCCTGTCAAGCTTCAGCATCTTACGATCTGCCTGCTGTTGTCGTCGCCGTTACTTTTGCCGGCCTGCTTGCTGACTCCGGAGCCCACGCAGTATGAGACGGTGGAAAGCAGCATAGAGCCGCCAATTGCGCCGCCTGGCACGCCGCGCGTCAAAGTGGCGCTGATCAATTTTCGCAACCTGACCAACCGCGACTTCCTGGTATCGCCGGCTACGGCACAACTGACCACGCTGATGTTTCGCAGCGGCTATTTTGATGTGATTGAGCCCTCGCTGGTTGATTCTGTGATTCGCAATCAGCAGGATATCACGCCTGAGAAACTGGCCATTTTACAAGAGCGCTTCGGAGCGCAGTACTTTCTCACCGGGACCTTGACCAACTTTGAAATACGGGAGCAAAAGTCGGGTTGGTGCGTACTGTTCTTTCTCGCCCAGCGACAGAGCCGCGAGTACATTGTCGAAACGGGAATCGACTACCGGCTGGTCTCCGTGCCCGATGCAAGGCTGCTGGATGCCGATTCGATCGAGAATCGTCGCACCGATTCGTCCGGCGCAGCGCACGTACTGTTCATTGGCGGCGGCACGGAAACTCGCGTCCTGCAGTCCAGCGGCGGTCAGCTCTTGCGCTACGCGATGCGTGATCTGGTCGAGCGAATGGTTCAGCGGATTCCACGTAACTGAGCAGGGCCGTGATGGAAGCCCTGGCTCGGCGCGGTCTGTCTGTACTGCTTTTGCTGCTCTCTGCTTGCGCTTCGGCGGCGGATACAAGCTATGAGCAACTGGAGGCCGAGGTTCAAGCTCAGCCGCCGGTCCCTGAGTCGTATCGCAAGTTGCGCGTTTTCGTTGCCGACTTCAGCAATTCCGCTAACATAGAAAGCTTCTCCATCCTCCCGGATGGAGACTATACCGGGCTCGTCCTGGACCGCGGGCAGAAGCCGGGCGGCCTTCAGGCCCCGCCTGCATCCGCCGGGAGTGCGCCGGCCACAGGCAGTGAGACGAACGATGCAGCAGAGCCTCCGACCAGCGCCGGACCGGAGAGCGAACAGACGCCGGCCAGGCAGGATGCGGCGCTGATCCTGCGTGAAACCATGGAAACGGAGCTATTTCAATCGGGTCGTTTTGAGATCGTACCAACTTTTGCCATGCAGGCTGCTATGCATACTGCGCAGGCGGAAGGACTCGATGCGGCGCAGGCAATGCTACGAGCCGCACACACGCTCCACATTGACTTGATCGTACTTGGCGACCTGACTGATTTCGAGATTCGCAACGAACGCAGTTACTGGAAGGTTCCGCTCTGGGCAATCGTCCTCGTCGGATCATTTTTTATTCGCAATGACGATTTGCGCAACCACGTCTGGTCCGCTTTGCTACGCGCCGCTTTCTGGGTTCCGCTCAACTCGCCCTTCTGGGGCTACGGTCTGGAATGGGAAAATCTGGAACTGATCGTTGATATGGGTCTTGATGTTCGCGCCATCGACCCCAACAACGGTGTTGTTCAGTTTTCCGATTCGTTGTCCATTTCACGCAAAGATCGGGTGAAGAACCTGAATCTTTTGATCTGGGCCTCCGACAACAGCGTGCGCATCACCCGGTCCAACGCCGGACGCCAAATGCGCTTCGGCGCCCGCGAAATGGCCGTGCGCCTATCGCGTTTTGCCGAAGCCCAACAAGGATTGCACTCCGGACTCTGAATTGCGGCCCGCGCCGCTGGCGGACAGAGTAGAGTCCGGGAAGCGAAGCAGCGGGCCGTCGCTTAAAATGGACGGTAGATGCCCAGGTAGGCGGCCAGCGCAGCAATCAGCGGCAAAGCAAACAGCAGGGCTTTTGCCAGCGAAGCTTTACGGCCGGCCATCGCCAGCGCGCCGCCGAGGAGCAGCCACAGTACTATTTTCAACCACGCCCAGAGCGGCGGCATTCCGCCAAGGCCCAGTTTATGCAACATGCCAAAGCCGCTGACAATCAGGAGCGCCAGGCCAATGCCGTGCAAGAGTGCAATCGGTCGACGCCAGGCGTTGTTGGCTTTTTGGCCGCCATTGATTGTAAACAGCGCCACGCCTCCGAGGGCCGCGCAGACGCCGACGACAGAGGCAATGTGCAAGATACGGTAGACTTCCAGATCCATGGGCATTCCTACTGTCGGCGCGGGGTCCAAGCGTCAAACCAAGCAAGGGCGCATCTCAAAAAAAGAAACCAGTGCACAGCGCCAGCGACCAAAATAGGCAGGCGCAGTCGCTGGGCCTCGAAGCAAAGAAATGTGTCTGATCTTCGTTTCCCATGATCCAGAAGGGCCCTGGCCGCTGGTCGTGGCCGCCAATCGTGACGAGTTTTTCGCTCGCCCCGCGCTGGCTGCGGATTTCTGGACCTCAGACCCTGGGATTCTGGGCGGACGTGATTTGAAAGAGGGCGGGGGCTGGCTTGCGCTACGGCGCGACGGCCGTTTTGCCTGTGTCACCAACTATCGTGATCCACAACTGCACAAAGATGGAAGAAAATCGCGCGGGGCTATTGTAGCCAATCTACTCCGGTCAAAGGATTCGCTTTCGTCGCTGCTGAGTGCACTGCGCGCCGAGCGCCGCGAATACAACGCGTTCAACCTGCTGGCAGGGGAGGGCGATGCCCTCTGGTTTTACGGCAGCGAAGATGATGATTTGCGCAAATTGACGCCTGGCCTTTACGGATTGAGCAATGCCAGTCTGGATACGCCGTGGCCAAAAGTTGAGCACGGCAAAGCGGAGATGGCGCTTGCGCTGCAGGCTGCCAGCGTCGGGCAGGGCGGGCCCCTGGAGTCCAATCGCCTCGCCTTACGTTCCGCATTGCTAACTTTACTCTCCAATGAACAGCGCGCGGCAGACTCGGAGCTGCCTGGAACCGGAATTCCGCTGGAGGCTGAAAGGGCCCTGTCTGCCCGTTTCATTCGCCTGCCGGGCTATGGTACGCGGGCCAGCACGACCGTGATCAAGGGCGACGGTCGTCTCGAGTTTTTTGAACGCAGCTTCGACGCCGATGGCAAGATCAGTGATGAACGCCGCCACGAACTGCAATCTTCGGCGACGGCCTTCAGACCCGGTCGTTGAATCCGTTTCCGTAGCCGCCTCCGCCTGGCGTTCGGATCTCCAGCGTTTCGCCAGGTTCGAAGACGCGCTCGACGGATGCTGGCAAAGACGACCTTTCGCCGTTGGCCGTCGTCAGCCAGTTTTCACCAGGCAGAGCGCTCCCGCCGCCATGCAGTCCTGGAGGCCCTTTGGCGCGCATGCTGGAGAGCATCGAAACTTGCATCCGGCGCAGGAAGCGCAAGCGGCGGATGACGCCGTCGCCGCCGCGCTGTTTTCCTGCTCCGCCGCTGCCGCGGCGCAGGGAAAATTCTTCAACCAGCACAGGGAAGCGCGCCTCCAGGATCTCAACGTCGGTGATTCGGGAATTGGTCATGTGTGTCTGCACGGCGCTTTGCCCGTCGTAGCCGGGTCCGGCGCCTGCGCCTCCACAGATGGTCTCGTAGTACTGAAGCGACGCATCGCCAAAGCTGAGATTGTTCATGGTTCCCTGGGAGGCAGCCTGCAGACCCATGGCCAGCAGGGCGGCGTTGACAATCGCCTGTGAGACTTCTACGTTCCCGGCGACGACTGCTGCCGGCGGTCTTGGCTGCAGCAAGCAGTCCTCCGGCAAAACCATCCGAAAGGCGCGCAAAAAGCCGGCGTTGAGCGGCGCATCGTGGCCGCTTGCCAGGCGAAGGACGTACATCAAAGCGGCGCGCACCACAGGCAGCGGGGCATTGAAATTGCCCGCATCCATCGGCGAGGATCCTCGAAAATCAAAGATCATCTTTCGGGTTTGCGGGTCAAGGCGACAGCTGACCGCAATGCGCCGGGCTTCATCTATTTCGATGAGCGATGTTCCTGGTAGAACACCGGACAATGCAGTCAGCGCCAGGCGCTCGGCGGCGTCGATGCTTTCCTTCATGCGCAGCTGCACCAGCTGCGATCCTTCGCGGGCTGCGAGGTCGGTCAGCATTGCTGCGCCGCGCTCACAGGCGGCCAGCTGTGCTTTCAGATCGCCCAAGTTCTGTTCAATGTTGCGCGCCGGCCAGGGCCCGGCGCCCAGAGCAGCGCGCAAATCTTCCTCCAACCATCGACCCTGATCGCGGATCTTCAGTCCATTGAGAAGGACTCCCTCCTCTTCGATGGTGCGGCTGCTGGCCGGCATTGAGCCAGGGCTGATGCCGCCTACATCGGCATGGTGTCCGCGCGCTGCTACAAAAGCGAAAAGTTGTCCGGAAACAAAGATAGGTGCAACCACAGTAATGTCAGGAAGATGTGTGCCGCCCTGGTAGGGGGCATTGATGGCAAAGGCCTGGCCGCGCCGGAATACGCCGCCCTGGATGCGAATCACGCTCTGAACGCTATCCGCCATGGATCCCAGGTGCACGGGAATGTGCGGCGCATTGGCGATCAACTCGCCGTCGGCGTCGAATATCGCGCAGGAAAAATCCAGACGCTCGCGAATGTTGACCGAAACGGCGCTGCGTTGCAGCGCCGCTCCCATTTCCTCGGCAATGAATTGAAAGCGACGGACAAATAGCTGCAGCTGCGCTGGATTGGCCGGGCGCGGTCCTTTTTGCCGGCGGCGCGCCATGTCGGTCGACAGCATGCCGCCGCCTGGATCGATTTTCGGTCTTTTCATCCGAAGCAGCATTGCGCCATCCTCCTGTACTGCTCCGCTCCAGTCGGGGGTCAGAAAAACAGTATCCAGCGCAGAGACTATCAAGGCAGGACCTTGGATTACGTTGCCGGGCTTTAGATTTTCCCGTTGCAGGCGCTTTGCTGGAAGCCAGGCGTCTTTGAAATAGATCTGCCAGTCTGCTTCGATTTTGGCCTGCAACACAATCGGATCGAACGGCGTGGCGGAGGTAGGTACAGGCGGCCGGGCGCCCTCCAGGCTTTCATGTTGCAACCGCTGCAGTCGAAGTTTGCGCTGGTCCTGGGTAAAGCCAAAGCGCCGGGCGTGTTCAGCTTCAAAAGCAATGCGCATGCTTCCGGCAGACTGAAGTTCGACCGAAATCTCCTGGTCGCCGCCGTCGTAGGACAGGAATGCGCGTAAGCGATGTTCCTTGCCGTCTTCCGTGACCCAGTTGCCGAAGCCACGACGCAACTCTGCCGCCAGATCTTCATCGAGCAACCGATCGACGACTATTTCCTTGATCGAAGCATTGCGCGCCAGACCGGCCCCCAGTGCAGATAAGGCGCCGGCCAGCGGGTGGCACAGGATCTGTTTGATCCCAAGCGCTTCGGCGACCTGGCAGCAATGTTGACCGCCGGCGCCGCCAAAGGAAAGCAGAGTGTGCTGTGCTGCGTCGAAGCCGCGCGCCAGACAGACTCGTCGGATGGCGTTGGCCATTTGATCGTTGGCCAGCTCGAGGGCGCTCTCAGCAATTTGTTCGACGCTCATCGACTGTTTGCCAGCCTCCGCGATACGATCGGCCAGCGCGGAATAGGCGGAGCGCGAGCTCTCAAGCTGGAGCGCCTGATCGCCGCTCTGGCCGAAATGCTTTCCAACAAGTTCTGCCGCCAATCGGCCCAGCAGTAGATTGGCATCGCTCAAGGTGGCCGGCCCGCCGCGTCCGTAGGCTGCCGGGCCGGGCTCGGCGCCCGCCGAACGAGGCCCGGCCAACAGGCGCTCGCCGTCGAAACTGACCACTGAGCCTCCGCCGGCGGCAACGGTATGAATCCAGAGCATCGGTCGTTGCAGGCGCAATCCGCTGATCTCACTCTCTTCGATGCGCTCGTACTCTCCTTCGTAGCGCCAGACGTCGGTCGATGTTCCTCCCATGTCGAAGCCAATGACCGGAAGCAGGTCGCGCTCACTGGCCACGGCGGCGCCGCCAATTACGCCGCCGGCCGGACCGGAGAGCAGCGAGTCGCAGCCGCGGAATTGCTCCGCAGCACACAATCCGCCATGGCTTTGCAGGAAGGAGAGCGGCGAGCGGGGCAGCGCCGTTTGCAGGGCGTTCCGATAGGCCGCAATGGGCGACTGTAGATAGGCATCAATGGCGGCCGTGTCGCCCCGCCGAACAAAGCCCATCGCCGCACTTGCCTGATGGGAGAGCGTCAGCGAGGTAAATCCCAGCCGTGCTGCAAGCTGCGCAAAGCGCAGTTCATGTTCTGGATTGCGCCAGGAATGTACAAAGAGCGCGAGGCCATGACTGTAACCGGCGTCCAAGGCGCGCTGCACGGCGGCGCCAGCTGAGGCCTCATCCAACGGCTTCAAGATTTCGCCGCTGGCGCCGATTCGTTCGGAGATCTCGAAGCAATCCAGGCAGAGCGACTCAGTACGCTGGATCTCAAGCGCAAAGATGTCCGGGCGATTCTGAAAGCCGATGGAAAGAGCGTCGCCGAAGCCAGCGGTAGTGAACAAAGCCAGGCGATCGCCTTGCCGTTCCAGCAGTGCATTGGTTCCAATCGTCGTGCCAACGCGTATTTCAGAGATCGCCTCAGGCGGCAAGGGCGCCTCTTCTGGTATTCCCAGAAGCTGACGTATCCCTGGCAGCGCTGCATCAGCATAGCGGCCGGGAAATACGGAAGGCAGCTTCAGGCAATGCAGCTGATTGTCGGGCGCCAGAGCCACGAAATCGGTGAAGGTGCCGCCACGATCAATCCAGATCCGCCAACCCTTTGCTTCAGACATGCGACTCCCTGCGCGGACCTTTCCGGCCTGGACTTCATCATATTTTCAATCCGAGCGTGCGGCGGCCAGCGCTTTCAGCTTGAGGATGCCTGCTCTTAAGGCCAAATGGTCCGAAAGCTTGGACCTGATCGATCCATGATGTGCAGAATTGTCCGAAATGCCTGGAGCTACCGCGGCAGAATTGCGCTCTGCCTTTGCTTGAGTTCCTGCTACGACGCCCGGACTGACTCAAAGCCAGAATTGAGCCTGTTCTTGCTGGACTATTTCCCGCTCTACAGTAGATTCGTATTTGCTGTTTCGACGACCAACGCCACGCTGCACGCTTACCGCATTGATGCTGGCAGCGGCGCATTGAACGAAGTCTCCAGCGCGCTGGTAAGCGGCGCCCCGCCGCTCTGGGTGGCAACCAATCCGATCTATCGCGCTGTCTATGTGAGCCGCAATCAAACTCCCGGCGGAATCTCCAGCTACCGCTACGACAACGAAAGCGGCGCTCTCAGCTTTGCCAATACGCAGCTGCTGGGTCCGGGCAATGATTTCTCGCATCGTGTCTTTGCAACGCCAGCAGGCGATGCTGTGTACTTCAGTCGCGTTCAGGGCGCCACGGATTTTTATCGCAGCATGCTGGATGCACAGGGAATTCCAACGGGAAATGTTCTGGCGCTGGCAACCGGCTTCGCAGGCAACTCGCAGGCCTCGGCCATCAGCCCGCGCGGCGATCTTGTGCTCAGCGCTGACTTTGGCGTCAAGGGTATCCGACGCCTGGCCATTGATGGCAGCGGCGCGATGAGCGATCTGGGCGCGACCAACCTTGGCGGCGCCTATACCGTATCGCCGATCTCCTTTACTCCGGATGGGAACCTGGCCCTGGCCGGCACGGACAACAGTCAGCACATTGCCGTGCTGCGAGTGGAGAGCGACCGGAGCCTGACGCTGCTCAATCTCTTTACGCCGGGCTTCAATGTTTCGCACGGGATCATTGATCCGCGCGGGCGCTTCTATTTTGCGATCAGCGGCGGGAATAGGATCGTATCCTACCGTATTTTTTCGGATGGTACGCTCAGCGCTATTGCCGAATTGCCTATCAGCAATGACCTCCAGAGTGCCTGTGTGGAAGCAGGCGGTCGCTTTCTTTATCTGACGGCTTACGACGATGGCGCAGTTGCGGAGCAAATCTACGCCTTCCGTGTTAGCACGGCGGGCGTGGTTAGCTTTGTGGCGTCGGCGCCGCTTGGCGATCTTGGACGCAGCTGTGCGGCAAGCGTTGACCGCTACTGATCGGACCCTGGCGTCGCGTCTGTTGCCTGGCCCACTTCAGCTTCCTGGTTGACCCCACGCTGCTTGCACAGGACTTTGCCGAGTTTTCAGGTCGCCGGCCTTGGCTCCGGCTGCAGGACAATCACAGTACTATGAAAGAAATCAAGACCGTAACCATCCTTGGCGTCAATGGTACAATGGGCGCCGGTTCCGCCTCCATTGTAGCCGCCTTTGGCGACGCGAAAGTCTATGCCCTGGCGCGCACCGTGGAAAAGGCCAGGGAAGGCATCAACGCGGCCGTTGCTTCGGTGCGCTCCGACGTGATTGCCACGCGCATGATCCCGGGCAGCTACGATGCCGACCTTGCCCGGGCCGTTGCTGAAAGCGACTGGGTCTTTGAATGTGTGGCCGAAAGTTACGAGGTCAAGGAGCCGTTGAACAAGGCCATTGCCGCCGCGCGCAAGCCGGGAACCATCGTCTCTACGGTAAGCTCCGGCCTGTCTATCGCCCGTCTTGCTTCACACTTCGACGCCGATGGACAAAAACACTATTATGGCACCCACTTCTTCAATCCGCCTTACAAGCTGACGCTCTGCGAACTGGTGACCCACCCCGGCAATGATCCGAAACTCAGCCAGGAACTCAGCGAGTACCTCACGAAAAAGCTCCTTCGGTACGTAGTACTTACTAACGATACTCCGGCCTTCGCCGGCAATCGCATCGGCTTCCAGCTGATGAACGAGGCCGCTCAGCTGGCCGAGACCCATCAAGACAAAGGCGGCATCCATTTGATAGATTCTATTCTGGGCGGCTATACCGGGCGGGCCATGAGCCCGCTGGCCACCGTCGACCTGGTGGGCCTGGATGTGCACAAGGCCATTGTGGACAATATCTACGAGAATACAAAAGATGGGGCCCACGCCACCTTCCAGATGCCGGGCTACTTTCAAAAGCTGATGGATCAAGGCGCTATGGGCGATAAGGCCGGCAAGGGCCTCTACCGTCGCAGCAAGACCGCGGACGGCAAGCGTCTGAAACATGTTTACGACATCAAGAAGAACGACTATGTCGATTTGCCGGCGCTGAGCGTACCCTTCAAGAAGGATGCAGTGGCGGCCATCAAGGATTCCGACTACCAGGGTCTGGGGCGCGTGTTTCTGGAGGCGAAGGGATTCGAGGCCGACTTGCTCCGCCACTTTCTGGCGCGCTACGTCGCCTATTCGCTTTCACTGATTCCAGAGGTGACGGACCAGAATGGCGTAGACGGCGCCATGGGCTTTGGCTTCAGTTGGGTTCCAGCATCGGCCTGGGTCGATTTGCTGGGCGGCGCCGCCGCAACGCGCAAGTTCATCGAATCGCAGAAGCTGGAGGTCCCGCCCTTTCTGGCCGGGAACAATGGAGTTCCCTTCTACCAGTTGCGCGATCGACTGGACTTCCGTCAGCTGTTCCGCGCCGGCTGATTGTAGCCTTGCGCTTCCTGCGGCGGCGTGCGGCTGAAAAGGTGCGCAGAACCGCAGAGGAGGGATTGGCATGAGCAGGAAATTGCAGCGCCTGATTCTGGCAGGCGCCTTGTGCTCGACTCCCTTTGCGGCGCTAGCTGCGCGTGAAGTTCCCTACCTGAGCGGACGGGTCAATGATACCGCTCATATGATGAGCGCGGCGCAAGTTGAAAAGCTTGAAGCCCAGCTTGCAGAACAGGAAAAGCAAACTTCCAACCAGGTAGCGATTCTTACCATCGACTCTTTGCAGGGCGAGATCCTGGAAACATACTCGCTGAAGGTGGCCGAGACCTGGAAGCTTGGTCGCGCTGACGTGGACAATGGCGTTCTCTTTCTGATTGTCCGCGATGAACGCTTGATGCGCATTGAAGTAGGTCAGGGGCTCGAGGGCGCACTGGGCGACGCTATCTGTCGTCGCATCCTGGATCTGGTGGTCAAACCGCATTTCAAACAGGGCGATTTTGACGGCGGCGTGCAGGCCGGCGTGGATGCAATTCTTGGCGTCATCAAGGGCGAGTACACTCCTCCGGATGAAAGCGAGCAGTCAGACAGCGGTTTTGGCGACATCCCGATCCTGGTGCGAATTCTCTCCGGACTCTTGATCTTCTTTGTGCTCGGGATCTTCACCTGGGTTCTCATTATCATGAAAGAGTTCACCTGGTTTCTGTATCTCTTTCTGATTCCCTTCTACGCCATATTTCCAGCCATCCCGCTCGGTGTTCCGGGTAACTTCATAGCTCTGGCAATCTATCTGCTGGGCGTCCCCTTGCTGCGCTTGATTATTCCAAAAACAAAAGCCGGCGCGCGCTGGCGATCCAATGCCGGAAACTGGGTCTCTACAAGTTCGGGAGGCTCAGGGGGCTGGTCCAGCAGCAGCTCCTCCGGTTCCAGTTTTAGCGGCGGAGGCGGGGGCTTCTCCGGAGGCGGGGCCTCCAGCAGCTGGTAAGGATCGCATTGCAAATTACGGCGCCTGGCCGCCGTTAGAAGCGAGCGCTCAACTGCAGGCGGAGCACAGGCGCGCCTTGTTCGTCAAATGCGACCGGCGCGCTGAATGTCCAGACCGCATCCGCCAGGCTGATGGCGTAAATTCCTGCGCTCAGCAGCAGAAACCTTTGTGTTCGCAGTCGAGCGGATTGGTACTGCGCTTGATGATCAAAATAGGACAGGTCCAGCGTGCTCGCCTGCGAGCGCAGACTCTGTTCCTGCGAATAGGACCAGAGCGTCAACGCGCTGCTGAGACCAAAGCCGATGGCATAACCCCAGCCGCGCCATTCATAGTCGCGACGAATGTGACCCATGCCAGGATAGAGTGCGTTCCAACGAATCGCCTCGGCGTCGGTCGTCCCGCTCTGCGGCGCCGGGGTGATGTTGAGGCTGCCGCCGGACGAGGGCGCACCCGCTCCGGCTGGCGCCCGGCCGTTCGAGCGTCGAAGAATCTGCACTTCTCGTTCCAGCGTCGTCAGCGCCTGCCGCGTCTGGTTCAGCTCGCTCCGCTGGCGAACATTCAATTCCCGCTCCTGCTGGAGCTGGCGTTCCAGGGAACGCAGGCTTTCAATTTCGCCTTCCAGACGTTCCAGTCGTCGGCGCAACTGCTGGTCGCCGCTGCTGGATGCGGGCAGAAAAATATCAGTCCAATCAAAATATCCGGATTCGCCTTCCGCTGCCAGCGCGCTTTGCCAGAAAAAGAGCGTTAGCAGTGCAATCGTCGCCGACAGCCGCCAGAAATCGCGGGGCATTTTGACAGTGCGCGGCGGACAGCTTGCGGCGTCCAGAGCAACACAGCGACGGATCAAGGGCGTTTCAGGCTGGCAGCAACGAACTTCTCCAGCTCTTCAATAAGAAACTCGCAGATGATCAAGTCGCGGCGATCGGGCGAAGGCCCATCCAGCAGGCGCTTTTGAACCTCGGCCAGCAGATAGTTGATCAGTTTGTCTTTGGGGCGCGATTTTACGTTGTTACGAGCAAAGAGCGTTTGCATCTTCAGCGCGCCGTCATTGGCTTCCAGTAGACGCGTCTTCAAATGGATCTCCAGAAAGCGGGCCAGGCGCTGCTTCAGCAATAGCAGCTCCTCGGACTCGGGGCGCCCCTTGCTATTCATAAGCCTTGAGCGACTTCTGAACCTGGCGCGCTCGCAAGTTCTTTTTTGAGTGACGTCCCTGTCTGGCGCGCATCCATCGCGCATGGATGCAAATGCATTTGGCGCGCTTTTGAAAGGCGCCGCCGACGCGCTGTGGGGTCCGCCGCTGGTCCTGATGCTGGGCGGAGTCGGAATCTTCCTGAGCGTTCGTCTGCGGCTGGTTCAATTTACTCATTTCATTCACGCCTTTTATCTTGGCTTTGTCAAACGTAAGGAATCCGATGATCGCCCCGGCGATATCACCCATTTTCAGGCCCTGATGACCGCGCTCAGCGCAACCGTTGGCGTCGGCAACATTGCCGGTGTTGCAATTGCATTGAAGGCCGGAGGTCCCGGCGCCCTGTTCTGGATGTGGCTGACGGGCCTGCTGGGCATGGCTACAAAATACGCCGAAGCAGTGCTGGCGGTTCATTTTCGGGTGCAGGCCGCGGACGGTCGCATGCTTGGCGGACCCATGTATTATCTGAGTCGCGGGCTGTCCTGGGGCAAGGCGCCCGCTCTGGCTTTTGCGATCTTTGGCGCTCTGGCCTCCTTCGGCATAGGCAATATGTCGCAGGCCCACCAGACAGCCAGCGCATTGGCCGGCGTTTTTGGAACTCCGGTGCTGCTGACGGCAATCGTGATTGCCCTGGCCACCGGCGCCGTGCTGATCGGCGGGATTCGTTCACTGGCTCGCGTAACGCAGGTCATAACACCGGCAATGATTATCCTCTATGTAGCCGGCGGAGTTGGCGTGCTTGCAATCTTTGCCGACCGCATTCCCGGCGCCTTTGCCAGGATCCTTGGCGAGGCCTTCTCGCCTTCGGCTGCAGGCGGCGGAATTCTTGGCGGCGCGTTTTTGCAAGCGCTGTATCATGGAATGCGACGGGGAATGTTTTCCAACGAGTCCGGCCTCGGTTCCGCTCCTATCGCTGCAGCCGCGGCGCGCACCAATCATCCCGTCGCCCAGGCGCTGGTATCAATGACGCAAACCTTTATTGATACGATCGTGGTCTGCACCATCACCGGCCTGGTGATTCTGGTCAGCGGCGTTTCGCTGAACGACAATCTGCAAGGAGAGGCGCTAACGCGTGCGGCGTTCAGCGCTGGGCTTGGCGCCACTGCGGGCGGCTGGATAGTCGCCATCAGTCTCTCGCTATTTGCTTATTCAACGCTGCTTGGTTGGAGCTACTATGGCGAGAAGTGCGCCGAGTATGTATTTGGAATGAAGGTCCGATTCATTTACCGCACGGCTTTTACAATTCTGGCTTTCACCGGTTGCCTGCTTCAGCTGGATTCTGTTATCAACTTTTCCGACGCCATGAATGCCCTGATGGCCATTCCCAATTTGATTGGCTTGCTTGCGCTGTCTGGGGTTGCGGCGACGATCACCAGGCAGTACGATCGCAAACAGACCGCGTGAATCGCAAAAAGAATGGTCTGCGGCTGGCCGGACCAGCCGCAGCCAGAGGGGAGCCTTATTCGGTGATGTTAATCACGTTGACCTGGCAGAGGTTCACGTTACGCAGATAGTACTCTTCGCCATTGCTATCAACAGCTTTGAAGTCCCACATGCATGAACTTGGATCGTATCCGTTGAAGGTAATGTTGATACGTGCGCCGGGGGCCAGTGTTTGGCTTGCACCCATCACATCATCTTCCCAGCTATCGTTGGAAACTTCAGAGACGTAGATGTAGTCAATTCTCTGAGAAGTTTTGTTCACAACCGTGAGACGCTTCGGGGCAGCTACCAGTGCGGTGGTAGCAATCGCCAGCAGCGCAACAATTCCCACTATACGGGTTTTCATCTGATTTGTTTCTCCGTTGGTCGACGCCCTTGGGGGCGACGCTCTGGAATCAGACGTGGCACATTGAAGAAGAGCGCAAAGAATTTATTTCCTTTTCAAAAACAATTTTTGGTGTGCGCCGCAAAACTGAGCGCCGCGCTGATCGTATTCGGCGTCGCTGCAAGAAGAATCAGGCGTGCAGTTTCTGGTGCGCCAATCTCGCTTCATCGAAGCAGAGAATTCAGATTTTGCTGCGCCAGAGCTTTGTCCGCTCTGTCGCCTCCTGACTGCCGATGCGACGAAAAAAATGCAAGAAACCATTACAAAGTTCGGTCGACTTTATCTGACCGGCGCCAGATGCTCTGGCCTGCGCCAGTTTTGAACTGTAAATCTGGCGAATCGTCAAAGAATCGTATGCGACAAAGCGCTTCCTATTTTTGCTCCCGCTGGCCGCTTGCTTTTGCCGCTGGCGCAGGCCTGGTCCTGCTCATGCCGTTAGCGTTTTCCTGCGCCCATGCGTCGCCGCAGGCACAGGCAGATTTCAGCTACCTGGAGGCGGAACTGAATCTGCCGACGGAGTCCCTGGCCGAAGAGCGAGCATGGAGCGGCGAGGTTTCAGATCTTACGTCTCCTTCGGCGTCCGCCGGTCAGACGGCCAATCCGCCAGCGGCGCAGGGATCAGCACAGTCTGGCGTTCAAGGTATTCGACTGGAAGCTTCACAAAGCATGCGCATCCTTGCGTCGGGCGCAGGTCGAGCGCCTTCCTTTGCACATCCCGATGATCCGGGCGCCTTGCTGGTGCGCGCTGAAAACGATCGTGGCGAGGTATTTGCCCAGGCGGTGGTTCTGGATCCGCGCTGGTTGTGGTTGGAGCAGCCGCTTGAAAATGGCGACAGGAATGCGCCATCGTCGCGGACGCGCCTGGCTACCGGCTACCGAACGCTGCGCTTTGCTCTGGACTGGCCCGGAACGCCGGAGCAGCTGGCGCGACACGCAACTACGCTTGTAATCTACGAGCATGGCCGCGAGGGATATGGCTGGCGCGCGATCCAGCGCATTCGTTTGCCTGCAACTCAAGCGCAGTCGCTGCAGCGTGGCCGGACCAACAATTTTTCAGCGCCGCTGAGCCGGGATTCAAGCGCGTCGACCGAATGGCTGCATCGCAGCGGCGCGCCGGATCAAAAGCTCGATGTCTTGCTTGTTGGCGAAGGCTACACGCGAGAAGAACAACAGCGCTGGCATGCGGACGCCGAACAGCTGATGGAGCAACTGTTCCAGCAAAATCCATTCTGCATGTTTCGCGACTATTTTAATGTGCACCGAATGGACCTGGTCAGCGCTGAGAGCGGCGCTGGTTGGGGCAGGCCCTGGACAAAGCAGAATTCGCTGGGCGCTTATTTGAACTGCCAGGGGTTGAGTCGACTTGCTTGCCTGGATTACCGGAGGGCCTGGGACACGATCCGCGCGCGCAGCCCGTACAATCAGCGTGACATTGTGATTGTATTGATCAATGACCAGCGCTTTGGCGGATCAGGCGGGGCGATGGCCATCGCAACGCACAACTGGGCGACGCCCGGGGTCATCACCCATGAGCTGGGGCATACCTACGCCGGCCTGGCTGACGAATACGAATATGGCAAGGAACACTGCACCCCGGAGCGCGAACCGCCGGCGGCCAACATTACCATGGAGAGCAGCCCTGCGAGAGTCAAATGGCGCGAGCTAAGCGGCGCAGGAGTGATTGAAGGCGCTAATTACTGCAAGCACGGATACTATCGCGCTTATTCAAACTCTATCATGCGTTCGCTCAACGCGCCATGGCGGGAACTACACCTTCGCGCCTGGTACAGCCGCATGTCCGCTCGCGCCAGCGGCGAAATCAATGTCAGCTGTCCGAGCGATTGAGCCGCAACTGAGTCGATGTATGCCGGGCCAGAAGCGACGCCACCGCGCAGCCCGAATCAGTGAAACTCGCGCTGTACATCGCTGTAAGCGCTGGCCTTGTAACGACGCATCAAATAGCTGAGCGACTCGGCCAGGCGAGCCCGCGTATCTTCGGGCATTACCACGCTGGAAATCGAGCCCAGCGATAGCGCTTCCTTGGGATTCATCAACTCTCGCTCATAACGTTGGTTAAGGGATGCCAGCGTCTGATCGAGCGCCTTCTGCGCTTCGGCCTGCGGCGTTCCAGCCTTCAAGGCCTCCCGAAATTTAGCGCGCGCTGCCTGCATTTCTTCCTTATATACGTATTCCTTGCCTGCCGGTCCCATCACAGCGACGCGCGCCGTCGGATAGGCAAATACCAGATCGGCGCCTATGAAATGACTGTTCCAGACGGCGTAGGCGCCGCCAAAGGCGTTGCGCACGATCAGCAAGATGCGCGGCGTGCGCAGATCAATGATCGAATCGAGCAACGCGCGTCCGGCCTGGACAATGCCATTCGATTCCTGTTCGCGTCCGGGCAGGAAGCCTGTCGTATCCTCCAGGAAAATGACCGGGATATTGTAGAGGTTGCAAAAGCGGACAAAGCGCGATCCTTTGTAGGCGGACATGATGTCGATCTGACCGGAGGCTTCCGCCGAGTTGTTAGCCATGAATCCGACCACATGGCCATTCAAGCGCCCAAAAGCGCAGATCAGATTTCGCGCTCGTTGCGGCTGAATTTCAAAGAAAGCGCCATGATCGCATATTTGCTGAATGATCAGCGTCATGTCGAAGGGCGTATTGAAGCCGCTGGGGCTGGTAAAGGTACGGCGCAGCAATATTTCGATTTCGTAGGTCTTGCGATCGATCGGGTCGCTGGTGGCATGGAAGGGCGCCAGGCTGTGATTGTTGTCCGGCAGGTAGCTCATCAAGCGCAACGACTTGCGTAACGCGCCAAGTTCATCCGGAGCGACGATATCGACGACGCCGCTCTTGCCGTGGACCATTGGTCCGCCCAGCTCGTCTGGCGTGATGTTCTCGCCAAGCACCTCTTTCACCACGGTAGGACCGGTCAGGCCAAAGAACGTTTCATTGGGCTGAATCATGAAAGAGCCCTGGCGCGGTAGATAGGCGCCGCCGCCGGCATTGAAGCCAAACATCAGCATGATGCTTGGAACCTTTCCGGAGATCTTGCGCAGCGCATAGAATGCTTCGGAGTAGCCGTCCAATCCGCCAACCCCGGCGGGGACGTAGGCGCCGGCGGAATCATTCATGCCAATCAGCGGAATACCGTGCTCGCCGGCCATGTGGATCAGGCGCGCCAATTTTGCGCCATTGGTGGCGTCCATCGATCCTGCGCGCTGCGTAAAATCGTGGCCATAGACGGCAACGTCGCGACCCTTTATGTTGAGAATTCCGGTAACAATGCTGGCGCCGTCCAGCTGCCGACCCCAGTTCTGGAAAAAAACATTGGGCGCCTGCTCAGTGAGGACCTTGATCCTTTCCCAGACGGTCATCCGCTTTTTGGCGTGTTGGACAGTAACGCGCGCCTTACCGCCGCCCCGCAAGGGCCGGGCAATCAAGTCGTGGCCCATGGCCAGAGACTCCTCGTAGGCGTTGGCCGGCGCTGCGGCTGCGGCCGACGGCGATTGGAAGGGGTTATCCAGCGTCACTTTGTTCATAAATATCCGACGAGCGCCAGTGCGCGCACTGGCGGCAAGTCTCCATGTCTTGCAGGGAGCGAAATCGATTTTTCGCTTAATACCAGAGCGAAAGCTCTAGAAAACGCAGGGCCAGTCCGGCGTCTGAAATTGCATTGCGTCTTGTGGCCGCAATCGTCAGCTCGTTACCATTGATGGGCGCCGACTGCCAGACCTCTCGACTTTTCCGCCCTGGCCTGTACGGTCGTCTGGCCCTGGCAATCGTACTGGGAATTGTAGCGCTGGCGCCACAAGCGCTGCTGGCCCGCTTGCCCACGCGCGTCGAAGGTCGGGCGCCGCGCGAATACTGGCAGTTCCTGTTCTTCTATGAATCTACCAGGGCGCCCGGTCAGATCGAGCGCATCTGGCATCCCTTCTACGGCGTCTACGAAAATCAGGAGAAAGCCTACTCCTATCGGCGTGCGCTCTATCCAATCTTCTATTCGCATGGCACCAATCACTGGAACCACTGGACGATGCTCTACTTCTTCAGCGGCGATGACGTATATCGTGAAGAAGCTGACGAGGGCGACAGCGATTGGCTGCTGAGTCCCTTCTTCCAGATGGGCGGCGGCGCCGGCGAAGACTACTGGAGCGTATTCCCTTTCTACGGGCGGCTGCGCAACAAGCTCGGCTACTCTGAAATCAACTATGTTCTTTTCCCGCTGTATGCCAGCTGGTCCTATCGCGACTACCACGCACGCGGCATTCTCTGGCCGCTGACCATGTGGGGCGGCGGCGATGATCGCGACGACTTACGTATCTTTCCATTCTACTCGCAAAAAATACACCGCGGCAAGTACGATCGCCGCACCTTGCTGTGGCCCTTTTTTCAATGGGGCGATGAAGCGCTCGACAAGGTCGAACCGCGGCACTACTTCTTCAGCTTCCCGCTGGTCGGCCGCAAGTGGTCCGATCAGGGTCAGTTGAACGCCTGGACCTTTTTGTGGCTGCCTTTTCTGGGCGGCTTTGTCGCCTGGGGCGAGGACAAAAAGACAAACTCATTCAGCTTCAATGCATTGTGGTTCATCTATCAATACCAGCGCAGCGACGATCCGCACCTGAGCAAGCATGTGATCTTCCCTTTTTACGGCTACTACCGCTTTGGCAACACGGATGATGATGCAGAAACCTACTACAATGAGGCGCTCTTTATCACGCCGTTGTTCGCGGCGCTACACGCCAGCTCCGCCGTCGTAGATTCTGAGTATACCTATCTGTTTCCCTTTTACACCAATAACACGCGCCATTTCCGCAAAGAACGGGAGAGCGATTGGCACCTGAAAATCTGGCCCCTCTTCCAGATTACAGAGACCAGCGGCGGGCGCAGCGAATTTCGATCGCTGGTACTCTGGCCCTTCCGCGCCGACCAATTTGAACGGGACTGGGGCGTCTTCTACGCGCTGACGGAATGGAGTCGCTATGAAAACGGCGACCGCTATTTTTCGCTCTTGTTTCGGCTCTATTCTCGCTACTGGAATGAGAATGAAGAGCATCATTTTTTCATTGGCTTTGAATGGCACAATACGCCGGCCTACTGGAACTTTTGTTTCCTGGGCGGTCTGTTTGGCTTGCGTCGCGATTTTCCAGCAGGCGGCGATCCCTACTTTACGATGCAACTCTTCTGGATCGATTTGCCGCTTGGCGGTCCGCCGCCGGCAACTACAGAAACGCTGTTGCGGCCGCTGGGCGCGCCTGCGGAGTTGCGTCTGGCCATTGGCGATCTATGAACTATTTGCGCTCCAAACTGGAACAAGCAATGCAGCCCATCCGCGGCGCCGGGGATGCGCTGATTTTGCTGGGGCGGGCGGCGCTGGCGGCGCCACACCTGTGGTTCAAGCGACACGAGACCCTGCGCCAGATGTATGTTGCCGGGGTGAAGTCGCTCTTTGTAGTCAGTATCGTTGCCGCGTTTTCGGGGATGATCATCAGCCTGCAAGCCGGCCTGGCCTTGCGCGATTTCGGCCAGCAGGACCTGATCGGCCAGGGAATTGTCATCACGCTGACCCGCGAATTCAGTCCCTTCATGACGGCTCTGATTCTGGCGGCGGCAGTGGGCTCCTCCATTGCGGCTGAGATTGGAACAATGACGGTCTCCGAGGAAATTGACGCGCTGGAAGTGATGTCCATTGACCCTGTGCGCTACCTGATTTTGCCGCGCATCTACGGCTTTACCATAATGGTGCCGGTGCTCTCCGCTTATGCAACGCTGGTGGGCGTGCTGGGCGGCGGTTTGGTCGCCAATACCCAGCTCAATGTCGAATATGTAACCTATTTCAATATCGTAACGGATGTGCTCAAGAGTAAGACGGGACTCAAGGATATCTGGGTTGGAGAATTGAAGGCGTTGATCTTCGGCATTACCGTTTCTACAATTTCCTGCTACCATGGCCTGGCGGCGCGCGGCGGCGCTATTGGCGTGGGCATTGCGGTACGCAAATCGGTAGTGCAGTCCTTTTTGTTTGTACTGGTGCTTGGTTATTTTGTGACAACCCTCTTCTACCGGTGACAATTGATGCGAACGCGCATAGAAAAGTTTCGCAGGCAATATGGCTCGCTGCTGGTCGGACTGGCCTTTTACAGTTTCATGGCGGTGATGGGCTTTCTCACCATCATTGCTTCGGAAATTGGATTGGAGAATCGAGCAACGCGCATACCAGTTCGTCTGTTGAGCGCCGAAGGGATTCGTAGCGGCACGCCGGTATATGTAAACGGCGTGGAGGCTGGCAGCGTTCATTCTCTGTACTACGTAACGCTTGGTCCGCGCGGCGAGTTGCGTCCGTGGCGCGAAGCAGGACCCTCGCACGGGCAGACGGTCATCGCCATCCTCACATTCAAAGAGCGCCCCACAATCTATCCCAACTACCGTCTCATTTCTCGCTACCTGTCAATTCTGGGCGCCAAAGTAATCGAACTGAATCCTGGGACAGCTTTTGACGACGGCGCCCCCCGTCATCTGGCGTTGGACTATCTCGAACTGAGCCTCACGGATGTCGCCGCTTACCGCGCCAGCGGAAAGCTCCCTGAGGACAATCGTCCGATGGTCTCGGCCACGAACTACGATGATCCGATCTATCTGGTGGCGGAGGTGTTGCGTGAAAACCGCAATGACGTGCTGGCAATTACCACCAGCCTTCGCGAAATTACCGAAAAGCTCAACTACGGCGAACACAACATCGCACTTCTGGTCAATGACGCCCGCCTCGCGGACGGGACCAATCGCTTCCTGACGGATGTAAATTCGTTGGTTGGCGATGCGCAGGCTGGCGTTGAGGATTTGCGCGAGTCGCGCGCCTACATCGATTTTCTCAGCGTTCTGGTCACAGTAGCCGGGGCTTTTGTGGGCGGCTAAGATGTCAAAAGCCGAAGAAACGATCATTCGAATGCGCGGCGTCAAGAAACGCTTTGGAGCGCGTGAGATCTTGCGCGGCGTGGACATTGACGTTCGACGCGGCGAGGTCATGGTCTTGCTGGGCGGTTCTGGCACCGGCAAGTCGGTCAGTATCCGGCACATCGTAGGTTTGCTGGATCCCGACGAAGGCGAAGTGCATGTGTTCAATCAGCAAATGAGCTACAGTCGCAACGATGTGAAGGCTGAATTGCGCGCACATATGGGCTTATTGTTTCAAAGCGGAGCCTTGATCAACTGGCTCACTGTTTACGAAAATGTCGCACTGCCTTTGCGCGAATTGCATCGGGCGCCGGATCATCAAGTGGATGCCGTCGTTACCGAGAAGTTGCGTTGGCTCGGGCTCTTGCCGGCGCGCGACTTGTTGCCTGGCAGCATTTCGGGCGGTATGAAGAAGCGCGTTGGTCTGGCGCGCGCCTTGACTACCAATCCGGATATTCTGTTGTATGACGAGCCAACCTCCGGTCTGGACCCGGTGATGAGCCAGGTCATCAACGAACTGGTTCGACGCTTGCAAAAGGAGCTGGGCGTCACCCAGGTCGTCGTAACCCACGACATGAATTCAGCCTACTACATTGCCGATCGCATCACCTTCTTGTACCAGGGAAAAGTAGAGTTTGTGGGTACGCCCGACGAGGTGCGCAATACCTCCAATGCTATTTTGCAGCAGTTCATCAATGGCCGCACGCAGGGACCGATGGTTATCGACGCCGAGGACCCGACTACGCGCAAGGCTCGCAACAATGGCGACTGAAAAAGGAATTGAAAGACGTTCGGCGGACGCCGAAGGATGCTGGGGGCTCGGCTCATGAAGTGGCTGCAGAATCTATTGGTCGGGTTACTCTTTTTCGGCGCTTTGATGATGGTCGGTTTTTTCACCATCGTTTCGCAAAGCGGACCCTTTGCTGCGCGCGGTCGCCAGTACGTTCTGTTTTTTGACAATGCCGAAGGCGTAAAAACTGGTTCGCGAGTGACCGTGCTTGGCGTTCCATCCGGATTGGTGGATTCTGTCGATCTGGTGGCCGTGGATCAGGCCAATCATCCCGTAGCTTCTGATTCCGCAGAGCGCGTCGGCCAGCGCGTCGCAATCACCATCGAGTTACAGAAAGAAGTGGTGTTCTATCAAAATTTCCGGGTCGCAATCAAGAACGAATCGCTCATTGCCGGCAAGGTGATCTCCATCGACCCCGGATCGGCGCGCGCCAACGAGCGCGGCGAGTCGGCGGAATTGGTTGAGGTCTTCTCCGCATCGCCAGGCGAGCTCAGCGAAAATGATCAAACAGCGTTGGAGCGCTATCTGGCGGCTGGCGAAGGCGGCCGCGTTCGCCTGGAAGGCGTGGCTTCTGGCGATCCCGTGGCCGGCATTGCCGAGCTGATCAGCGAAAACCGCCAGAATGTACGCGAGACCATCGAGAACATTCGGGATATCACCCAGAAGATCAATACCGGCCAGGGCACATTGGGCTTGCTGGTAAACGATGATGAATTGCATCGCAATGCAAATACGCTGGTTACCGACGCGCAAACGGTGGTGAAGGACCTGCGCGAGAGCCTCGAAGATACGCGCGAGCAGGCGCCGGTAACCAGTTTTGTGCGCGCCGCGTTGACCGCCTGGTAAGGCTTCATGCTCTTTAACAGTATCCTGTATTTTGTCTTTTTGCTGATTGTTTTGCTATGCTACTGGGCCCTGCCGCATCGCGCGCGCAAGTGGGCGCTGCTGCTCGCTTCCATTCTGTTCTATTTGAGCTGGGATTGGAAATTTCTGCTGCATTTCGCCTTTGTACTGGCTCTCAATTATCCGTTCTTTGTTCAGATTTACGAGAAGCGCAGCAAGGCCTGGCTGACACTCGCGCTCTTGCTGAACTTTCTCAATCTCAGCTTCTTCAAGTACTTCTACTTTGCGGCCGAGACCACGGGTCGTCTCTTGCATGATCCCTCGGTCCTTGCCATTGGATTGCATAAGAACAGCGCCTTCCCGGAAATCATTCTGCCGCTGGCCATCTCCTTCTATACCTTTCAGCTCGCCGCCATGCATATTGACGCCTACCGCGGCGAGCTGCCAGAGCGTCCGAGCTTTGTTAACTTTTCGCTCTTTATCATTTTCTTTCCGCAGTTGATCGCCGGGCCTATCGTGCGGCACAATGAACTTCTGCCGCACCTCGACGCTCCCAAAGACCCGGATAAGATTGATGTTTCACGAGGCCTGGCGCTGATCGCCGTGGGCATCATCAAAAAGGCGATCATAGCCGACTACCTGGCAGCGCCAGTGGCGGCCATCACAACGCAGCCGCTGCAGTACGACGCAGTTTCTGTTTTCACGGCCTGCCTCTTTTTTGGCGTTCAGGTCTATTGCGATTTCTCTGGCTACACTGACCTGGCGCGCGGTTCTGGCTTGCTGCTGGGCTTTGATTTTCCAGTCAATTTTCGCGGCCCGTTCTTTGCGCTATCCTTTCAGGACTACTGGCGGCGCTGGCATATTACGTTGACCAACTGGCTGCGCGACTACCTCTACATTTCGCTTGGCGGAAGTCGGGTATCAGAGTGGCGCACCTACTTCAACCTCTCTGCCACCTTCTTGCTGGGCGGATTGTGGCACGGCGCAGGCTGGGGCTTTGCCCTCTGGGGGGGCTTTCATGGCGTAGCGTTAGCCGTGGAACGGGCGCTCTACCGCAGCGGGAAGCTTGGACAACCGGCGCAGTGGTCGCTCTATCCTGGCGAAACCAATCCCGCTTTTGCGGTACGCACGGCTTACAATGTTGTAAAATGTTTTCTTTTGTTTTCCGGCATGTGCCTGGTGGGCGTCTTCTTCAATGCTGGCGTCGATCCGGATCGCGGCGTCGATATGCTGCGCGCTATTTTTCTCGCTCCAGGCGCCAAACGCTTTGCCTTTCATAGCGGCCACCTGGCGACAATCGCCTTGTATCTGGGCCTGCACTTTGTCGAATTCAACGACTATTTTCCGGGCAGCGCTCGCTATGCAAAATTCAGCCAGATACGTCTCTGGTGGACGGCGCCGGCGGCAATCCTTTTGCTGTTTTACTGCAGCTGGAAGGTTGGCGGCGATATTCCCTTCGTGTATTTCGTATTCTAATCCGGAGGCGATGTCGCGCTATGTTCGCAGGAAAAAAAAAGGTCTGGTTGCCCGTGGCGCTGGCGGCATTGCTGATTGCCGTCGACAAAATCGTATATATCCCCGCTGTACGCCAATGCTGCACGGTCGCAGGATCGGCGCAGACTTTTCAGTCAGTTCTTGAGTCGCGTTTTGATCAATCAGCAATGATTGAGCGCGCCCGCCGCCAGGGGCGACGCATCGCGATGAACTTTGGCTCCTCGCGATCGCTGGTATTTTACGCCGCGCCTACGCGCAAACAGCTGGCATCGGATCCTTTTCTCTCGCCGCGAGAGAAGGACTTTCTGGATCGCTGGGAACTGGTAAACAATGCCTACCCCGGCGCCTCGCTGCTCACCTCCTACGTGCGCTTTACGCAGTGGACCGACCATGGACTGCGACCGGACGCCGTGCTGGTGGAGCTGGACCCGGCTCTGATGAATGGTCGCACGCGCTGGTCAGTGACAGAATTGAAATTTGGCGTGCCCGTTGCTTTTGCCGTTGATCACGCCCTGCAGATGCCCTGGGAACACTTCCATACCATTCTGGGCAGCCGCCTCTTTGCCATGTCGCGCTATCGCCTTGGCAGATCTGAATCCAGAGCCGATGTCTGGGACGAAGCAATGAGGCAACTCAGCGCCGCCTCCACTGCCGAGCGTGACGAGAATCTTGTACTTTCGCACGGCTTTGTTCCGGGCGCCGAGCCCCCGCTGCAGAGAATGATTTTTCTGCGAGCCTCGCAGATTTTAGAAGTAGAACTTTTCGCCGCCTTTCGAATTGATCCAAACCTGGCTCGCTACGCGCAGCTGATTGCCGAGCGCTGCCGGGAGCTTGGAATTCCGCTGTTTTTCTGGTCCCCCCCGCAGCATCCAGCCTGGCGTGAAGTTGCCGAACGCAGCGTTGATCCCACGCAGTGGGAGCGACTGGAGCGCAGCCTTGGCGACCGCGGCGCACACTTTCTGCGCTTGAACCAGACAGGGCGCATGCACTGCAACGAGTATATAGATCCAATCCACTTTGCGCAGAGTTGCGCACCGGAGGCGGCGGCGCGTTTGATATATTCCGTGGAAGCCACGATGGGTCGCGGGGCTTTCCAGAATCCGCCGCAGTAACTTTGTGCGTTCGCTTTTGCTGTGTGGCGCCTTTGGCGGCGAAATCGAT
This sequence comes from Leptospirales bacterium, assembly GCA_019694655.1. NCBI lineage: Bacteria > Pseudomonadati > Spirochaetota > Leptospiria > Leptospirales > Leptospirales bacterium. The sequence continues at coordinate 55,974 of JAIBBN010000001.1, forward strand.
CGCCTGCAAGCGTGGAATGGGCGCAGCGTATTGGTCGGCGGCGAAGCGACAGCAATCCACGTGGCCGAATGTGGAATCGGCAATATCGACGCGGCGCTTGCCTGGCAGCGCTGGCAGTGTGAACGGGGGCTGAGCTCGGAATGTGAAACGCTCTTTCTGGGCTCCGCCGGGGCCTGCGACCAGCAGTTTCCCGCTCCCTGGCTGGGGGGCGCGGTGATCCCAACGCACATCCACAAGCGCGAGGCTGGCTTGCTGCTAGGTCATTCGAAGCTGCCGCCGCGGCTCTTTGCAGCGATTCCGGAAAATCCGGGAAACTTTGCGCGACGCCTGCGTAGCTTGAAATTTGAATCATTCATCTTGCACGAAGGGACAGTCAATTGTCCGGATGCAGTATCGCTCGATCACGCCGAGCTCTATTTGCAGGAAGGTCTTCAATTTGAAAATCTTGAGTGTTATGGACTGGCGCGGGCCGCAGAACTCCACGGCGCCGCCTTCAGCGCACTTCTGGCAATCACCAACCACGTCGGTCCGAAGGGCAGCGAACAGTGGCGGCGGAACTACGCTGCGTGCTCCGCCGCGCTACAGAACATCGTGCTCCAAACGCTCCAGCAACTGGCGACATAAAGCGGCGAGTCGCCCCCGGCGATAAACGCCCGCCGAACAGAGAAAGCGACAATCGTCATTTCAATTCACAGCCGGTCGGCGACGATACCTGTACAGCACCGGGGATTGAGGAATGCTCACGTCACTGTCCACGCGCTTTCGAATCAAACTCACAGTCGCCGTCTACAAAGACAAGAAGTTGGTTTACCGGAATGACATGCTTGTTCCGACTACATACCACCGAAGATCGGAAGCCCGCGCTCACATCAAACGAGAAATACGCGAACGCCTGCGCGCCTCCAATTTTTTTATTTCGCCGCGCGTCGACTTTGATCTTGTGCGCTACACACAAGAAGCCAGCTGCAACACCTACCTCCGCTATCGTATCGTTGAGGAAGCGCTGGAGTCGCCAGCGGATGTTGCGCCTGCTTCGCTGGAAATGAGCGAAGTTCGCAGCGAATCGCTGGGCGAGGTCGAAGGCTGATCGCAGGCGCGCAATCCTTCGCTCTGCACTGGCCGGGCGAAAGGGCTTGACCAGGCGCTCTGCCTGCTATCTCCCTGCGTGATGTCCGCAGCCGGCGGCGCCGACCGCGAAGAACTGGAAGCTCATTTCCGCGCCTATTTGCAGATTTTTCGCGCCGTGCTGAAGAAGCGCTCGTTGCCTCCAGATCAAGAGGCCTCGGCGCTTGCCCGGGTCAAGGCTATCGCACAGGACCTTGCCAGGCCCGACGACTATCTCGAACGAATACCAGATTTTGCCCGCGAGCTTGGCGTGCGACAGGAAGCCCTGGCCCAATTCATTGGCGCCAACCTGTTGACGGCGCTTGACGCAGTGCAGCGCCAGTTGCGCGAAAAACGTCATGCGGAGGCCTCGCTTCCAGCAGCAGAGCCTTCGGCGCCAGCAAAGTCGCCGGCCGTCCCGCCGCAAGCCAGGGGCGATCTATTCCTGCAGGAGTTGCTCAACGTCTGTGGTACGCTGATGCAGCAATCGGATCGCTTTGAAGAACTGGAAATGGGCGCTCTTAAACTGCTGCGGCCGGCAGGCGAGGCGCTGAGTCGCTACGCGTCCGAATTGCAGGGGCAGGCTGTGGCGCCCGCAGAGGCGGCAACAGCGGATACGGCAGCCAGGTCCCCGGCGCCACAGGCAAAACCTGGCGTCGCTCCGCTTGCGCGCACTGCAACGCCTGCTCCGTCGGTCGCGCCGCCTCCGGTGGAGCAATCAATCCTTCAAGAAGTCCTGGACCGCTTCAGCAGGGACTTGAAGGCGGAAGGGACGCTTGTTCCGCGCGACTACGCTGAAGAGAGCGGGGCCGAGGAATCGCCGACAGCGCCTTCGGACCGGCCGGCTGCCAGGCCAACGGTGCAGAGCGTCGCTGCGCGCAGCCCGCCGCAAGCCGAAGCCACAGTTGCCGTGAAGGAAGCCTCTATTCTTGAGCAAGTAATCAAGCTTTATGGCGGCGTCTTGACTGCTCAAGGACGGCTGGCGCCTCAGAGCGGCGTTCCAGAGACTTCGGGTGAGGCGCCGCTTCTGTCGGACCAAAGCGAAGCCGATGAAGATCCCTCGGAAGTCGATGAGATTGACCTTGAACCAATTCCTTTTATTTTTCAGGAGTACCTTGCAGTGCTTCGCCTGCTGCAGGAGTTTCAAAGCAAGGGCGATCAAGACGGATACAAGCGCTGGTTTGCCACCCTGGGCGAGGGGGCTCGCGCTCAGGTAGGTCTGCGCAACCTTGAGGCGCGGCATCGTCAGTCGCCGCTTCAATGGAGCAGCGAATACAGCAACCTTGCCGGCCGCATGGGGTTGGAAGCCGGACAAGTGGCGGAATTGCATCAGCGCTTGAGGCGCTTCCAGCAGATGCAACAGGCGCTCAATGAATTTACTGTCAGAATACGCAGCAATCCGCCGCCGGTCGTAGAAGCCCTGAAACGTATCTGGCCGCAGATTCGACTGCTTTTCAATGACGACGTCTGGGACGCGGAAAGCATGATGTCCCGTTTGAAAATCCCGCTGCTGCAGATCACCGACGCGGCATTGAAGCAGCGAATCATGGACCTCCTTGCTCCGGTGTTTGAGTATTCCGAGAAATTGATGGCGTCTTCCTATGCACCCTGAGCGGCGCTGGCCGGGGCTTGCGTCTAATTATCATTTGACCAGGCGCCCCAGCGCCCAAACATGGGCCCCTTAGCCCTCGCGCCCATGGGCGGAGGTATCCGGCTGCCCTCTTAGCTCAGTAGGTAGAGCGCATCCATGGTAAGGATGAGGTCACCAGTTCGATCCTGGTAGAGGGCTCAGAGAACAGGCCGGTCGTATAGTGGTTAGTATAGGGGTCTCCAAAACCCTTGGCGGGAGTTCGATTCTCCCCCGGCCTGCAGATTCGCTGGAATGGTGATGTAGATATGTTGAAATTCCTTCGTGAAAGTCGCGAAGAACTCAAGAAGGTGGTCTGGCCCCCGCGTGACGAGGTGCTGAATATGACCATCGTAGTGCTGGCGGCAGTGTTTCTGATATCGGCGGTCTTGTTCGGGATTGATCGTTCCTTTGAGGCGATCTTTGACGGCATACTACGAATGGCCGGCGGAAGCCGTCCGTCGTGAGGAGCGTAAGCATGGCGGCGCTGAAATGGTATGTAGTTCGGACCTACTCCGGTCACGAAAATAAGGTCAAGACCAGCATTGAAAAGCTGGTCCAGAATCGCAACCTGCAGGGCCGCATCGGTCAGGTGAGCATCCCGACAATCAAGGTTGCCGAGATGAAGAACGGCAAGAAGCGCGTCGTCGAAAAGAAATTCATGCCCGGGTATCTGCTGGCCGAAATGGCCATGGATGATGAGCTGCAGTACCTGATTTTACGGCTGCCGTCAGTGGCCGGTTTTGTCGGTTCGCCCGATCCGGAGCCTCTCTCCGAAGATGAGGTGCGCAACCTGATGCAGGGCGAAGCCTCCATGGAAGAAGAGACGCCCGCTCACGCTCGCATACTCTTCTCAGTAGGCGAGCGGGTCAAGATTGTTGATGGTCCCTTTGCAAACTTCACCGGCACAGTGGACGAGATTATGCCGGACAAGGGCAGGTTGCGCGTCAAAGTCGAGATCTTCGGTCAGGCTACGCCAGTAGAACTGGACTATCTACAGGTCGCAAGCAACGTCGGCTGATCCAGCGATCGCCCACTGCCAGCCAGGATCTAGAGATTGGCCAGGTCCAGTTCCAGGCGCAGACCCAGAGAATACTGACGCTCCAGTTCCTGCGGTTGCAAGATCGGGCTGAGTATCGAGCTGAAGAAGATCTCCTGGAGGACGTTTGGGCCGGTGCCAAGGCGAACTCCACTGCCCAGATCGAAGTCCGTATTCCCCAGGCTCAGGCTCTGCACATCGTAGTAGGAACGACGATAGCTGTAGCTGCCAAAGGCAGAGAGCCCGTTGCCAATGCGATACTGCAGCGCCGCGGAAAGCCCGCTCTCCGTAGTAATAAAGACCAGATCAGTAATTGAGTTATTGACCCGGCCGCGCTGCTCGGCCGGCGTCGTAACTGCGTAACCTTCAAAGCTAACGCTGTGCATATCGCCGCGGCGTCGGAAGGGCGGCATCCACTCCACACCCAGGCTCCAGTCCGCAATGAACTTCCATTCCCACTGTACAGATGGGGCGTAGCCGATCTGATAAACCTGGAAGCTACTGCCCGGCAGGGCGATGGCGCCGACGCCCAGAAGGTTAAGCGTAGCGTCGTAGCCGCTAACGCCGGTCCATTGGTTGCTGTCGAAGCGGTAGTCCATGCGCATCCAGCTTGCGGCCAGCCGCAAATCATGATCCTCGCTGCGCAAAATAGAGTACGACAGACCGATCCTTCGGTTTTGCTGGCGAAGACCAAGCGTCTGCTTCAGGCTGTAATATCCAATGGCGGCAAGCGTCGTTCCGGAGTTCGTTTCAACTCTGAGCTGTCCGTCTGCAAATTCGCTTTGGCCGCTCATGTCGCTGTAGCTGAAAAATAAGCGCAGATTGCTCCAGGCCGCGCCGCCTTCCAGCTGGTAGCCGTCCAGGCGGCGGTTACCAAAAGGCGCCCCATACTGCAGTTGTGGGTTATCATTGAGAAAGGTTGAAACGAATTTGATTGTATTGCGAAGTCCATCAAAAGCGGATTGATAGTCGCTGCGCAGCGGCCCGATGGACGCCCATAAACCCAGGCGCTCTGGCCGGGGATCGCTCCAGAAAGCTCCCGCGACAGACTGCCCCATATCGCCCAGTCTTTGCCACCAGGATGGACCCTCTTCAGTGGCGGGCGTTTGGTTAGTTTGCGGCGGCTTTTCCGCGGTTTGCGGCGGTCGCTCTACGGCCGGCGCCGGCGGCTCGTAAGGTTCAAAAGTAACCCGTGTAACCTCCGTTTTTGGGAAGCTGCGCACGCCTTGCTCGTTGCGTATACTGATGGCGGTGCGGGTCTGAGCCACGATCTTGCCGCGAACCGTCTGGCCGGAACGCAAGTAGAGCGTATCGGCGGCCAGAGGCGCCCCAAGCAGGATCAGCAATCCCGCCAGCAAGACTCGTGTGACCGCTGCTTTCGGCCGTCGCATAATAGTACGTCCATTTCCGGCAAGGGTGCGGGAAGACCAGCATTACGCGCGGGAGCAGCAGAAAAAAGGCAAAATGTCCCCTGAGGGCCGAGACGGCGTGCAATGGAGCGCTCCTGCCAAAAAAATTGTGCCGGGTACGGCAAAATTCAGGAAATTTTCTTTTCGGCATGGGCCTTTTGGGAAGAGTGACAGGCTCCGTTGTTTCCCGGATTCAAGAGCCGCTTTCATGGCCCAGAAGAAAATAGTCACCCAAATCAAACTCCAGGTAGAAGCCGGCAAGGCAAACCCGGCGCCCCCGGTGGGGCCGGCCCTCGGTCAGCACGGCCTGAACATCATGGAGTTCTGCAAGCAATTCAATGAGCGGACTAAGGCGCAGGCAGGCATTAAGTTACCGGTGGTAATCACCGTCTATGCCGACCGCAGCTTTACTTTTATCACTAAATCTCCGCCGGCGCCGTTGCTGATTCTCAAGGAACTCGGGCTGCCCAAGGGCTCCGCGGTTCCAAACAAGACCAAGGTCGGCTCGATCACGGTTGAGCAGCTGAAGAAGATTGCGGAGATCAAAAAGAAAGATCTCAATTGCAATGATGTCGACGCTGCTGTTCGCGTGCTGGCCGGCACCTGCCGTTCGATGGGCGTGGAGGTTGCGGAATGAAGCGCGGTAAGAAGTGGCGTGCTGTAGCGGAAAAAGTGGAGGCGGAACGCGCTTACCTTCCGTCCGAAGCGGTTGAACTGATCAAAGAAGTCAGCTATACGAAGTTCGAAGGAACAGTAGAAGCCTCCATCAAAGTGGGCTACAAGTCGCTGCAAAACGTTCGCGGAATTGTGCGCCTCCCCCACGGCACCGGCAAGACGGTGCGCGTGCTGGTATTCTGTCGCGAAGATAAAGCGGCGGAGGCCAAAGAAGCTGGCGCCGATTTTGTTGGCGGCGCCGAGCTCGTTGAAAAGATTCAGAAAGAGGAATGGACCGACTTCGACGCCTGTGTGGCCACGCCGGACATGATGAAGGATGTTGGCCGTCTGGGTCCAATCCTTGGTCGTAAGGGGCTGATGCCAAAGCCCAAGGCCGGCACGGTAACTACCGATGTCGCCACAGCGGTAAAGAACCTCAAGGGCGGCCAATTGGAATACAAGCCGGATAAGACCGGCGTCATCCATCTGCGCGTCGGAACCGTCGGCTTTGAGCCGGCCAAGCTGGAAGAGAATATTCGGACGCTTTTTCAGTCAGTGATGCGCGACAAGCCATCGGACGCCAAAGGCGAATACATTCGCTCCTTCTACATTGCGCCCACCATGGGGCCCGGTATCAAATTGAACACGCGGTCGCTCGCGTCCTGACGAGGTCTATTGTGCCTTCTGCAGCTAACATCGCGAAATTCGAAGCCATCGCCAAAGTGCTGGAAAAGAGCCAGGACTTCGTGATTGCAACTTACAGCGGTCTATCTATCGAGCAGATGAATGATTTGCGCGAGCAGGTGCGCGCCAAGAGCGCCCGTATCCGCGTATTAAAGAACAATCTGTTTCGCAAGGCCCTGGAGGCCAACCCGGCTTTCAAAGACGTTGCGCCCATGATGAAGGACGTCCTTCACGGTCCGATTGCCGTAGCCTTTACCGAAGGCGATCTGCCGGCAGTCAGCAAGACGATTCTGGAATTCTCCAAGAAGAATGACAAAGTCAAGATCATGGCAGGATGCTTCGAGCTCCGCCCGCTGGATCAAAAGGCTGTGGCGCAGATTGCCGACCTGCCATCCCGCGAGCAGCTGCTCAGCATCATTGGTCGCGGCCTGAACACTCCGGCCACCAAGATCGCAACCGGTATCAATCAAATCATGGCCAGTCTGGCGCGCGGCATCAAAGCTGTCGGCGAGAAGAACGGCTGAGCTGGAAACAGCTAAGTAAGTTAGAGGGACTGATTACAGTCGATATGCATGCAAAACGGCGGGAGAATGGAAGCTGAGCGAAGGGCTCGGAACCGCCAGGACAGGGAAAGGAAGACACAATGGCAGACGTAAACGCATTGCTCGATCAAATTGGATCGCTGACGCTTGTAGAAGCGGCCGATCTCGTTAAGAAAATGGAAGATCGCTTCGGCATCTCCACTGCTGCGCCGACCATGGCGTTCGCGGCGGCGCCTGCCGGCGGCGCTGCAGAAGCCGAAGAAGAAAAGAGCTACAATGTGGTGCTCAAGGCTCACGGCGACAAGAAGATCGATGTGATCAAGATTGTCCGCGAAGCCACCAACCTGGGTCTGAAGGAAGCGAAGGACCTCGTGGAAAAGGGCGGCCAGGCTGTGAAAGAAGGGCTCTCCAAAGATGCAGCTGGCGAACTGAAAAAGAAGCTGGAAGACGCTGGCGCCACCGTCGAACTGCAAGCAGTTTGATCGTTGTCGCGCAAATCGCCGGGAGTCGCTATCAAAGGCGGCCCCGGCGTTCTTCGCTTTCAGGCTGCTGCCCGGTGGCGGCCTGCATTGCGAAATTTCCGATTCGCTCGCGCAGCTCCCGGAGCTTGCCGAGCCTGCACTGATTACTGGCCGAGGTTCTTGATTCCATGCAGCAGCGCAATGCCCGTAAAATTGTCAATCTGGGCAGGATCACCGACATCGATCTGATCCCCGATTTGATCGATATCCAGTTTCGGTCCTACGAATGGTTTCTGCAAAAAGATGCGCCCGCAGGCAAGCGTAAGGCCCAGGGTCTTGAGGCAGTATTTCGCGAGACCTTCCCAATCGAAAGCCCCAATGAAGACATGGTGCTGGAATTCATGTCCTTCTCCTTCGGCGAACCGAAGTGGGATGTGCAGGAATGCAAGAATCGCGGCGTTACCTACGCTCTGCCGCTCAAGGCAGTCATTCGTTTGATTCCCAAGGAGCTTGGCGACGTCCGCGAGCAGGTCGTTTATATGGGCGACCTGCCGGTGATGACCGAGCAGGGAACCTTCATTATCAATGGCGCCGAGCGCGTTGTGGTTTCACAGCTGCATCGCAGTCCCGGCATTTTCTTTTTCCACGACGCTGAGAAGCGCGTCTATTCTTCGCGCGTGATTCCCTATCGCGGCTCCTGGCTGGAATTGGAAATGGACACCAAGGGCTTGCTGGTTGCGCGCATCGACCGCAAGAAAAAGTTCCCGGCCACTCTCCTATTGAAGGCGATGGGCGTTCAGTCCAACAGCGAAGTGCTGCGGCTTTTCTATGAAGTTGAAACCAAGAAGCTGGCGGCGCTGCAGGGCAAGGATATCAAGAAACTGATTGGCCGTCGCCTGGCCTCCAGTGTGAACAATCCGGAAACCAACGAGGCGGCGCTGGATGCTGGCGAACGCATTAATGAAGACAACCTCGATATCCTCAAAGACCTCAAGGTGAAGCAAATCGATCTGATCGTCTTTCCGGCCGGCAAGGACGACGCAACGATCATCAACTGTCTGGAAAAGGACGGGGCTGAAACGCACGAGCAGGCGCTGCAGAAATTCCACGCCATCATGCGCCCCGGCGAACCCTTCAATGTGGACAATGCGCGCGCCGAACTTGATCGCCTCTTCTTTTCGGAGAAGAGCTACGATCTGGGCTCCGTTGGCCGCTACAAAATCAATAACAAGTTCCGCTATCACAACGCAAAGAACTTTACGGACGTTGACAGTCGCGCCCTGCGCCGCGAGGACATCGTCGAGACGCTTCGCTACTTTGTGAACCTGATCAACGAAGTCCCTGAATACCACTTCGACGATATTGACCACCTGGGCAACCGCCGCGTGCGCAGCGTTGGCGAACTGCTGATGAATCAGCTGAAGGTCGGCTTTTCGCGCATGGAGCGCGTGGTCAAGGAGCGCATGACGGTTCAGGACATCGACGTGATCACGCCGCAAGCCCTGATTTCGATCAAGCCGATCATGGCAGTGATCAACGAGTTCTTTGGATCCAGCCAGCTTTCACAGTTCATGGATCAGACCAATCCGCTGTCGGAACTGACCCACAAACGACGCCTGAACGCCCTTGGACCCGGCGGTCTGTCGCGCGAGCGAGCCGGCTTCGAGGTGCGCGACGTACACTACAGCCACTACGGCCGCATGTGCCCGATCGAGACGCCAGAAGGCCCGAATATCGGTCTGATTGTTTCCATGTCTACTTTCTGCCGGGTAAACGAGTACGGCTTTCTGGAAACGCCCTACCGCAAGTCGGCCAAAGGCAAGGTGTCGCAGGACATCGAGTATCTTACTGCGGATATTGAGGAACACTACAATATTGCGCAGGCCAATTCTCCTGTAGAGCAGGACGGCGCCTTCAAGACGCGCATGATCAGCTGCCGTCGCCGCGCCGACTACCCCTTGTGCGCTCCGGAAGAAGTCCACTATATGGACATGGCGCCGATGCAGGTGGTCAGCGTTTCTACGGCCCTGATCCCCTTCCTGGAACACGACGACGCCAACCGCGCTCTGATGGGTTCCAACATGCAGCGCCAGGCGGTGCCGCTATTGACCAACGAGGAGCCTTACGTCGGCACCGGAATGGAAGCGCGTGCGGCCTATGATTCACGCACTTGCGTGACCTCACGTCGCGATGGCGTCGTGGTCAAGATCAGCGCTGACAGCATTAAGGTGCGCTCTGCTGCCACAAAAGAGATCGATACCTATCCCTTGATCAAATTCAAGCGCTCCAATCAGGGAACCTGCCTCAATCAGAGCCTGGTCGCGCGCATGCTCTTTGCTCCGGGCGATGGCAAAGTATCCAAGGTGAGCGCCGACAGTCTGGAGCTCAGCCTGGAAGATGGCGTCGTAGAAAAGTACGCTCTTAAAGATGGCGACACTCAATTTGAGGCTTTCGTCAAAGTCGGACAATCAGTTCACTACGGCGACACCCTTGCCGGGCAGAAGGTCTTTGGCGAGCAGCGCGACAAACAGGGGCGACTGACGCGCGCCGCTACGCTGCTGGCCGACGGTCCGGCTGTAGACAATGGCCGTCTGGCGCTGGGCAAGAATGTACTGGTCGCTTTCATGCCGTGGGAAGGCTACAATTTTGAAGATGCCATCCTGATCAGCGAGCGCATTGTCAAAGAGGACGTCTTCACCTCAATTCACATCGATGAGTATGAGATCCAGGCGCGCGAGACCAAGCTCGGTCAGGAAACAATCACTCGCGACATTCCCAATTTGAGCGATAAGGCCTTCCGCGATCTGGACGAGAACGGCGTGGTTCGTATCGGCGCCGAGGTTCGAGCCGGAGACATTCTGGTCGGTATGGTGACGCCCAAGGGCGAATCCGACATGACCCCCGAATACAAGCTGCTGCACTCCATCTTTGGCGAAAAAGCCAAAGAGGTGCGCGATACATCGCTGCGCATGCCCAACGGATCGGAAGGCATCGTCATCGACGTAAAGCGCTACACGCGCGAGGCCGGCGACGAACTGCCGGCCGGTGTCGAAGACCTGGTCAAGGTTTACGTGGCCAAGAAGCGCAAGCTGCAGGTTGGGGACAAGATGGCCGGCCGACACGGCAACAAAGGCGTCGTGGCCCGGGTGATGGCCGAAGAAGACATGCCCTTCCTGGAAGACGGCACGCCGCTGGACATCATCCTCAATCCGCTGGGCGTGCCCTCGCGCATGAACATCGGGCAGATTCTGGAAACGATGCTTGGCTTTGCCGGGCAGAAGCTGAATATTCGCTTTGAGACTCCGGTCTTCGATGGCGCCCGCGAAGCGGACATTGAGGGCTACCTGAAAGAAGCCGGGCTGCCTGAAGACTGCAAGTTTCAACTGTACGACGGGCGCACCGGCGATCCCTTTGAAGGCAAGGTCTTCTGCGGACAGATTTACATTCTCAAACTGGCGCACCTTGTCGATGACAAGATCCACGCCCGTTCCACCGGACCGTACTCGCTGGTTACGCAGCAGCCGCTGGGCGGCAAGGCTCAGTTTGGCGGGCAGCGTCTGGGCGAGATGGAGGTCTGGGCGCTGGAAGCCTACGGCGCATCCTACACCTTGCAAGAGCTGTTGACCGTCAAATCCGACGACATGCTGGGACGCGCGCGCATCTACGAAGCGATTGTCAAAGGCATCCATTCGATCAAGCCGGGCGTTCCTGAATCATTCAATGTGTTGATGCAGGAACTGCGCGGACTGGCGCTGGATGTGGCGCTCTACGACAACCAGGGCTCGCGCATCGAGCTTACCGATCTGGATGACGAGCTGAATCGCGGCGGACGCAAGAACCGCATCAAGCTCGAGACGATCGAACGCATTATCTGAGGCGCCGTCAGAGTTCAGGCGCACAGGAACGACAAACGGAAGGAACCATGACCACACGGACTGCCACCGACTTCGATTCCATCGGCATCATGCTGGCCTCGCCCGATCGCATTCGCGACTGGAGCTTTGGCGAGGTAAAGAAGCCGGAAACCATCAACTACCGGACCTTGCGTCCGGAACGCGATGGACTCTTCTGTGAGCGTATTTTTGGAACGACCAAGGATTGGGAGTGCTACTGCGGAAAGTTCAAGTCGATCCGCTACAAGGGCGTGATCTGCGACCGTTGCGGCGTGGAAGTAACGCACAGCAAGGTCCGACGCGAGCGTATGGGCCACGTGGAATTGGCCAGCCCGGTAGCGCATATTTGGTACTACCGCAGCGTGCCCAGCCGTATGGGCCTGCTGCTCAATCTGACCATCAATCAGCTGAAGAGCATTCTCTATTTCGAGAAATATGTCATCATCGAGCCAGCCGATTCCGGTCGTGAGAAGGGCGAGCTGATCGATGAAGAGGAATACCACGAGTTTCTGGATGAATACGGCGACAAATTTGTATCGATGATTGGCGGCGATGCCGTCAAAGAACTGCTCAGCCGCATTGACGTGGAAGGCGAGATCCGCGAAATCCGCGCCCGCATCCAGGACAAGCAGCGTATTTCCGACCGTCGTCTGCTGAAGCGACTGGAAGTGCTCGAGGCGCTCAAGGAATCCGGCAACCGTCCTGACTGGATGATGCTGGATACGATTCCGGTGATTCCGCCCGAACTGCGGCCGATGGTGCAGCTGGAGGGCGGACGCTTTGCCACCTCCGACCTGAACGACCTCTATCGTCGCGTAATCAATCGCAACAATCGCCTGAAGCGATTGCTGGCTCTGAAGGCGCCGGAGATCATCGTGCGCAACGAAAAGCGCATGCTGCAGGAAGCTGTCGATGCGCTCTTCGATAACAGTCGCCGCAAACGCTCCGTCAAGGGCAAGGGCAACCGCCCGCTGAAATCGCTTTCAGATATGCTGAAGGGCAAGACTGGCCGCTTCCGTCAGAATTTGCTGGGCAAGCGCGTTGACTATTCCGGCCGCTCCGTCATCGTAATCGGACCCGACCTGAAGCTGCATCAGATGGGCCTGCCCAAGAAGATGGCCCTGGAACTCTTCAAGCCTTTTATCATGAAGCGCCTGGTCGACCTCGAACTGGCGCCGAACATCAAGTCGGCCAAGAAGAAGGTAGAGGCCGAAGAGAAAGAAGTCTTTGAAGCGCTGGACGAGGTAATCAAGGAGCATCCCGTATTGCTCAACCGCGCTCCCACTCTGCACCGTCTGGGCATCCAGGCCTTCCTGCCGGTGCTGGTAGAGGGCAAAGCCATTAAACTGCACCCCCTGGTTTGCCACGCCTTCAACGCCGACTTTGACGGCGACCAGATGGCGATCCATGTGCCGCTTTCGCCCAAGGCGCAGCTGGAAGCGTGGATGCTGATGCTGTCCCCGCACAACCTGCTCAATCCCGCCAACGGCGCGCCAATCGTTGGACCAACGCAGGATATGGTGCTGGGCATCTACATTCTGAGCTCGCAGCTGGAGGGCGACATTGGCGAGGGCAAAAGCTTCTCCGATCTCGACGAAATTCGCTACGCAGTCGACAGCGGATCGCTGGGCTTGCGGGCCCGGATCAGCGTACTGCGCGATGGCAAATTGATTCAAGCAACCGCCGGTCGCATGCTCTTCAATAATATCCTTCCCGAAGGCCACGCTTTCGTGAACCATTCGGTGACTGAGAAGGAGATGAACCGCATCATCGCCGAATGCTACGACAAATTTGGCAGCGGCGCTACGGTCGAGATGCTCGATAAAATGAAGGAGCTTGGCTTTCGCTATGCCACGCGCTTCGCGCCCTCCATTGCCATCAGTGACATCAAAGTCAGCCCCAAGAAGAAAGACCTGATCGAGCAGGCCAACCGCGAGGTGGGCGATGCCCAGAAGGCGCACAAGAATGGCGTCATCACCAATGACGAGCGCGCCAAGAAGGTCATTGAGATCTGGACGCGCACTAACGAAGCGATTACCGAATCGATGTTCGCTGAACTAGAAAAAGATCAGCGCGGGTTCAATCCCATCTACACCATGGCGGTTTCTGGCGCCCGCGGTTCAAAGCAACAGATTCGTCAGCTGGCCGGAATGCGCGGCCTGATGGCCCGCCCTTCGGGTGAAATCATCGAACTGGCCATTCGCTCCAACTTCCGCGAAGGACTGGGCGTGCTGGAGTTCTTTATCTCCACTCACGGCGCCCGCAAAGGTCTGGCCGACACAGCGCTGAAAACTGCCGACGCTGGCTACCTGACCCGTCGTCTGGTGGACATCAGCCAGGACATGATCATCACCGAAGGCGACTGCGGCACCGAAGAGGGCGTGGTCATGACCGCGGTACGCGAGGGCGATAAGACCATCATTACTCTGGGCGATCGCGTCTTTGGCCGTGTGCTGGCAGAGGCTGTGATGGACCCGGTCTCCAACGAAGAGGTGATCCCGCGCGGAGCAATGATCGATAAAGAGCTGGTGCTGCGCATCAACGGCATCGGCGTGGAGCGCGTTAAGATTCGCTCGGCGCTCACTTGCGAGACGCGCTATGGCATCTGTGCGCGTTGCTATGGAATGGACCTGGCGCGCTTGAAGCCGGTAGAGATGGGCGAGGCCGCCGGCATCATTGCCGCGCAATCGATTGGCCAGCCCGGAACACAGCTGACCATGCGCACCTTCCACGTTGGCGGCGTTGCCACTAACGTACAGGTAAAGGAAAGTTCGGTGCGCCTGCCCTACGACGCCATTGTTCAGCAGATCAGCGGACAGCGTGTGAACTCGCCCAAAGGCGATATCATTTTTACCTCGCGCGGCAATATCGTCGCCAGCCGCGTAAATCAGCTGCTGGAAGCCAATAAGTTGATGAACATTCGCGTGCAAAACGGCCAGTCGGTCGTGGCCGGCGAGATCATTGCCGGCGGCTACGATGGCAAGGAAGGCGCGCTGACCGCACAGGCGGCCGGAGTGGTCGAAATTCGCGACAACACCTTCCTGATCCGCGAAGAGCAGGCTGTCGTCCCGGTAAAGGCGGGCGCTGTACTGCAAATCAGCGAAGGCGCTTTTGTCAAACGCGGCGATACGATGGCCACCTTCGATCCCTACAATGATGTGGTGGTTGCGGAAAACGCAGGCACGGTACGCTTGCAGGACGTGCACGAGGGCAAGAACCTGCGCAAGGACGAAGAGGGCGCTCTGCGCATCTTCGAATACAAGCGCGAGAAGCTGGCGCCGCGCGTCTTTGTTGGCGATCGCGAGTACCATCTTCCCTTGAACTCGATTCTGACCGTCAGCGAAGGCCAGAAGGTGTCAGCCGGCGATGTATTGCTGAAGATTTCGACGGCGGCGGAAAAAACTCGCGATATCACTGGCGGTCTGCCGCGCGTGGAGGAGCTTTTCGAAGCGCGTCGTCCCAAAGATGCATCAACGCTGGCCGAAAGCGACGGACGAATCGAAGACCACAATGAGGTGGTCAAAGAGAAGAAGATCATCTACATCGTTCCGGAAACGGCCGAGGAGGAGCGCGTACGCGCCGCAATCCCGGTAACCAAGCGGCTGCGCGTTCGCCACGGCGACTACGTAAAGCAGGGCGACCAGCTGGACGAAGGCGCTCTTGATCCGCACGATATCCTCCGGGTGCAGGGCCTGGCGGCGCTGCACGAATTCCTGATCTCTGAGATTCAAGAGGTCTACCGTCTGCAGGGCGTTTACATCAACGAGAAGCACATCGAAATTATTGTCCGCCAGATGCTGCGCAAAACGGAAGTCACCGATCCGGGCGATACCAGCTTCGTAGCGCATCAGCAGGTCGATCGCTTTGTCTTTGCCGACGAAAACGAGCGTGTGGAGAGCGAAGGCGGCGTTCCGGCGCAGGGACGCCAGGTACTGCTGGGCATAACCCGGGCATCCTTGAATACCGAGTCCTTCATCTCGGCGGCCTCCTTCCAGGAGACGACCAAGGTCCTGACCGATGCGGCCATCAAGGGCAAAAAGGACCCCTTGCTTGGACTTAAGGAAAACGTGATCATCGGTCACTTGATACCGGCCGGCACCGGTCTGAAGTACTATCGCGCCATCGGCATCTACAAAGAGAAGTACGGCGATATCCAGCGCAGCGAACGCGAGCGTCTGGAGGAGGCCGCGCGCGAGCTCTTCAACAAACCGGCTGAGCCCGTTTCCATGGAAGATTGAGCAATCGCGATCACTTGCAGCGGAAACCCGGCCGGCAATCGCGGCCGGGTTTTCTTTTGCGTCGCGGTTATCCAAACTTCGCTTCAGCCGATTATGCGACATAAGTCTGGAGCGATTCGTCCTGCATTGCGACGCAGCCGTTTTGCCTTGATCGTACAGGGCACTTGCGGGAAGTGGTCTCAGCACCGGTCTATTGGATGGCTCGTTATGCGGGCCCCGGTTGCCAAAACCGTCTCCCACAGGATGGGGCGATAGGTTGGCTGCCCGATCCAGTTGTTTGGCTGAAGCGCCCGCAAGGGCAACTTGTTCACCGGCCCGTTTTTCGGGTCCCGGCTGACATATTGCCGCAGCGCTCAGCCATTTTTGAACGCTGCGGCGTTTCCGGTCAGGCTTGCACGCGGGGTGTGCAGCCAAGGGAAGTAAAGAGGAGCAAGAAGTTGCCTACGATCAGCCAGTTGATCCGCCACGGACGCGAACAATCGCGTACCAAAACCAAGTCGCCGGCGCTGATGGCCTGTCCGCAGCGGCGCGGCGTTTGCACGCGCGTGATGACTTTCACGCCGAAAAAACCAAACTCGGCGCTGCGCAAGGTCGCGCGCGTGCGTTTGACTACGGGCATTGAAGTAACCGCCTATATCCCCGGCGAGACGCACAACCTGCAAGAGCACAACGTGGTGCTGGTGCGCGGCGGTCGTGTGAAGGACTTGCCTGGCGTTCGTTACCACATCGTGCGCGGCGCGCTCGATACCCAGGGCGTAGAGAAGAAGCGCCAGGGGCGATCAAAGTATGGCGCCAAGCGGCCAAAGGCTTGAGGTCTGTAGATGTCACGTAGAAGCGGAGCAATCAATCGTCGTCCGGTGATGCCGGATGCCCGTTATGGCGACACCACTGTGTCCAGTTTTATCAACTATATGATGCACAGCGGCAAGAAGTCGGTGGCTGAGAGTCTGTTCTATGGCGCGCTCGACACGATCAAAGAAAAGACCGGAAACGAGGGCCTGGAAGTCTTCCGTCAGGCAATGGAAAATGTAGCTCCACAGCTGGAAGTTCGCTCTCGTCGCGTCGGCGGCGTCACCTACCAGGTGCCCGTTGAGGTTCGGCCAGCCCGCATGCGCGCCTTAGCCATCCGCTGGCTGGTGGG
Organism: Leptospirales bacterium; assembly: GCA_019694655.1. Lineage (NCBI taxonomy): Bacteria > Pseudomonadati > Spirochaetota > Leptospiria > Leptospirales > Leptospirales bacterium. Next base: position 72,766 of record JAIBBN010000001.1, read on the forward strand.
TTACGCTCGCGAACGTAAGGAGCACAGCATGGCGGCCCGTCTGGCTAACGAACTGATCGACGCCTCCAAAAATCAGGGCGGCGCAATCAAGAAGCGCGACGATACACGTCGCATGGCTGAGGCTAACCGCGCCTTCAGTCATTATCGCTGGTAAGATCCGAGGAGCAGGAATTCACAGATGAGTCGCAAGATTCCATTGGAGCGCACCCGGAATATCGGGATCATGGCGCACATCGACGCCGGCAAGACCACCACCACCGAGCGCATTCTGTACTATACCGGAAAGACCTATAAGATCGGGGAGGTGCATGAGGGCGCCACCGAGATGGACTGGATGGAGCAGGAGAAGGAGCGCGGCATTACCATCACCTCTGCCGCGACTACTACCTTCTGGAATGGCGGCGACAAAGACCGCGAACAGCATCGCATTAACATCATCGATACCCCTGGCCACGTCGACTTTACCGTGGAAGTGGAGCGGTCGTTGCGCGTGCTGGATGGCGCGGTGGCTGTGTATGACGGCGTCGCTGGCGTAGAACCGCAGACTGAAACGGTATGGCGCCAGGCGGACCGCTACGGGGTGCCGCGCATCTGCTTTGTGAACAAATTGGACCGCACCGGAGCGGACTTCTTTTTCTGCCTGAACTCTATTCGCGAGCGTCTGGGCGCCAATGGCATTGCCGTTCAGCTGCCGATTGGTCGCGAGTCCGGATTCATAGGCGTTGTCGATCTGGTCGAAAACCGTTCCATCGTCTGGGGCGGCGAGGAGCTGGGTGCAAAATTTGAATACAAGCCCATCCCCGATGATCTGAAAGCGCAGGCCGAGGAATACCGCACCAAGCTGCTCGATGCCGCTGCTGAGTGCGACGACGCCTTGCTGGAAAAATATCTGGAGACCGGCGAGCTGACCGTTGACGAATTGAAAAGCGCAATTCGCAAGGGCGTGCTCACGATGAAGATCTTTCCGGTCTTCTGTGGATCGGCCTTCAAGAACAAGGGCGTGCAGCCGCTGCTGGATGGCGTGCTCGACTTTCTGCCGGGGCCGTTGGATATTCCGGCCATCAAGGGTCACAAGGTCGACGATCTGGAAGTCGAAGAACTGCGCCACGCCGACGACAAGGCGCCGTTCTCCGCTCTGGCCTTCAAGATCATGAGCGACCCCTATGTGGGCAAGCTGACTTACTTCCGCGTCTATTCAGGTAGCCTGAAGAAGGGCTCCTACGTGCTCAATGCCACCAAGGGCAAGAAAGAGCGCATCGGTCGCCTGCTGCAGATGCACGCCAACGATCGTGAAGAGATCGAAGAGGTATTTGCCGGCGACATTGCCGCCTCCGTTGGACTCAAGGAAACCATCACTGGCGATACGCTGTGTGATGAGGCGCATCCCGTCATTCTGGAGAGCATGCAATTTCCCAATCCGGTCATCGACCTGGCTATCGAGCCGTTGACCAAGGCCGATCAGGAAAAACTGGGCACGGCGCTGATGCGTCTGGCCGAAGAAGATCCGACTTTCCGCGTCAAGACTGACCACGAAACCGGTCAGACGATCATTTCCGGCATGGGCGAGCTGCACCTGGAGATCATTGTCGATCGTCTCAAGCGCGAGTTCAAGGTTGAGGCAAACGTCGGCAAACCGCAGGTGGCCTATCGCGAAACGATTCGCCAGAAGGTAGAATCGGAAGGCAAGTACATCAAACAAACCGGCGGTCGCGGCCAGTATGGTCACTGCTGGCTGCGCATCGAGCCGAACGAAGCGGGCAAGGGCTACGAGTTCAAGAATGGCATTGTGGGCGGCGTGGTGCCCAAGGAATACATTCCGGCCATCGACAAAGGAATTCAGGAATCGCTGAACAACGGCGTGATGGCCGGCTACCCCGTGGTGGATATCAAAGTGGAAGTCTATGATGGCTCCTACCATGATGTCGACTCCAACGAAATGGCCTTCAAGATCGCCGGCTCTATGGCCTTCAAGGACGGCTGTAAGCGCGCTAAGCCGGTGTTGCTGGAACCGGTGATGGATGTAGAAGTTGTGACCCCCGAAGACTACATGGGCGATGTGGTGGGCGACCTGAACCGTCGTCGCGGCCGCATTGGCTCCATGGAGCAGCGTGGAAATGCCCGCGCCGTTCGCGCCGAGGTGCCGCTGGCAGAGATGTTTGGCTACGCCACGGACCTGCGCAGCTTTACCCAGGGTCGGGCCGCCTACACGATGCAGTTCAAGCACTATGAGGAAGTTCCGGCAAGTATTGCCAATGAGGTGGTTGCCAAGGCGGCCGTCTGAACAAGGGGATTCGACGCTCTCGGGCGGGCCGCAGGGTAAATCGCTTTACCGGATGGCCCTTTTTCTGGGAGTGGTAAAATCTTCGATCTTTTTTGAAACGAACACGAACCAACCGAGCTAGAGGGACCCGAGGAGCTGGGAGATGAGTAAGGAAAAATTTGAACGCAGTAAACCGCACGTAAACGTAGGCACCATCGGCCACGTTGACCACGGCAAGACAACGCTGACGGCAGCCATTACTACTGTACTGGCAAGCACCAAAGGCGGTAAGAACAAGGCCGTCAAATACGACGAGATTGATAACGCTCCCGAAGAGCGCGAACGCGGTATTACCATCGCCACCTCGCACCAGGAATACGAGACCGACAATCGGCACTATGCGCACGTAGACTGCCCGGGCCATGCTGACTATGTGAAGAACATGATCACCGGCGCCGCGCAGATGGATGCGGCCATTCTGGTTTGTTCTGCGGTCGATGGCGCCATGCCGCAGACGCGCGAGCACATCCTGCTGGCCCGTCAGGTAGGCGTCCCTTACGTTGTGGTCTTCCTGAACAAAGTCGACATGATCAACGAGGGCGAGCGCGAAGAAATGGTCGAACTCGTAAAAGAGGAGGTGAAGGACCTGCTGGTTAAGTATGGCTATCCGGCGGAAACTCCCTTTGTCATGGGTTCCGGGCTGAAGGCGCTGGAAGGCGACAAGTCCGAAATTGGCGAGGGCGCAGTGCTCAAGCTGATGGAAACCCTGGACAGCTATGTTCCCGAGCCCAAGCGCGCCATTGATAAGGACTTCCTGATGCCGGTGGAAGACGTGTTCTCCATTACCGGTCGCGGCACCGTGGCCACCGGTCGCGTGGAGCAGGGCAAGCTGAACATCAACGATGAAGTTGAAATTGTAGGCATCAAGGATACGACCAAGACGGTTATCACCGGAATCGAGATGTTCCGCAAGCTGCTCGATTATGCGCAGGCTGGAGACAACATCGGCGCGTTGCTGCGCGGCGTTAAGAAAGAGGATATCCAGCGCGGTCAGGTTCTGGCCAAGCCGGGATCAATCAAACCGCACAACAAGTTCAAGGCTGAGGTCTACGTTCTGACCAAGGACGAAGGCGGACGCCACACTCCCTTTTTCAATAACTACCGTCCGCAGTTCTACTTTCGGACGACCGACGTTACGGGAACGATCAAGCTGCCGGGCGGCACCGAGATGGTGATGCCGGGCGACAACATCTCCATTGAGGTCGAGCTGATTACGCCGATCGCTATGGATAAGGGTCTGAAATTCGCAATCCGTGAAGGCGGGCGAACGGTGGGCTCTGGAGTTGTGGCTGAGGTAGTTCAGTAAGACCGATGGCCGGCGCTGCGGCGCCGGCCGGACTTTTAGAAGAAGAGATATGGCCCAGAGAATTCGAGTAAAATTGAAGGCATTCGATCACCGTTTGATCGATCGGTCCGCCGCTGAAATTGTAGCGACGGCCAAGAAAACCGGCGCTGAAATCTCCGGGCCGATTCCGCTTCCAACGCGGGTGGAGCGCTTCACGGTGCTCCGCTCGGTGCATGTTAACGTAAAATCACGCGAGCAGTTCGAAGTGAGAACGCACAAGCGCTTGATTGATATTATGAATACAAATCCAGACACGGTGGATGCGCTGATGAAGCTGCAGCTGCCGGCTGGCGTCAGCGTCGATATTAAGAGCTGATCTGGAAGGCATAGGGAACGCGGTCGACGATCATGGCTAAGGGAATCATAGCGCAAAAACTGGGGATGACTCGCGTCTTCGACGAGGCTGGCAATTCTTTGCCGGTTACCGTTCTGCGCGCCGGTCCCTGCCGCGTGCTGCAGGTCAAGTCGGCGGAAAAGGAGGGCTACGAGGCGATTCAGCTCGGTTTCGCTCCATCCCTCGCCCGTCGCGTCAGCAAGGCTGAACGGGGTCATCAGAAGGGAGCGGAGAATCCGCTGCGCATTCTCCGCGAGTTTCGCGATGCCGGCGACTATCAGCTTGGCCAGGAACTCCGCGCTGATGTGTTTGCGCCAGGCGATCGCGTGCGTGTCATCGGCGTCAGCAAAGGCAAGGGTTTTCAAGGGCCGGTCAAGCGCTATGGCTTTGGCGGCGGTCGGGCCACGCACGGCTCCGGCTTTCATCGCGCGCCGGGATCGCTGGGAGCGCATACCTATCCGGGTCGAGTATTCAAAGGCAAGCGCATGGGCGGCCATATGGGCGTGGCCAATGTCACGGTTCGCAATCTGCAGGTGGTTCTGGTCGACGCTGTCGAAAACCTGATCCTGATCAAAGGTGCAGTGCCGGGACCGCGCAGCGCAATAGTGCAGATCGAGGCGCTTTGATCATGAAAGTGAATCAGTACGATCGTAGCGGAAAACTCAAGGGGCAGGCCGAGTTGCCAGAAGCCGTCTTTGGCGCAAAGGTAAGCCCGGCGGCCATTCATGCCGTGGTGCGCGCGGAGCTGGCCAACCGCCGTCAGGGAACGCACAAGATCAAAGTCCGCGACGAAGTGTCCGGCGGCGGCAAGAAGCCCTGGCGCCAGAAGGGCACAGGCAACGCGCGCCAGGGATCGACGCGCGCTCCGCAATGGCGCGGCGGCGGTATCGTGCACGGGCCGCAACCGCGTAGTTATCGTATGGAAGTGCCGCAGCAAATACGCCAGGCCGGCTTGCGTGGCGTGCTCAGTAAGAAAGCTGAAAGCGGCGCGATCAGCGTACTGGAAGATGTTCAAGTCGAAGGCTACAGCACTCGCGCAGTAGCCGAAGTGTTTAAGGCTATGGGCCTCGTCAAAGAACCTTCCGTTGCGTGGATCGTCGGCAGCGATGATGCGAAGCTTCGCGCCTCGGCCCGGAACATTGGCAATCTGCACTTGATCCATGCCTCGCGCTTGAATGCGCCCGAAATTCTGTATTCCGGAGCAGTGGTCATTACGCAGAGCGCTTTGCGTATCTTGAGTGAGACGCTTGGCAAGAGCGGCAGCGGGAGGGCGGCCTGATGGATCTGCACCAGGTAATCATCGCTCCGCTGATCACTGAAAAAGCGGAGGGCCAAAAGGAGCCGCGCAAAGACGTGCATCGCTATGTCTTTCGCGTTCATCCTTCGGCCAACAAGGAATTGATTCGGCAGGCGCTGCACCATCTGTTCAAGGTGAAGGCCGTGCGCATCAATACGATGGTCGTGCCGGGCAAAAAGAAGCGCTTCCGGGCTGATCGCATCAAGCTTCCGAAGTGGAAGAAGGCAATTGTGACTCTGGCGCCGGGTCAATCGATCGAACTTGTGAAGGGCGCCTGAGGGCGGACGAAGAATGGCCGTAAAGAAATTTAAACCGCATACACCGACGCTGCGCTACAAGACTGTTCTGGACTTTAGCGGTCTGGACAAGGTTCGACCAAACAAGCAGCTGGTCGAAAGTCTGAACTACGGCGCAGGCCGTAACAGCGCAGGCCGCATCACTATCTGGTGGCGTGGCGGTCGACACAAGCGCCTTTATCGGAAGATCGACTTCAAGCGCAACAAGATCGGCGTCGCCGGCGTTGTGGATACCCTGGAATATGATCCCAACCGCTCCGCCAATATTGCGCTGATCAAGTATGCCGATGGCGACCAGCGTTATATCCTGGCGCCGGATGGACTGCAACGCGGCCAAACCGTGCTTTCGGCTGACGATGCGCCGATTCGTCCAGGTAATGCGCTGCCGCTGGAGAAAATCCCGGTCGGTTCTTCTGTGCACAATATCGAAATGCAGCCAGGGCGAGGCGGGCAGATTGCTCGCTCTGCGGGATCCTTCGCCACGATTGCCGGCCGCGATGGCGACTACAGTATTCTCAAGATGCCCTCCGGGGAAACACGACGCGTACATTGCCGCTGCCGGGCGACGGTTGGCGAAGTCGGCAATCGCGAACACAACCTGGTGAGCCTTGGTAAGGCCGGACGTAAGCGCTGGCTGGGACGGCGGCCGCACGTGCGCGGCGTCGCCATGAACCCTGTGGATCACCCGCTGGGCGGCGGCGAGGGCAAGACCTCTGGCGGCCGTCATCCGGTTACGCCCTGGGGCCAGCCGACCCGCGGCTACAAAACGCGCAAAAAGAATAAACCATCGAACAATTTTATCATTCAACGCCGCGTGAATAAGCGCATCGGACGTTGAGCAACACCTGAGAAGTAGAAGCATATGGCCCGTTCATTGAAAAAAGGACCCTACGTGGCAGAGCATCTGATGGCTCGCATCACGAAGATGAACAATGAGAACAACCGCAAGCCCTTCAAAAGCTGGTCGCGTCGTTCCACTATTTTTCCGGAAATGATCGGTCACACCGTGCTGGTGCACAACGGGGCAAAGTTCATTCCTGTTTATATCAACGAGAATATGGTGGGTCATAAGCTTGGCGAATTTTCGCCGACCAGGACCTTTCGCGGTCATACCTCGCAGGACAAGAAGGTGAAGAAATAATGGAAAGCAAGGCTGTATCGCGCTTTCTGATGATCAGTCCGCGAAAGGTCCGCCTGGTAGCGGACGAAATACGCGGCTTTTCATACCCTGAGGCTGTCGACATCCTGCGCTTCATTCCGCGGAAGGGCGCGCGCATGCTGGAAAAGGCGCTGAAATCGGCGCGAGCTAACGCCAGTGTGCAGAGCGATGCGGTGCGCGATGATCAGCTATTTGTGAAGAAGCTCTATATCGACGGCGGACCGGTGATGAAGCGCTGGCGGGCGCGCGCCAAAGGGCGCGGGGTGCGCATACTGAAGCGCACCAGTCACATCACTGTGGTGCTTGGCGACAAGTAAGGCGCGAGGAATCTTAGATGGGACAAAAAGTAAATCCAGTTGGTCTGCGAGTTGGCATTACCCGAAGCTGGGATTCGGTTTGGTTCTCCAAAGAGGAATACCGCAAGAACCTGCATGAGGATCTGATGCTGCGGCGCTTGATCCAGAAGCGCTTCAAGCGCGCGGGCATTGTACGCATTGTTGTCGAGCGCTTCCCGGAAAAAATCAATGTAAGCATTCACACTGTGCGTCCCGGTATGATCATCGGGCAGAAAGGAGCAAGCATCGAGCAGCTGAAGTCCGAGCTGAAAAGGCGCGTCCAGAAGCCGATCGCTGTAGGCATTGTCGAAGTCAAGAAGCCAGAAACCGTCGCGCAGGTAATTGCTGATACGATTGCACAGCAGCTGGAGCAGCGGATGCCCTTCCGCCGGGTTATGAAGCAGGCGCTTCGCGGCGCAATGCGCGGCGGCGTGGACGGCGTAAAGATTGGCGTTTCCGGACGCTTGAACGGCGCCGATATGGCCCGCGCCGAGCAATACAAAGATGGACGAGTTCCGCTACATACGCTGCGCGGTCGTGTAGAATATGCTCATAGCGAAGCCAAGACTACCTACGGCATGATCGGGGTGAAAGTGTGGACCTACCACGGCGACCTGCTGCCAGGGGTTGAGAAAGAAGAAGAGGATCAGTACGCAGTTCGCCGTCGAACGGGCTGAGTCGCAAAGCGATAAGAAGGATAAGCAGTCATGCTGGCGCCAAAGCGAGTAAAATATAGAAAACGGCAACGCGGCCGTATGAAGGGTAAGGCCCACCGCGGCAGCACCGTGGCCTTCGGCGAATACGGTCTGAAGGCAATGACCGGCGGCAATCTCAGCGCTCGTCAGATCGAGGCTGCGCGTCGCGCCATGACCCGTCGCGTAAAGCGCGGCGGTAAGATGTGGATTCGGATTTTCCCTGATTATCCGGTCACCAAAAAGCCGGCCGAAACGCGCATGGGTTCGGGCAAGGGCGCTCCGGAATTCTGGGTGGCGCGAATCCATCCTGGTCGGGTGCTGTTTGAAATGAGCGGCATTGACGAAGCGGCGGCGCGCGAAGCGCTGGAACTCGCAGCGCACAAGTTGCCGCTGCGCACAAGCTTTGTTAAGAAAGAAGTCATCTAGAGCAAGGATACAGACGGACATTGACTATGGGCAGCCCCTTCCACGAAATGAGTGACGAAGAACTGAAGAAGCAGCTGGTCGATTCGCGGCGCGAATTGATGGAGCTTCGTTTCAATTTTGCTGTCGCTCGGTCGCTGCCCAACCCGGCGCGCGTTGGTCGCTTGAAGCGCAACGTCGCGCGGATCCTCACTGTCACTCAAGAGCGTGCACAGGGTAAGGCTACGCAAAAGGCCTCCAGCGGACGCAAGAAGAAGAAATAGCAATTAAGAGCGAGACCAGAGTAAGATGTCGGAAGCAAAGCAGAAGCGAGAAAACATCGTCCAGGGGCGGGTGGTCTCGGATAAGATGGACAAGACGCGCGTGATCTTGGTCGAAACGGTGCGCACGCACCCCTATCTGTCCAAGCCTATGCGTCGTTCGCGTCGGGTAAAAATCCACGACGAGAAGAATGAATGCAAGTCCGGAGACCTCGTGCAGGCAATTGAGACGCGTCCGCTGTCCGCTGACAAGCGTCATCGCCTGCTGAAGATCATCGAAAAGGCGGAGGCCGAGGCATGATTCAGGTTGAAACCTTTCTGGACGTAGCGGACAACACCGGCGCGCGCCGCGTGCAGTGTATTAAGGTTCTTGGCGGAACGCGGCGTCGCTATGCAACTGTTGGCGATATCATCGTCGTCGCGATCAAGGACGCGATCCCGGCTTACGGCCTCAAGGACGGAACCGGCAAGAAGGTGCACAACAAGGCCGTGCAAAAGGCGGTGGTTGTGCGGACGCGCAAAGAAATTCGGCGAACGGATGGTTCCTACATTCGCTTCGACGACAACGCCTGTGCTATTATTGACGAAAAGCTGAATCCGCGAGGCACGCGCATCTTTGGGCCCGTAGCCCGTGAATTGCGCGATAAGAAGTTTATGAAGATCGTATCGCTGGCGCCGGAAGTACTCTAGGGACGCAGGGCGGGAACGGACATGGCACTAGACAGCAGAGAAATGGAAGCCAAAAAGCGCCGTAAAGTGCGGCTCAAGGCTGGCGACGAAGTGATCGTAATCAGCGGTCGAGAAAAGGGGAAGCGCGGCGCCGTTCGCTTCGTAGATAAGAAGCGCGACCGCGTGGTCGTCGAAGGCCTGAACAAGGTGAAGCGCTTTCAGCGTCCCACGCAGGAAAATCCTAAAGGCGGCGTTCTGGAAATGGAGTTTGGCATCCCGATCTCCAATGTAATGTTCTACGATGCGAAGACAAAAAGCGGGAAGCGTGTTGGCTATCTTCGTGAAGCGGGCGAGCGCAAACGCGTCGTTCGCAGCAAAAAAGAGACGCGTGAGATTAAGGAAAAGGCTGAGAAGTAATGAGCGTTCTCTATAAAAAGTATCGCGAGGCAGTGGCCCCCGAGTTGTTCAAAGAGTTTGAGTACGGCTCAGTGATGCAGGTGCCGCGCTTGGAGAAGATTACGCTCAACATTGGCATGGGCGATGCTCCGGCCAATCCGAAGGGTTATGAGACGGCCATCGAAGAAATGGCCCTGATCACCGGGCAGCGCCCGGTGAAGACGCGGGCCAAGAAGTCTATAGCTGGATTCAAGCTTCGCGAGGGTTCGGCAATCGGCGCTAAAGTTACGCTGCGTGGTAAGCGCATGTATGAATTCCTGGAGCGGTTGGTGTTCGTAGCGCTGCCTCGTGTGCGCGACTTCAAGGGCATCAACCCCGACGGCTTTGATGGCCGCGGAAACTACAACATGTCGATCAAGGAGCAAATTATCTTTCCAGAGATCGATGTGGATAAAGTCGATAGTTATCATGGTTTGAACCTGACTTTTACTACCACGGCAAAGACCGATGCGGAAGCGCGTTCGCTGATGACCCGCCTCGGAATGCCGTTCAAGAAGAAGTAGGTATGCAGAAAGTAATTTGAGGAACCAGGCGCAGTATGGCAAAGAAATCAGTCGTTGAGCGGCACAAGCGGAAGCCGAAGTTTAAGGTGCGGGCCTACAATCGCTGCCCGCTCTGCGGTCGGCCCAGGGCATACCTGCGCCGTTTCGATATGTGCCGCATCTGTTTCCGAAAACTTGCCGGTTTTGGCCAGGTTCCCGGCGTGTTGAAATCCTCATGGTAAGAGGCGAAGAATGAGTCTCGCAGATCCAATTGCAGATATGCTCACCAGAATCCGGAACGCCAGTCGCGCCGGTCATCCCTCGGTAAGCTTTCCCGGTTCGCGGCTGAAGGTCGCGATCCTGGATATCCTGAAGAAGGAAGGCTTTATCGACGAATACCAGCTGCGCAAGGCCAGCAACAAGACCGATATCGAGGTCAAGCTGAAGTATGCCGATAAGCGCCCGGTAATCCGGCAGATTGAACGCGTCTCCAGACCTGGACGACGTTTCTACACTGCCGCTGAAAAGCTGCGGCCTGTGCGCAATAATCTGGGCATTTCGATCATCTCCACCTCTCAGGGTGTAATGACGGGGCGCAAAGCGCGTAAATTGAATATCGGCGGCGAAGTTCTCTGCCGGGTTTGGTAAGCGGGAAAGGGAGTGATTCTATGTCTCGGGTAGGGAAAGCCCTGATCAACATGCCGGCGGGCGTCACTGTCTCCTTAAGGGATGGCGCAATTGCGGTGAAAGGTCCGCTGGGCGAGCTTCAGTCGCCGCTGCCTGCAGGCATCAGCCTGGAGCAGAAGGATGGCGCACTTGAGTTGCGTCGTGCAAATGACGAACGAGAGCTGCGCGCTCTGCATGGCACGGCGCGGGCTCTGCTGCAAAATACGGTACTGGGCGTCAGCAAAGGCTGGGAGAAGCGACTGGAGCTGATCGGAGTAGGCTATCGCGCGCAGCTCAAGGGAAAGGAACTGGTCTTTTCACTTGGCTATTCGCACGAAGTCCGCTACGCATTGCCTGCTGCGGTTGCAGCGACGGTCACGGACCAGACCAAAATTGATCTGAAAAGCATTGATAAGCAAAAGCTGGGGCAGGTCGCCTCAGAAATCCGGGCCTTGCGTCCGCCGGAGCCCTACAAGGGCAAAGGGGTCAAATACGCGGATGAAACCATTCGTCGCAAGGCCGGGAAGGCCGGAAAAGCGGGTAAGAAGTAGGGCGAGTCTGACTCGCGGAGAATGAAATGAATCGTCTGGAACAAAAGCGCAATCGCAAGTCGCGTCGAGTGGAACGGGTGCGCCATGCGATCAAGCCCAAGACGCCTCGCGCTCGGCTCGTCGTGAATCGTTCGAACAAGTACATCCATTGCCAGGTCGTGGACGACCTGGCAGGCAAAACCCTTGCCGCCGCCAGCACGGCCGAAAAGGGATTCAGCAAACGCGGGAAGAACAAAGAGTGTGCGGCGGCGTTGGGCGCAGTCATTGCCGAGCGAGCGCTTGCCAAGGGCATCAAGCAAGTCGTGCTCGATCGTCGGGGTTTGATATACCACGGTCGCGTGGCGGCTCTTGCCGATGCCGCTCGTGAAAAGGGACTGGAGTTCTAAAGTTATGATGCAAGCGGGTATCGAAAGCGAACGCGAACTGGTTGAGAAAGTAGTTCGCATCAACCGTGTTTCCAAGGTGGTCAAAGGCGGCCGCCGCTTTTCCTTCAACGCACTGGCCGTTGTCGGCGACGGCGCCGGTCAGGTGGGAATTGGATTGGGAAAGGCCAATGAAGTACCCGATGCCATTCGCAAGGCCATCGAGCAAGCTCGTCACAATATGCGCAAAGTGAGTCTGACCCGCAAGCGCACGCTGCCGCATGAGGTGCATGGCGCCTTCAAAGCGACGCGTGTTATGCTGCGACCGGCAAGCCCGGGAACGGGGATTATCGCCGGCGAAGCAGTGCGTTCGGTCGTCGAGCAGGCCGGCGTTCATGATATTTTGAGTAAGGTCGTCGGATCGAAAAACACAATCAATGTGGTGCGCGCCACGATGGACGCGCTGCAGCAACTGGAGACGCCAATTGTTAGCGCGGGCAAGCGTCGCATCAGTTTGCGTCAACTGTTTGGTCAGGATCTTTAAGTTCTGACGCCCGGAGTCGAAGGATGAGCGAAGAAGTAAAAGTGACGCTGTTGAAAAGCTCCATCGGGCGGCATCCGTCGCACCGTCGCACCCTGCGAGCCCTGGGTTTGCGTTATACTGGAGCCAGCCGCAAGCATAAGACGACCCCTGCTATCAAGGGAATGTTGCTGCAAGTTGGCTACTTGATCAAAGTCGAGAAGGCCTGAGATGGCAAAAAAAGAAATCCTGAACTACGCATCCTTGCTGCCGGCCAAGAAAAAGGCCAAACCCGCGCGGAAGTCAGCCGCCAGCCAGGTCAGTCTGGTCCCCGGCAGCCGTAAAAAGAAACGGCGCATTGGTCGGGGCCACAGCTCTGGCTCCGGCAAGACCAGCGGCCGCGGTCATAAAGGTCAGAAGGCGCGCAGCGGTTACTCGCGCAAGCGAGGCTTTGAAGGCGGCCAGATGCCCATTCGCATGCGCTTGCCCAAACGCGGCTTCCGGCGGCCTTTCGTGGACATTGTCCAGGAAGTGAATCTCTATCGTCTGGAGAAGTCCACAGTTAGCGGCACAGTCGGGCCGCAGGAACTCTTCGCTGCGGGCCTGATTCGAGATCCTTTGCATCGCATTAAGATACTCGGAACTGGAGAAATTAAGAAAGCGCTGAAGTTGACTGCGGACGCATTTTCCGAATCTGCAAGAAAGAAGATCGAAGCGGCAGGCGGCGCCTGCACGGAACGTGAGCTGGGCGCTGAACAGCGCGCTGCAAAAAAGAAGGCAGCAGCAGCCAGCTGACTTTTAGCCGGGTGCGTCGCTCGGGGGACGCGCCTCTCTTCAGAGGAACTTGATGAGCGCGCTGATCAACATTTTTAGAATTCCGGACCTGCGAAACAAGGTTCTATTTACTATAGGCCTGCTGGTCCTCTATCGTCTGGGAACCTTCATAACCATTCCGGGCGTCAATCCCTATGCCCTTGCAAACGCTCGCCCGCCGGGGCAGTCGCTCCTGAATGTGGTCAACGTTTTTGCCGGCGGCGCTTTGTTTAAGTTGTCGGTGTTCAGTCTGGGCATCATGCCCTATATTTCGTCCTCGATTATTATCAACTTGCTCACGGTTGTCATTCCGCCGCTGGCGCGACTGCAACGCGAAGGCGAAGAGGGGCGCAAGAAGATCAATCAGTACACCCGATATGGGACGATCGTTCTTTGCGCCGTTCAAGCCTACTTCATTCTGAAGACGTCGGAGTCGATTACAAACCGCCTGGGCGAACCGCTGGTCTCGCAGCAAATGCCGGCGGCCTACTTCGTTGCGCTGGGAATCATCACCATCACCGTCGGGACGATGTTCTTGATGTGGATGGGCGAGCAGATTACGGAACGCGGAATTGGCAACGGCGTTTCGCTGATTATCTTCGCTGGTATCGTCGCCCAGCTGCCGGCGATGATCTTTCAGATGATGAACGATCCGACCGGGGCAGTGAATGCCTTCACTGTCATTATTCTGGTTATCGTTTTCATAGCGCTGATTGCATTCACGGTGGTTTTAACGACTGCAGTGCGGAAGGTTCCTCTTCAGTACGGAAAGAAGATGCAGGGCCGCCGCATGGTTCAAGCGCGCAGCCAGAGCATTCCCTTCAAATTGAATTCGGCTAATGTGATGCCGATCATTTTCGCCTCCTCGCTCTTGCTTTTCCCGCAAACCGTTGTCGAATACCTGGGTCAGGAGAATGCCAGCTGGATTGGTTGGCGCGTCATCCAGGAATGGATGAACCCGCTGAACCCCGTGGTGTACAAGCAGCTGCCGTATTACTTCATCTATACGGCGTTGATCATTTTTTTCGCCTACTTCTATACCGCTATTCAGATCAATCCGCAGGACCTGGCAGAGAATCTGAAGAAGCACGGCGGCTTTGTTCCGGGAATTCGTCCGGGCAGCCACACCAGGGACTACATTGAGTTCGTACTCAATCGCATTACCCTGCCGGGCGCTTTCTTCCTCGCCGGCCTGGCGCTGGCGCCCTTCTTCGTGTTGAACTTGTTGAAGCTGCAAAGCAACACTACGGTGAGCAGCCTGGCCTATACCTTTGGCGGCACGTCACTGCTGATTATCGTGGGAGTGGCCCTGGATACCCTGAAGCAAATCGAATCACAGTTGTTGATGCGCAATTATAGCGGCTTCATGAAAAAGGGTCGGATCCGCGGTCGCAGCGCCTGAGGCGCATCCGGTTCGCGGCAGGGGGCTAGAAGCATGAAACTATTGTTTATGGGACCGCCGGGCGCCGGCAAGGGCACGCAGGCTCAGCTCATTTGCGATCGCTACAGTATCCCGCAGATATCCACCGGCGAAATTCTTCGCGCTGCTGTAAAGAGCGGCACGGCAATGGGCAAGAAGGCGCAAGAGTATATGAACGCCGGAAAGCTCGTGCCCGACGAAGTAGTGATTGGCATCGTTAAGGATCGTCTGGCCGAAGAGGATGCTCAAAAAGGCTACATTCTCGACGGCTTTCCGCGGACCCTTGAACAGGCTGACGCCCTCGGCAAAATGCTGGCCGAATCCGGCCAGAAGCTGGACCTGGCGCTCAATCTGGCGGTTCCTGACGACGAGCTGGTGCGCCGACTGCTGGAGAGAGCTCGCAAAGAGGGCCGCGCCGACGATACGGAACCTGTAATCAAGAGCCGCCTGAAGACTTACAATGACCAAACTCGGCCGTTGATCGAATACTATCGTAAGCACGGCATTCTCAGGGAGATTGATGGGCTGGGCGGAATGGACCAGATAACGGAGCGCATCAATTTGATTCTCAAGGCCGCTGGCGGCTGAGTCGAGATTCAAATTTCAGTCTGTCGAATAGAATCCAGGTGACGGCTTCCAGGGGGCCGGCATTCATGGTTAAATTTGCTCCTCAGGGGCGTTTTTGCGATCGTGGCGAAAGAAGAAGCGATAGAGGTCGAAGGGACAGTGGTGGAACCGCTGCCCAATGCCATGTTTCGGGTGGAGCTGGATAACGGCCACAAGGTGCTGGCGCACATATCAGGAAAGATGCGTATGCACTACATTCGCATTCTGCCTGGCGACAAGGTTGTTGTTGAGCTTTCTCCCTATGACCTGACGCGCGGGCGAATTACATACCGGAAGAAGTAGGCCGATACGGCCAGATTGAACGCACTATGAAAGTTCGAGTATCAGTGAAACCGATGTGCAGCAATTGCCGGATCATCCGGCGTCGCGGCGTCTTGCGTATCATTTGCAGCAATCCGCGTCACAAGCAGCGGCAAGGGTAGGATCGGTAAGAATATGGCGCGTATTGCAGGCGTTGAACTGCCCAATGAGAAGCGAGTCATTGTTGGGCTGACCTATATCTTTGGCATCGGCCCTACTTCCTCGCGGAAGATCCTCGGAGACGCTGGCGTCGATCATACAATACGCTGTCGCGATCTGGACGAGCAGCAGGTCAATGCAATCAAAAAGATCATTGATTCCCGCTATCGTGTAGAGGGCGATCTGCGGACTGAAACGCAGCTGAACATCAAGCGGCTGATGGAGATCGGCTCCTATCGCGGCTTGAGGCATCGCAACAGTCTGCCAGCTCGCGGTCAGCGCACGCGAACCAATTCGCGCACGCGCAAGGGCAAGCGTAAGACCGTCGCCGGTAAGAAAAAGGCGCCAAGTAAAGGCTGATCGGGAGCACAGGGAAGATGTCGCAGCAGCAGCAACAGAGCGGTCGCAAGAAGGAAAAGAAGAACGTCGTTCGCGGCCGCGTTCATATACAGGCTTCATTTAACAATACGATCATCAGCATTGCGGATCCAAGCGGGAATATAGTTTCCTGGTCCTCCGCAGGCCACATGAACTTCAAGGGATCGCGCAAGTCGACTCCCTACGCCGCGCAGATGGCAGCTCGCGATGCCGCGGAGAAGGCGCGCGAACACGGCGTTCGCGAAGTCGAGGTGCTGGTAAAAGGACCGGGGATTGGCAGAGAGTCGGCCATCCGGGCCATTGCCAATGAGGGCATCCATATTCGGTCTATTAAGGACATTACGCCGCTGCCGCACAACGGTTGTCGGCCGCGCAAACGCCGTCGCGTCTAACGGTCGGATTTCAATCAGCAATTATCGCCGCATGGTCGCGGTCACAGGAGTACGCAGTTGTCACCAAAACATTTGCTCCGCGGACTGAAACGCCCCCGCCAGATAGAGTTTGCCCAGGACGCCAGTCAGCCGGGATACGGGCGCTTCACTGCTGAACCTTTTGAGCGCGGCTTTGGCATGACTGTGGCCAATGCCTTGCGTCGCGCGCTGATGTCTTCCATCGAGGGCAGCGCCATTACCGCTGTAAAGATCGAAGGCGTGCCTCACGAATTCTCAACGATCGAAGGCGTAGTCGAAGACGTGGTGCGTCTGGTTTTGAACCTGAAACAGGTTCGGGCGCATTACGATGCGGAAAACCGCGACGAGCCCAAGGTCATTCACATTGAAAAGCGGGGTGCCGGCGTGCTGCGCGCCGCGGATCTGGCTGTGGACAGCCAGATCCAGATTCTGAACCCCGATCTGCATCTGGCCACTCTCAACGAAGACGCCAATTTGATCATGGATCTGCAGTTTGAGCGCGGCCGCGGCTATGTTCCGGCCGAAGTGCTCAAGAAGAATATCGACGAGATCGGTACGATTCCTGTCGATGCGCTCTTTTCTCCCGTCCGCCGCGTAAACTTTCAGGTGGCCGAGACGCGCGTTGGTCAGCGTACCGACTACGAAAAGATTACTCTCGAACTCTGGACCGACGGATCCTTGGCCCCCGAAGACGCTCTGGCGCAGGCCGCAAAAATATTGAAAGAGCATCTGACGGTATTCATCAATTTTGAAGAGGAGCCGGAGGAGGTCGAGGAAGAGACCAGCGAGATCGAGGAAACGCTGCGCGGCAACCTGGAGAAGCATGTAGAAGAACTGGATCTTTCCGTTCGCTCCCTTTCCGTCCTGAAAAGTCTCGAAATCGAATATGTCGCTGACCTGGTGAAGAGGACTGAAGAGGAACTCAAAAAGTCGCGTCACTACTCCATCCAGTGCGTGGAAGAGATTCGTCAAAAGCTGGCGGAAATCAACCTCGAGTTTGGCATGCGCGATTTCTTCGCTACACGCGATTGATGGCCGCGTCTGGATTGGATTTGGTAGGAAATCATGAATAAACGCAATGCAGTGGCAAAGCTCAACCGTCGCCACGCCCACCGCGGCGCAATGCTGCGCAATATGGCTACCAGCCTTTTTGAGCATGAGCGCATCATAACCACGCGGGCCCGCGCCAAAGCCCTGCGCAGCTATTCGGAAAAACTAATCACGCGCGCACGCCAGGCCGGCGTGCAGAGCGGAGAGGCGCATAAGTTGCTGCACCACAAGCGCGAGTTGCTAAAGCATGTACGCAATCAGGACATTCTGAAAAAGCTTTTGGAAGACATCGCCCCGCGCTTCAAGGACCGGGCCGGCGGATATACGCGCATCATTCATCTTCCGGAACGGCAGTCGGACAGCTCGCAAATGAGCATACTCGAGCTGGTTGATCGTAAAGAAAAGGTGCGCCGCGTGCGCGACCGGAAGACCCGCGCCGCCGGCGGCGAAGGGCAGGGCCCCCGCGACGAATCGCGCAAGCGCGAAGGCAAGTGGTATGACCGCTTCCGTCGCAAGAAAAAGGATACGGATTTCGAATAGGCGAATCTCGATGGCGCCGGCTGCTGGCCGCCTCAAGACTTCGATCAGGGCCGCAGGCATTGCGGCCCTTGTTGTTTCTGGACTGGTCTGGGCCGTGGGCGGCCTTTTGGCGCTCTTCCCGCCTGCCGTTTCGGCGTGGCGACTGCTGCTTCCCTGGCCGCCTGTGGACAAGGTCCGGACTGCATTGCTGGCCGGGGTTGCTTCATGGAGCATGAGCGTCCTTCTCTGGAATCGATGGCAATCGCGGCGATGGATTTCGAGGAGCTTCCGTGCAAGCGTCGCGATCTATTTGTGTCTCTGGCTGTGTATGCTGCCGCTGCTACGTATGGCGGCGGCCTGGGGCCGGCGCGCGGCGCCGCACGCTGACTGCCTGATTGTGTTTGGCGCTCGCACCTACGCCGATGGTCGCATGTCCACGGCGCTGCTGGATCGCATCCGAACGGCAAGCAACTACGCCCTTGCCAATCCCGAAGCGCGCCTGATACTTTCCGGAGGACCTGCCGAGGGACCGCGCAGCGAAGTCCAGGCCATGGCTGATTATGCGACAAACCGCGGTATTGCCGCACATCGGCTGGTGGCCGATGAATCTGGCCTGAGTACCTCGGCCAGCGTGGCGAATTTAAGACAGCTTGCCGGTCAATACTCATGTCGGCGCATTGTGGCAGTCAGCCAGTTCTATCATTTGCCGCGCATCGAGATGGAGGGCCTGCGCCTGGGATTACGACTGGAGCTGCAGTATGCGCTGCCCAGTCTGGTGATCGTGAAGTTGCCGGCGCTGGTAGCGCGCGAGATTCCTGCCTTCTGGTTGTACTGGCTGCTGCTCTGGCGATCGCCTGCAGCTTAGATGTAGAACATCAGCGACTCTTCTGCCGCTCGACCGGCCGCCGCGAATTCGCTCAAGGGAATCATCAGAATGCTGCGGATACGGGTTTCGAGTTCTGTCCAGAAGACGCCCTGGTCAGGGCCCCAGGAAGGATCGCTATAGTCGACGATGCTCAAGTCGCCTTCCAACGCCTGCAGAATCTCAAATACAGTAGTCTCCGCTGCAGGGCGCGCCAGACGATAGCCGCCTTCGCTGCCGCGGACGCTGGCCACAAGCCCCTGACGTTTCAGGGTATTGATGATCTGTTCCAGATACTTCAGCGGAATGCTCTGACGCTCCGCAATTTCTCGCGTCTTCAGCAGGCGCTGTTCATCGCCCAGGCGGGCAAGTTCCAGCATGGCCTTGAGGCCGTAGCGCCCCTTACTTGTGATCCTCACGGTTCAAGCTCTGTTCCGGCCGGCTCGCGTCCGCTCAGGATCGCGCGACCTCTCGGGCCACGCGCTCAAGGTCAGCGTCGACCATCATCTTGACCAGGCCCGGAAAGTCCACGCGAGGCTTCCAGCCCAGCTTCGTCCGCGCCTTGCTGCAATCGCCAATCAGAAGATCGACCTCCGCCGGGCGGAAGAATTTCGGATCAATTACGACGTGCTTTTCCCAGTCCAGGCCTGCGTGTTCGAAGGCAATCTGAATCAGTTCGCGAACAGTATGTGTTTCTCCTGTGGAAATTACATAGTCGTCGGGCGTTGCTTGCTGCAGCATCAGCCACATAGCTTCCACGTAATCGCCGGCGAAGCCCCAGTCGCGTTTGGCGTCGAGGTTGCCCATGCGCAGTTCCTTGCCCAAACCGTGCTTGATGCGCGCCACTCCGTCGGTTACCTTTCGCGTCACGAATTCTTTTCCGCGCCGCGGGCTTTCGTGGTTAAACAGAATTCCAGAAACGGCAAAGAGCTCGAAACTCTCCCGGTAGTTTACCGTGATAAAATGGCCGTATACCTTGCTCACCCCGTACGGGCTCCGAGGATAAAAGGGCGTGATTTCCGACTGCGGAGTTTCCAGCACCTTGCCAAACATTTCGGAACTTGAAGCCTGATAGAACTTAATCTTACGATTTACGTAGCGAATTGCCTCCAGCATCCGCGTCACGCCCAGTGCCGTAAATTCGCCGGTCAGCAGGGGCTTCGTCCAGGAGGTTGGAACAAAAGACTGCGCAGCAAGATTGTAGACTTCATCTGGCTGCACCGACTCGATCAGGCTGATCAGGGAGAGCTGGTCCAGCAGATCGCCCTCGCGCAGCTCTATCCTGTCTCGCAGGTGCGTGATTCGCTCAAAGGTTTCCGTCGATGCCCGGCGCACCATGCCTACAACGCGGTATCCTTTATTGAGCAGAAACTCCGCCAGGTAAGAACCGTCCTGTCCGGTGATGCCCGTAATCAGCGCTGATTTTGCCATGTTCTTATCTACCACCGGGCGACGGCGCCGCCGCCAAATCTTGACCAGGGTTTCCCAAACTGCGAACCATGCCAGCCTTTTTACACGAGGCTGCCCGTGCGCAGACCTGGACTCGAATATGATTGACCCCAGACGTGAAAGTGCGTCTTCTACCGGGTCGGGCAGCGTGGACCAGGGCTTTCACATATATGCACCGGGCGTAGATTCCAGTGCGGTTCAGCGTCGGGTGGAAGAACGACTGCGTCGCGTTGGACTGAGCGCCGACGAAGTAGATCGCGTAGCGCGGCTCACACTGGCGCCGGCTGCGACAGCATCAGAACTTGTATTTAGCGCTGCAGCGGCAATCGAGAGTTTTGAACGACCGGTGCCGCCGCCGGATTTTGGCTCTGCCAAATACCGTCGCCTGCGCGGACCTTTGCGCTCGCTGGCCCAGGAACTCTACAGCATCTTTGCAAGGTTGCACGAGCGAATGATGCAGAATCGGGCGCAGGCGTTTCATAAAGTGGTGCAGGGAATGCTATCCTTGCAGCGATCTCAGGCCGCACTACGAACAGAGATCGAGGCTGCGGTCGATCTGGCGGCGCGCGCCGCGCGCGGCCCTGCGTCATCCGCGACTGTGGACCGCGCTGGCGCGGCGCAGGCGCCGCTGCTTCCGGAACACGAAGCGGCCTGCTTGCAATTTCTGGAAGTTCTCGGCGATCCGCCGGAGGGGCCATGGTTGATTCTCTCCGGGCGAAACTCCGGGATGCGGCTGCGATTGAGCAAAGGAATCCCGGCAGACTTTCAGGAGATGAACGCGGAGTCCTTGCAGTTGCAACCCGGTCCGGAGGGAGGCTTTGCCTGCATCGCCCTCCTGGACGCTGGAAACTATCGCGATTTGCCGCTGCTGGCGGCGCAGGCGCGACGTCTCCTGAAGCGAGATGGCGCGTTGCTTTTGTTCTTTGATGAGGGGGTAAGCGCCGCGCCCTTTGTGCCGCGCAGCCAATGGCTTTGCCCGGCGCCGGCAAATTTAGTCGCCTACATGGAATTGCACGGCCTGGAACGGCGCCACGTCGCTGCTCCGGCGGGCTTTCGTACCGGAAGCCTCAGTGCAGTATTCTGCCGGCGCAGTTGACGGCTGCCACTGTGAGCGGAAGACTCATTCAATTTGCGTCGGGCATCAATCCGGATGATGCCGTCAGCAAACATCTGGCTGAAATTCATCGCGGCGTAGCGCAGGGCTACTCAGCCGAATTCTCGCAGTCGAAAATCTTTGCCGAGGCGATTCATCCACAGGCGCCGGCGCCGGCTCAAAAGCCCGAGCGCTATCGTCGACAGCGCGGCGATTGTATACTGATCCACTACAGTATGGCATTGAACTGTCTGCCGGCGTTGCTTGCGTTGCGCGCGCCATTGGCTATTTACTATCAAAACCTGAGCCCGGCGGCAACGTTGCGCGATTGGAATCTTGCCCTGGCCGGCAAACTGGAGCGCGCACGATCGGATTTGCGTCAGCTGAGCGGACGAGCCGCGCTGGCGATGGCCGCGTCGGAATTCAGCGCACGCGAATTGGAGGCCTTGAGCATCGGGCCGACGCACCGCATTGATCTCTTAATTCCTGATTTGCCTGGAGCGGCCCGGAGACGTGCGCCCTTTCAAGGTCGCAGCCTGCGGCTGCTGTTTGCGGGGAGATTGCTCCCGCATAAAGGCCATGATCGCTTGCTGCAACTGATGTACTACCTGGCGCGCCTGGCGCCAGGCGCCCAACTGGTGTTGGCCGGAGATACCCCGCGCGGACTGGAATTGTACGCTACGGCGCTCCGCAATCGCGCTCGCCTGTTGCGTATTGAGGACCGAATAGAATGGCGCGGCTTTACGACTCGCGCTGAGCTGGAAGCGCTCTATGCGGAGTGTGACGCCTTCGTTTGCGCCTCTTCGCATGAAGGGTTTTGCGCTCCGTTGCTGGAGGCAATGGCTGCCGACTTGCCGGTATTTTGCTGGACCCGCCCGCGCAGCGCCGTGAGCGACACGATGCAAGATGCTGGCGTGGACCTCGGCGCTGAAAGCCCGGAGCGCGCCGCTGCAATCATTGCCGAGTTCTGGCAACGTCCGGATTTGTGCGAGTCCATCGTTGCACAACAGAGGGCGCGAATGAAACGGTACGACCCGGCCGCCAGTCTCAGCCGAATTCTCAGCCTGCTGGATCGCATTCAGCCGCGTTACGTGTAATGGATCTTGAATCGATTATTGTCTGGGTTCAGTCCGCGCCGGCCTGGAGCGTCTATGTAGCGGTCTTCCTGGCCTCGTTGGTAGAAAATGTTTTTCCGCCGATCCCCGGCGATGCTATTATCATCTTTGCCGGGTTCATTTGCGCCGGGGGTGAAGCGAGTCTGGCGCTCTGTCTGCTTTGCGCCCTGGCAGGCAATCTCGCCGGGGGCTGGATCATGTACCGCAGCGGCCCCGCAGTCCTCGCTCTGGCTCATCGCGTCAATGAATGGATTGGCCGTCCCCGTTTGTTGCACCGCTTTCTCGAAGATCTATCCTCCGACCGGCGTATGGAGCGTGTGCGCACAGCGTTGCAGCGCTATGGAGCCTGGCTGGTGGTGGTTTCTCGCTTTCTGGCCGGAATCCGCTACTTTGTGAGCATCGTTGCCGGTCTGGGGCGCATGTCGCCGCTGAGTTATTTGGTCAGCTTTGGAACCGGAGTCGTAGTCTGGAATGCGCTGCTCCTATCGCTGGGCCGGCAGCTAGGCGCTAACTGGCGTCTGGCAGTGAACTGGATTCAATTCTACACATCCACGGCGCTGTCACTTTTTTTGATCGTATTGCTGATCGCGCTGCTCCTCTACTGGCGCCGTCAGCGCCGCGCCAACCGAGCTGCACCCTGATCTACAGTCCGCTGGTTGCGTCCGCTGTCACTTGCGCTTGAAGATCGGGGCCTGATGAATTCCATCCATGCGTTAGCGGAAGCCTTGCAGCGGACTGACTCGCTGGCGGTAATTACCGGCGCCGGCGTCTCCAGCGAAAGCGGCATACCAACCTTTCGGGGCGCCGGCGGGCTGTGGCGGCAATACCGCGCAGAAGATCTGGCGACCCCACAGGCATTTGCGCGCGATCCTCAGCTGATCTGGGAGTGGTATGAATGGCGTCGCGCTCTGTGTATGGGCGCCAGACCAAATGCGGCGCACCGTGTTCTGGCGGCGATGGAGCAGGGAGCTATCGATTTCCTGTTGATTACGCAGAATGTCGACGGTCTTCACTTGCGCGCCGGCAGTCGCAAGGCGGAAGAGATCCATGGCAGTCTGCTGCGCCAGCGCTGCACAGTCTGCGGTCAGCGGACAGAACTGCCGCTGGCGCCGCTTTCAAGTCTTCCGCCCTGCTGTCCCGCATGTGGCGGGGTCGGCCGTCCGGATGTGCTCTGGTTCGGGGAAAGCTACGACGACGGGCAGATGCAACGCGTTCACTCATTTTTGGCTGGCGCGAGCCTGGTTCTGGTCGCCGGAACCAGCGGCGTCGTGCCCATTCCCCTACAGCTTGCCATGTTTGCAAAACAACACGGCGCACTCCTTGCCGAAATCAATATCGAGAAAACGGCGCTGAGTCTGGCCGCGGATTTTTGCCTGAAGATGCCAGCGGCCGAGGCATTCAGTCAGCTTGCTGAAGCCAGCGGTCTTCAGCTGCGCTAGCTGGTCGCTGAAAAGGGAATTGACCATGGTTCTCTGGCAAAAGAGATGACCGAGATTCTGCAACGGGGGCTTAGCTCAGCTGGTTAGAGCGCTTGCTTGACATGCAAGAGGTCACTGGTTCGATTCCAGTAGCTCCCACACTTCCGAGCCCTGAAACTCAACGTCCGTTTGCCGGCTCGGCAACGCCCAATGGCGGCGGTCGGTCGATTGGCGCGGCGGACTGCCGGCGCGCCTGGGCTGAAACCTTCCTGTAGAGGTCAAGAAAACCGTTGCTGATCTCCGCATCCTTGGGATTGCCCAGCAGCGCCGCCGCCTGCCTCAGCCGATAACAGGGAATCCGCGGGTACTGGTGATGGATCGCATGGTAGCGATCGTTGTGTGGACTGATGAATAAATACTCCAGTAACCCGAGCGTGATGCGTGATTGTCCGCGGCGCACGCCGAAGTGCTCGCCCACCTCTCCATAAAAGATCAGCGCCGGATAGGTCCACAAAGCGGGAATAATCCAGTAGTAAACGAGAAGGTCCAGGGCGCCCATCGACCAGCAGACAATTCCCACAATAAGCCAGTAGCCCAGTGTTCGCCAGCGATAGGCGCTGTCCTGTAAGAGGCCGCGAATGACTTCTTGAATCAGGTAGAGCGTATCAAAGAAAAGCCACGGTCGGATAAACCAAACCCAAACGGGATTCCACGAGCGTTCGTGCAAACCCCAGCGGCGATAATCCTGCCACGCCGGATCAATGGGTGAAAGCAGGCCGCGGTGATGATTGTTGTGCACCTCACGATAACTGTTCCAATTTTCAAAAACTGGCGCAAACCACAGGAATTCCAGCCAGCGATTCCATTCCCGTTTGCGAAAGAGGTTGTAATGCACAGAGTCGTGTCCAAGAACTTCGGCCAGCGCCACCATGCGTCCGCCAATGATCCAGCAGGCGAGAATGTAGGCCAGCCAGTGGTCGAGCCAGAAGCTCAAGGCGGCAGCGGCGGCCCAGATTGCGTATTGCAGCGCAAGGTAAAGCAGCGAAAGGGCCCCCTGGGGCCGCATCAACGCTCGCATCGATTCACTTCCCGGCTTTGCCATAGTCATGCGCCGCGCCGGCCGACGCACAAATGCGAAGCCGTCTTTATGTGAGACGGAAAAAGCCGCGCTACTTTTTCAGGATGACCCAGGGAAGATGCAAGGGGCAAGCGCTTCCTGAAAAAAAGGCGCTCTGGATGGGCGACATAAGCTCGCTCGCCTCCGGGCTACGCGCGGTCGCCGGTCATTCCTTCGCTATCAATGGTAAACAAAGATGGGCGATGGGCATTTTTCCAGCATCTTCTGGGTAACCGAACCAAAGAAAAATTCGCGCAGGCCGGACACGCCAAAGGCGCCCATCACCACGGCTTCGGGCCTGGCGGCATTTGCCAGATCCAGAAGCACGTCCATCGGCGGCTCCCTGGAAGCAGTGGGCGATTCCGTTACGGCTACTCCATGAGAACGCAGGTATTCTGCCGCCGCTGTGCATTGGGCGCTGGCGCGGCTCTGATCATCGTGGATGGATACGACCGTCGCCTGCCTGCCGTTAGCCAAGCCTAACAGGGCAAAGAGCTGAATGGTGCGCGCAGCCTGAGGGCTGCCGTCCGTTGCAATCATGACTCCGTTCCCGGGGTGCTGCACGGAAGGAACAATCAGCGTCGGGCGAGCCAGTTTTCGCAGCGCCGCGGGCAATGTGTCGCAGGCTTCATCCTGAGTAATGTGCTTCAAGTGCGGATGCTGCGCCGATACAAATAGGTCGCAACGAAATGCCTCTTCCTCTATGACTTCCGCCGGCTTGCCGTGCAGCTTGTGAGCTGTGCAGCGTACGCCAGCCTGCTGACATTGATCGCTGAAGTTCTTGATCAGCTGCTGCGCTCTTTCCTCGCCGCGCTGCAGGAGGGTATGCACTTTTTGCTGATGGAATTCGGCTGCGCCCGGCGGCACAAGTTCGGGCTCAGTAATGCCCGGTTCATCGACAATGCCAAGGGCAAGGATTTCCGCCTTAAATTCCGCGGCCAGCGCAAGAGCGCGCTGCTGAGCGTGGTGCGCCTCCGTGGAAGGATCCAGAGCGACAAGAATCCGCTTGAGCATACCGGAGCTTCGACCCCTGTATGTCGCGCGTCAATCAAATAAGAGCGCGTCCCAAAACTCCATCCGTGGAGTTTTGGGACAAACGGAACGGTTTTCAAAATTCGCTGCATTGCCTTCGGCAATGGCGAATTCCCTGGAGAATTCGCACGAATTTTTCAACCGTTCCTCACATTCGCTTTACGAATGGCGCGACTTCCTTTCGCTAAGAGCCGGTTTTGGGACCGGCTCTTAGGTCGCGACGTTGTTGTCCCGATGCCACAGGCGGCGTCCGGCGGCGCCGCCGCTTCAGCGCCTTTTCTGCCTCGACGCCCCAGAAAACGACGCTGGATAGTGCAAGGCAAAGCGCTAGTTCGGTTGGACTTAAACTTTGTGTATTGAACACAAAATGTAAAGGTGTAAAGTAGATCAGCGCCAGTTGCAGGGCGAGCGTCAGGCTGATCGCGCCAAGCAAGAAACGATTGGTGGAGAGCCCCATTTGAAACAGCGACAGCGTATCGCTGCGAATGGCCAGGGCATGTCCCATCTGTGAGAGACAGAGCACGGTGAAAACCATGGTTCGCCAGTGTCCAACGTGGAAGTAAATGGACAACGCCTGCAACACAAGGCAGACGCCGCCCATCAGCAATCCGACCCACAGGATATGCCAGGCCATTCCGTCAGCAAAAATGCTCTCCGTCGGTTTTCGCGGCGGGCGACGCATCACATCGGGCTCGGCCGGCTCGCTGGAAAAGGCAAGGCCTGGCAGTCCGTCCGTTACCAGATTGATCCAGAGAATATGAATCGGTAGGAGCGGAATAGGCAAGCCCAGAACTGGCGCCAGAAAAATGGTCCAGATTTCGCCGCTGTTGCTGGTCATCGTATACTTGATGAACTTTCGAATGTTGTCGAAGATTCGGCGACCCTCGCGCACGGCGCTGGAAATCGTGGCGAAGTTGTCGTCGAGCAACACCATATGCGCAGCTTCTCGGGAAACGTCAGTTCCAGTTCGCCCCATGGCGACGCCGATATTTGCGCGACGCAAGGCAGGCGCATCGTTGACGCCATCTCCCGTCATGGCTACATAGTGACCCTTCTTTTGCAGGGCCCGCACAATGCGTAGCTTCTGTTCCGGCGCCACTCGCGCATAAACGCGAATACGCTCCACAAGCTGTTCGAAACTGGTTTCATCCAAAGCCGCCAGTTGCGGGCCATGGATCAGCTCTGTCTCCGGATCGCGCATGATCCCGAGTTTGACAGCAATTGCGGAAGCGGTCAGGGGATGGTCGCCAGTTATCATGACCGGCGTGATGCCAGCAGTGAAACAATCGGCAATTGCCTGTCTGGCCTCATCGCGCGGCGGATCGATCATACCCGCGAGGCCCACCGGCCTGAGCTCGCTCTCCAGTCGCAGGCGCTGCTCATCGTCCGGCGCTTGGTCCAGCAGACGCAGGCCGAAGGCCAGCACGCGCATTCCGCGATTTGCCATATCTTCCGCCAGAGGCAGCAGCGCAGCGCCCGCGTCATCTGCACATGCTGCGAGCAAGGATTCCACGCCGCCCTTGGTTACGCAGAGGAAGCGCTCGCCGTAGCGATGAACGGTGGTCATCCGCTTGCGTTCAGAATCAAAGGGCAGCTCGTCGATGCGCAAATGTCGCTGCAATTCTGCGGCGCTTTCCAATCGTTGATCTCTGGCGTAGCGCAACAGGGCGAGTTCTGTAGGATCGCCTATCTCTTCGTCGCCGCTCTGGCGAACATCTTGATTCAGAAGCATCGCCAGGGTCAGCCAGCTGGAACATGGCAATCCCTGCCAATCGCCCTGCGCAGCATACGTTTCCACAACCGTCATTCGATTCTGCGTCAGAGTACCGGTCTTGTCGGAACAGATGTAGGTGACAGAACCAAGCGTTTCCACTGCCGGCAGTTTACGGATCAAAGCTTGTCTGGATGCAAGGCGGCGGGCGCCCAGCGCCAGCGCTATGGAAACAACTGCCGGCAGCGCCTCGGGAATGGCAGCGACCGCCAGGGAAATAGAAACCAGCAGCATCTGCAGCGGCGCCTCTCCGCGCATCAAACCGACTACAAAAAGCAGCGCGCAAATTCCCAGGACAGCAAGCGAGAGCCGTTTGCCAAAATCAGCGAGGCGCTGCTGCAGCGGCGTTGGGCCGCTCTTTTCTTGCAACAGCAACGCAATTCGGCCCAGCTCCGTGTTCATGCCAGTGGCAACCGTCAGGCCCAGCCCGCGACCATAAGCTACCGTCGAACCCTTGAAGACCATGTTCAGACGATCGCCTGGCGAAAGGGCCGCGCCGCTGATGACGGCGATGCTCTTTTCCACCGGTTGCGACTCGCCAGTCAGAGCGGCCTCCTCCATCAAGAGCGAGTGCGATTCAATCAGCCGCAAATCAGCAGGTATCATGTCGCCTGCTTCAACGGCGACGACGTCGCCCGCTACCACCTGGTCCGCTGGAACAATTTGCAGCTGCCGATCGCGCCATACGCGCGCCGCCGGCGCCGCCAGCCTTTTCAGCGCCTCCAGTGCAGATTCCGCACGAAATTCCTGTGCAAAGCCCAACGCTGCATTCAACAAGACGATGACCAGAATAACAATCGTGTCCTTGTGATCGCCGATCAGACTGGAAATTACGGCGGCCGCCAGCAGTATCAGAATCATTACATCCTTGAACTGATCGGCAAGAATGGCAAGGCGTGTTCGCCTGCCCTTGCCGCGCAGCCGATTGGGACCGTCACGCAAAAGCCTGGTCGCCGCCTCGCTGTTGCTCAGGCCATCGCGATTGCTCTGCAGCTCCTGCAGAGCTTGCTCGGTGCTACACTGGTGCCAGTTCATAGTTCAGTTCATCAGACTCCGACTGGGTCGCGCCGCGCCCGGATTGGCGGCTTGATTGCCCGCTGCTCGTTCGAGCAAAATGCCGGCGCGCAGCTCGTTGGAGGATACAGCGACGATCCCTCGGCCATTTTCCGTCCGCTCAATGAAAAAAGATTCGTGGTTCTCAATTAAAAGTGACGGCAGCCACTTGTTGACTGGAGGCGAGGCGCCGTTGATCGGACCGGTCGTCACGCGGGAAGCGAAGGCAAGGTAGGAACGATTGTATCGCGAGTTTTCCAGGCGCAATTGCAAACTCAGGCGATGATCCGACGCGGTCCAGAACCGCAGGCGATAGCCTGTTTCTCCATCAGAGCATTCCAGCCGGCCAAAAATAGTAATCCCGTCAGCCAGGTCAATGCCGTCGACCTTTTGACGAAAGCAAAGCGCCATGGGCCTCGCGGCAATTGCCGCAATTCCGGAATGATATCCAGGCAGCCGACCCTCTCTTGCCGCGGCGACAAAGCCCCCGCCTGGCAAGCTGCTCCAGAGTTCCGGCGAGGACCCTGCCAGATGGCGAATCGCAAAACGAGCATTGGCCAGTGAAGCGCCGTTCCATTCCAGTGTTGTGTCGCCGCTCCGGACCGACCCGGGAATAAAATTCCAGCGCCCCTGCACCAACTCAATCTCCGGCGTAAGCCTGCGGACCTCGGCGACAGCGAACCAGATGACTGCCGCCAGCGCTGCGCACAGTCGCGTCAATCCCATAAAACGCTGCCACTGCATAGGACAAACCCCAAGGACGCTTTTCCAGGCCCAAATCGATGGAGCGCCCGGTTCAGAAGCGGCGCCGGTAATGCACGGCAGCCCCATTTGCGCGGCAGGCAACCAACTTTCTGTGCACAGCGAGGTCCGGACTGCTGCGACTCTTGGTTGACTGGTTCATTGCCAGCAGGCAGTGCGACCTATGGCATTCGAACACATTAAGGCGCCGTCCAGCGGCGAAAAAATCTCGATTCAGAACGGAAAGCTTCAGGTTCCAGACCAGCCGGTGATTCCATTCATCGAAGGCGACGGCACGGGACCTGATATCTGGCGCGCCTCTGTGCGAGTGCTGGATGCAGCTGTCGAGAAGGCATATGGCGGAAAACGAAAGATCCACTGGTTTGAGGTATATGCCGGCGAGAAATCCTTTAACAAGTTCAAAGATACCTATCCCTCCGATCTCGGCAAGGCCTGGCTGCCCGACGATACCATCAAAGCCTTCCAGGATTACCTGGTGGGTATCAAGGGTCCTTTGACCACGCCGGTTGGCGGCGGAATTCGCAGTCTCAACGTCGCATTGCGACAGATACTGGACCTCTATGTTTGCCTCCGCCCGGTTCGCTGGTTTCAAGGGGTGCCCAGTCCAGTGAAGCAGCCGGAGTTGATTGATATGGTGATCTTTCGCGAGAACACCGAGGACATTTATGCCGGCATTGAATTCCAGGAAGGTACGGCGGACGCCAGGAAGTTCATCGAATGGTTTGCACAGACTTTCCCCGCCATGCACAAGAAGATTCGTTTTCCGGGAAGCGCTGGCATTGGCATCAAGCCAGTCAGTCGCGAAGGAACGGAGCGCCTGGTTCAGGCGGCCATCGACTACGCCATCGCCAATGATCGCAAATCAGTAACCCTGGTGCACAAAGGCAATATCATGAAGTTCACCGAAGGCGGCTTCCGTGATTGGGGCTACGGGCTGGCTAAAAGCGCTTACAAAGGCGAACTGGTCGACGGCGGGCCGTGGACAAAAATCAAGACCGGCGGAAAGGAGATCATGGTCAAGGATGTGATCGCAGACGCTTTCCTGCAGCAGATTCTAACGCGTCCGGCCGAATACGATGTGATCGCAACGCTCAACCTGAACGGCGACTATATCTCCGACGCCCTGGCGGCGCAGGTCGGCGGAATCGGGATAGCGCCAGGCGGGAACATCAACTACAAAACGGGGCATGCGATCTTCGAAGCCACACACGGAACGGCGCCGAAGTATGCCGACCAGGACAAGGTGAATCCGGGTTCAGTCATTCTATCCGGAGAAATGATGCTTCGCTATATGGGCTGGGTTGAGGCCGCGGATCGATTGATTGGAGCAATGGATAAAGCGATCACGCAAAAGACAGTAACCTACGACTTTGCTCGTTTGATGCCAGGCGCAAAAGAAGTGAAGTGCTCCGAATTTGGCGACGCGCTGATCAAGAACATGTAACGTTGCTGCGACAACGGCCGAAAGCAAGGCAGGACCGAAAGGTCCTGCCTTTTTTGTAAGCAGACGGTCCGGGCTGGCCCCGTTGCCACGGCGATCAAACGCTGAAGCTGTAGCCCACGTTCAGGTAGTAAAGAACGCGCGGTAACTTCTGGCGCGGCGTGTAGTTGTAGACGCTGCCTATCTGCGGCGTCAGGAAGCTCTTGTACAGATTGTTCAGATCGCTATTCACCGCGCCGTTGGTTTTCGAAGGATCGGCAACCAGACCATCATACTTCGTCGAGCCGCCTACCATCCAGGCAGGGACATCGCGGCCTGCAGTATCCGTGTCAAAGAAAGCCAGGGTCGGACGGTAAACTACGTAAAGTCCCACATTGAATCCGCTCAGCGCAAATCCAATGCCGCCGGTCAAATCCTGCCAGTTGTTGACGCCGGGCGCGACGCCATAGCCGGCGCTCAGGCTGAAAAAGAACGGCTCCGGGGCAAACTCGATCGTTACGGGAACGTAAAGCGTATTGGCCTGGATATCGCCATAGATGCCGGTGCTAAGGAAGGACAGCGCATCGGGAAAGCTGTAAGTAAGGAACAGCTCGCTGGAAGGCGTCGGCGTTGTGTTGACCGGGTTAGGTTTGAGGTAGGCCACCAAACCAAAGCCCAACGTTCCGGCATTGGTTTCGCGCTGGTAACCCAGCGTAAGGTCAATCTCGTCGAGGCGGCGCAAGCCGTTTTGCTCTTTGTGGAAGCCAGGCGCTCGGCCGCCATTGGCAGTCTGCTCAAGCAGCGTTGCTCCGGTGGCATTCAATCCGGCAGTCGTCAGCAAGGAGTCGTAGGTCGCCTGGAGCTCCGGCAAACCATAAGCGCCGCCGGCCTCGCGGCTCAGGGTTACGAGATTGGCGCCCTGCAAATTGCCGTTGGCATCGTTGCCGCTAAGGCCAGGACCGATCTGCAAGAGCTGGTCGGTGTCTGTATCCTGGCGACCCTGCATGGCAATGCTCATCCACGCATTGGCGTATAGACCCTCGACCGGAGTATTCACCGTGATCGATGGCTGAAAGGCAAGAGCCCCGCTGGCGCTGCCGTAGGCGCGGCCCTGCTGCGAGGCATAGTTCTGGTACAGGTCGTAGCCCCGCCAGACGTAGTTGGATACAAACTGAAGGCTTACATCCACGCTGGCTGGCGGGAGCTCGTCTTCGGCGAACAAAGCCGCCGGAAAGGCGATGGCCACGGCCGTCGCAAGCTTGGCTATTCTGCTCATTCTACCCCCTCTGATCCGCCTGTAGTGCAAATCTGCGGCGAACCAAACAAATGGCCGGACAAACTGTACCGGCACTGTCTTATTATTCGGCAGAAAGCTTACGTTCGTAGCATTTCTTTGCCTCCTGACTGTAGACGGAAAAAATGAGCCGATCCAACTCCGGTCCGGGGACAGATAGCTCCTTACGGACGGCTGCGATCGCAATGGAGGTTGCAGCTTCCAGGGGGGAAGCCGTAGGCGCCGGTGGAAATTGCCGGAAAGGCAATGGTGCGCGCCCCCAGACTGCGCCCCAATTGTAAGCTAGACCGATAGCAGTCTGCTGTTGGCCGCATTGACGATGGCATCTACTGGCGCCGTGCAAATGTCGCCAAAGCGAATTTCGATCAGCGTTTGACTCATGCCACGCAGACCGACATAAGCGGCAGGGCGCGCAGCCTCTTTCCGCTCTGGCGCCCGGGCCTGGCTTTTCTATTTTGTTTGCCGGTCGCGCCCGCCTGCCAACCCTGACCGCCATCTCATGGCGCTGATTGTGCAAAAGTACGGCGGAACCTCGGTGATGGACGCCGAGCGCATCAAGAATGTGGCCAGTCGTATCAAACGATACCACGATGACGGCGACGATGTTGTCGTAGTTGTATCGGCGATGGGTCATACGACCGACCGCCTGATTGAGCTGGCGGCGTCGGTCACTGCGTCGCCCAGTCGCCGCGAGATGGATATGCTCCTGTCCACAGGGGAGCAGGTGTCCATTGCGCTGGTGGCCATGGCCCTGGAAGCCATTGGCGTTCCGGCCATCTCCTTTACGGGCGGTCAGGTGCGCATCCGAACGGACGCCCAGCACAGCACCGCGCGCATCACGGACATCGATACCACTCGACTGCAGCAAGAACTGCTGCTGCGCAAGGTATGCATTGTTGCCGGCTTTCAAGGGGTCGACGATCAGCATACGATCTATACGCTGGGTCGCGGGGGCAGCGATACCAGCGCCGTGGCTCTGGCCGTCGCTTTGAAGGCCAGAGAATGCGAAATCTATACGGATGTCGATGGCGTCTATACCACCGATCCGAACAAGGTAGCATCAGCGCGCAAAATCGAGCGCCTTGCGTATGAAGAAATGCTGGAACTGGCGCGACTGGGCGCCGGCGTCCTGCACAGTCGTAGCGTGGAACTTGCTTCTAAATTTGGCGTGGTGATCCACGTGCGTTCCAGCTTCAACAATTCCAGCGGCACGCTGGTCGTCCCGGAGGATCAAGTCATGGAACAGGTTGTAGTCCGCGGGGTTACGCTGAAGAGCGACGAGGCCCGTATCTCAGTGGAGGATATTCCCGATCGGCCGGGTCTGGCCGCCGATCTTTTTGCTCGCCTGGCGGATAGCAGCGTCAATGTCGATATGATTGTACAGAGTGCAGGCTACGACAATCTGAACTCGATCTCTTTCACCGCCGGTCAGTCACAGCTCAATCTGGCGCGCGAGACAGTTCATGCCTTCTGCGCTGAGAACGGCGGCTCCGTGTCCGTGGAAGAAAAGATTGCCATTGTCAGCGCCGTCGGCGTTGGAATGCAATCGCACAGCGGCGTGGCAGCGACCATGTTCCAGGCGTTGGCGCGCATCGGCGCAAATATCGAAATGATTTCGACGTCAGAAATCAAGCTGTCGGTGGTTGTGAAACCGGAGCAGGGTCGCGCCGCTTTGCAGGCTGTGCACGACGCCTTTCAACTGGGCGCCCGGGCGGGCTGAGTGGCGGATCCGCGGCCAATCGGCGTTTTTGACTCTGGCCTTGGCGGTCTGACAGTCCTGACCGAGCTGGTGCGCGCGCTTCCGGCGGAATCCTACATTTATCTGGGCGACACGGCGCGTCTGCCCTATGGCGCCAAGTCCTCGCGAACGATTCAGCGTTACAGCCAGGAAGTTGCGGCGCGTTTGCTGGAACAGAATATCAAACTGTTGGTGATTGCCTGCAATACCGCGTCCGCTCACGCCGAGTCCTTACTGCGCAGCGAACTTGCCATTCCTGTTCTGGGCGTGATCCAGCCCGGGGTGGACGCTTTGCTGGCGGCCAGCCTGCACAATCGTGTTGGAGTGATCGGAACGCGCTCTACCATCAAGTCCGGCGTCTATGAACAGCGCATTCGCGCCCGCAAACCAGAGGCGCAGATTTTCAGCAAGGCCTGTCCGCTTTTTGTGCCGCTGGTAGAGGAGGGCTGGATCGAAAAGCGCATCACACAGCTGGTCATCGAAGAGTATCTGTCTGAAATGGTGCGCGAAGAGGTGGACGCCGTAGCCCTTGGCTGCACCCACTATCCGCTGCTGAAAAAGGCAATCCACAACGTGTATCCAGCGCTGCGTCTGGTGGACTCCAGCGAAGAAATCGCGCGCCAGGCTGCATCCTTGCTGGCAAGTACTCCCGGCCTGGCAGCCGGCACAAACTCCAGACCTCAGGTGCGCATCGAGTTGACTGATTTGACCGAGCAGATGAATGATCTGGAACGACTACTTTCCGGCTTACCTGTAAGCTCAGTAGAAGAAATCCAGTTGTCCGCCGCAGCGCCGCATTGACCGATTGGATTCAACCCGCCGATCACGGCAGGAGGCAAGCATGCGTTTGGCACTCTTTGGCGCGCGTCACTACGATCGTGAATCCTTTGAAATCGCAAATCAAGGCTTTGCACATTCCATCAGTTATCTGGAACCAAGGCTCGACGCAGATACTGCGCCGCTGGCTGCGGGCTATGACGCAGTCTGTTCTTTTGTCAACGATCGCCTTGATCAGCGTGCGCTGGAAAAACTCAAAGAGATTGGCGTTCGCATTATAGCCTTGCGCTGTGCCGGATTCAACCATGTAGATCTGGCTGCCGCTGCCCGTCTCGGCCTGCCAGTGGTTCGCGTCCCTGCCTATTCGCCGCATGCTGTGGCCGAGCACGCGGCGGCTCTCTTGCTTTCGCTGAATCGCCGCATCCACCGCTCGCATGCTCGAGTGCGCGAAGGCAACTTCTCGCTCGATGGATTGGTAGGATTCGACCTCTATGGTAAGACCATTGCCGTACTGGGAACTGGCAATATCGGGGCTACGGCGGCCCGTATTTTCCGGGGATTTGGCTGCCAGATTCTGGCTTACGATGCCTATCCAGACCAGGCGCTGAGCGCCGCCGGCATCCTCAGCTACGTTTCCCTGGATGAGGCGCTGCGCGCCGCGGACGTGATTTCGCTTCACCTGCCGCTTAGCCCGGAGACCCGTCACATTCTTGATGCGGATGCGTTTGCCAGGATGAAGCCGGGTGCGCTGGTGATCAACACCGGTCGCGGAGCGCTGATTGACAGTCGGGCCCTGGTAGTCGCCTTAAAGGGCGGTCGCGTCGGAGGCGCGGGCCTGGATGTATATGAAGAGGAGGAGGGACTCTTCTTCCGCGACATGTCCAATCAGGTAATTCAAGACGATGTTCTGGCGCGCTTGCTGACTTTTCCCAATGTGATCATTACCGCTCATCAGGCTTTTTTGACACGCGAGGCTCTGGGTGCAATTGCCGCCACCAGCCTGCAAAGCCTGGCGGATTTTGAAGCAGGTCGTCCCCTTCAGCATCAAGCGCCGGCGCCCGCCGGCTAAATTTCCCAATACCATTGAATCGCTCGCAATGGCGCATGATCCGTTCGAATGCTGGACAGCGCCGCGCCTTCCTCAATCTTGCAGTATGTGCTCCTGCTCCAGGCATGCGCAGCGAGCTTTCAGAATCTCGCCGCTGGTAATGGCCGCTTTGTTGTTTGCATCGCCGCTGGCGCTGCATGCACAGACCCCGCAGGTCGCGCGCTGTAGCGGCGACTGCCAGCACGGCGAAGGGCTTCTGGACCTGGGGGCCGGCCGCAGTTATCGAGGCGGCTTCCGCGATGGTCGATTTCATGGTCAGGGAACGCTGCATCTTGGAGCGGGCAACGAGTACCGCGGGCAGTTTGCCAACGGTGAAATGAGCGGCCGCGGATTGCGCATCTGGCCAGGCGGCCGGCGCTACAACGGCGAACTGCGCGCCGGACTGCCGGAGGGTCAGGGTGAAATGCACTGGCCCTCGGGACTGGTCTATCGCGGCCAATGGCGTCAGGGAAGGATGCAGGGGCGCGGCCAGCTGACTTTTCGCGGCGGCGCCGTACTGCGCGCGCAATTTCGCAACGGTCAGGCGGTGGCCGATGCTCTACTGCAATTTGCCGACGGCGTCGTCTATCGCGGCGCACTGCGCAACAACAAGCCGCACGGGCAAGGAGAGATGCGCTTCGCTGATGGCGCAGTCTTGCGCGGCCAGTTCATTGACGGACGTCCGGCAGGGCAGGTGCAAATCCAGTATTCCAGCGGCATCCAATTCACAGGTCAGCTGCACGCTACAAATGGCGCCGGCATGGTGGACCTGAGCGGCGAAGGCGAATTGCGATTCAGCGCAGAGCAGGTCTACCGCGGCGGATTGCTGCACGGAAAAATGCACGGACACGGGCGTTTGGTTCAGCAGGGGAAGTTTGAGTATCAGGGCCAATTTCGCGAAGGACGCTACCACGGACAGGGCGAGCTGAAGACGCAGGATGGCGCACTCTACCGCGGGGAGTTCGTCAGCGGAGCGCCACAGGGCCAGGGGATGTACCGCTTTCCAGGCGGCGCCGTTTATGAAGGTCAATTTGCTGGCGGCCGCTTTCAAGGTCAGGGTACGCTAACGCGCGCCAACGGCGAGGTGGTCAGAGGTGAATTCCAAAATGGTCAGCTGGTCAAGCCCCAAGAAAGCGTTACGCCGTCCGCGCCTTGAGCGTCGAGTTGCAATGCCAGAAGTCTGATGCGCTTTCCAGTACGCGCAAAAGATTGATGAGCTAGGGGGGCGTGGGCGCTTCCAGTCCGGCAGCGGAACGGTCTGGAATGGGCGGCGCCGCCGGCGCTGGCGCGGCATGGATGGGCGGGAAAGTAGCCAGGGATTCCATCAAGGCCTTCGCTTCCGCGCTCAAGGGCGACGGCTGCATTCCATCCAGACTGTCGCCCTGCGCCAGCCGAAGCTCGGAGGGCCCATCGAGCGCAATACTTCGTCCGCCTGGATCGGCAACAAGCAGCTTGCCATCAAACAAAGCGGTCAGGGTCCCCGCGGATGATTCGCGCATCAAGAACCGCGTTCCACGTACTGCGGCAATGGTTGTCGGGGTCCGCAGCGAAAAATCGCTGCCTGCCGATAGGCGAGCGATCTCTGCCGAAACGGCGCCCCGATCCAGCTGCAGCCTGCTGGCATTCTTACTGGCGTCGCTGAGAGTCTGCAGCCGGGCGCCGGGTCCCAGACGCAGGCGGGCCCCGGTATGCAGCACAATCTCACATCCCGAAGCCGGTCCGGTTTCGATGGCGTCATTGGCCTGCAGCTGGGCGCCGGCCTGCGCCGGTGCGGTCTCAGCGCCGCGCGTCAATCGTACCTGTCCGAACACCTGCGAGAGGAGCCCGGCGGGGCCGCTGTTGCGTGCGCAGGACAGGCACGCCGAAGCCAGCACGGCGGCCAGCATCGCCGCGATTGGAATTCTTTGCGAAAAAAGCATCAGCAGGCAATCGTTCCGGCGGCCGCAGTCCCCGGGCAAGCGAAGAAATTCTAGCCCGTGGCAAGCGTCAATTTCTACTGTCCGTGCTGGCAACGCCGATCTCTGCGCTGCCTGTCTGCGTCCAATGATATCGAGCATCGGCGTTACTCAGTGTTGTGGCCGCGCAATCCGATGATCGCTGCAGAGGTGGGTACTTGATCCGCAATTTTCGATACCTGATACTGGCGGCCTTTGCACTGGCCTTTGCGCCGCTCTTTGCCCAGACGGTGGCAGTCGACTTCGACCAGGCGGAGTTTGACCGCCTGGCCGAGCTGGCCAGCCAGAAGTACATCGATCCCGACCGCTTGCAGCCCTCGCTGGCCTATTCCAGCGCAGCCGACACGGCCCTGCGCTCGCTGCCCTATCCGCTTCTGCTGTGGCCCCGGCGCTTCTACGATCGGCGCAGCGAGTTTCGCGACGACGTCGATATCCCGGGCCGGCCGGTGGAAAGCGGCATTGCTGGCGACTTTGTGATCTTTCGACCGGATCATGCCGCCTGGCAAGAGCAACTGAACGCTTACCGGCTCAACAACAAGGCGCGTTTGGAGCGCATGACGCCCGCCGAACGACTTCAGGAGACTGATCGACTGCGACAGCGGCGGAGAGAAGCTCTGCAATTCATTGACCAGAGCTGGAAGGAGTCGGCTTTCGGACGCGACCAGTACCTGGCGATCATGCAATGGCTTTCCAATCGCTGGTCGGACTACGCTACGCCCCCGCCAGGCGTGGGCGCTGCGCAACTAGAATCCTTTCGTGGCTTTGGCATGCACCGCCTCTACTTTGCGGCGATCAACGGTTACCTTTCCTCGCTGGATCCTCATAGCTCTGTCGTCACTCGCGCCGATTGGGAAAAGATCATCTCCGAAGCGGCTAACTCCTCTTTTGAAGGAATTGGCGCCCTGCTTCGCGGAGGCGGCTCAGAGGACGTAGTGATTGAAACGCCCCTGGCAAACTCGCCGGCGCTGGCCGCCGGCGTCCGCGCTGGCGACATCGTGCGCAAGGTCGATGGACGTTCCGTCGCTAACCTGCAGCTGGATGATATTGTTCGAATGATTCGCGGGCCGCGCGATTCCATAGTCGAATTGGAAGTGGAGCGGTTGGGCGAGGCGACGCCAACTGTTCTGCGAATCAAGCGCGGCCTCATTGAGCAGCGCGCAGTAAGTTCGGAGTATCTGTCCGAACGAAAAGTCGGAGTGATTCGCGTTACCTCATTCCTCTACAAAGATCGCAACAC
This sequence comes from Leptospirales bacterium, assembly GCA_019694655.1. Lineage (NCBI taxonomy): Bacteria > Pseudomonadati > Spirochaetota > Leptospiria > Leptospirales > Leptospirales bacterium. Next base: position 111,792 of record JAIBBN010000001.1, read on the forward strand.
CGATGATATGGTGCTGGAGGAGTTTCAGCGGCTGCGCGCCCAGGCGGAGGGCAAACTCAAAGCGCTGGTCATCGATCTGCGCGGGAACTCGGGCGGTCATCTGATTCAGGCGGTGCGTCTGGCGGGGCTTTTTATTCCGCCGCACGCTGCTGTCGTTACGGTACGCACAGGCGACGGTCGCGCGGAAACCCATGGCAGCCCGGTCAATCGACCGCTGCGCGATCCGCGCGTGGACCGCTGGCCCTTGATTGTGTTGATCAATTCGCAGTCTGCCAGCGCCAGCGAAATCTTCGCATCGGCGCTGATGGATCATAATGCGGCGTTGATAGTTGGCGAGCGAAGCTTTGGCAAGGCTACGGTTCAAGATCTGATTCCATCCGGCAGCAACTTGTTGAAAATCACGACGGCGCGTTACTATGCACCGCACGGCTACACCTGTCAGATTTTTGGCGTACGACCGGACATCGAGATTTCGGACGAGGGCGACAATGGATTCCCGACGCGCTTTCGCGAAGAGGATATGTTCACACACCTTCCCGAGCTCAGCGACCGTCCAGCGGACCCGGCGCGCAACGCCTGGATCGGCGAATTGCGTCGAGCCAGCGCCCAGCTGATCCAGACAACGGAGGCCGACATTTCCCGTCGCGGCCATGATGCCAGACGGCCGGACTATATGCTGCTCCGCGCGCTGGCCTTCGCGCCGGCTCTGGAACGAAATCCGCTGCCCGGGGCCGGCGTTTCTACAGTCCAGCGACGACTGGCGCGTTGAGCGGCGCAGGCTGGCGCCAGGAGGTCCAGCCGCGCGGACCCCGGCGCTGCCGCCAGCGACCTGGTCGGCGTTTACTGAATTTTTGTTGACTAAAAATTCAGTAGCCACCTGTCTGTTTACTATGCGCGACCTCACCGAGAAGCAGCAGGCCATTCTGGAATTCATTGAAGTCTACATCCAGGAGCAGGGCTATCCGCCCACGATCCGCGAAATTGGAGAGCGATTTGCGATTACCGCTAAGGGCGCATATGATCACCTCAAAGCGATCGAGAAAAAGGGCTACATCAAGTGCGAAAAGAACCGCAGCCGCGCTATTGAGTTGCTCAAGAAGAGCAATGGCGCCGCCAATATGGCTGGCGGCCGAATTGTGAATATTCCGCTGGTGGGCCGGGTTGCCGCCGGGCGGCCCATTCTGGCGGAAGAAAACATTGAGGAGTACATTGCTTTCCCGCGCTCCATGCTTCCGCGCGAGGAGGGCGTGTTTGCTCTGCGCGTCGCTGGAGACTCCATGAAAGACGCCGGCATAATGGATGGAGACGTAGCCTTGATTCACAAACAGGAGGCGGCTGGCGATGGCGATATCGTCGTCGCCCTGATCGATGATGAGGCCACGCTGAAATACTTCTATCGCGAGAAAAAGCGCATTCGCTTGCAGCCGGCCAACAAGGCCTACAAGCCTCTGTTTGTAACTGATGCGACGATCCTTGGCAAACTGGTTGGCATCTACCGGCATATGTAACGCCCCTGTCAGCTTTCCGCCACGCTTGACCTCTGCTGCTTGTCCGTTCGGACTGGACAGCAATCTATGTTCGGATTACGATTGCGCAGGTCGAACTCGGCCCCGCCAAATTTGCGTCGCGACTCAATGCTTGTATGGGTCGCGGCATCTTTGGTTGCAGTAACCATTGTAGCCTTGCTGCTGACAGCAGGCTACAGTCTTGCCGGCGACCATTTTTACTATGGGCTTGATGATCCCTACATTCACTTAAGTATTGCGCGCAACATTCTTTCCGGCGTCTGGGGACTGAATGCCAACCAGGCGGCAGGCGCATCCTCCTCTCCGCTCTGGACTGTATTGATGGCTGGTGCAAGCGCTCTCAGTCCGAACCTTGCCCTCTATGCGCCGCTGGCGATCAACCTGCTATTGTTGGTTTCTGCTCTGCATTTGTTGCAACAAGCTCTTGTCGTCTTTGCGCCTGCCTACTCCAGCGTGAAACGCTTCTGGTGGCTGTTATTTTTCTGCCTCGCCATGCCCGCCGCTCCGCTCATCGCCGGGGGCATGGAACACATGCTGCAAATCAATGTCGCGATTCTCATGCTGGCGGTGGCAATTCGATTGCTGCAGGGCGATTCGGCCGTGCTGCTGCTGCGCTGCTCGCCATTGATTGCAGTTCTTGGTCTGGTCCGCCCGGAGTTCAGTTTCATGATCAGTGGATTGGCATTGCTGCTACTGCTTCGCAAGCGCTGGACTGGCGCCATTGTAATCTGCGCAATTGCCGTTGTCGGACCATTGCTCTACGCCGCGCTTGCGTCCCTCCAGGGTTTGCCGCTTATTCCTGCGCCCTTACTGTTGAAGACCGAAGCAGAGATTCCCGGCCGTCCTATCTTCAGCTTTATCTTTCGTGTTGTGGCCAGTGTGATTCTGGCGCCGCATATCACCCTGCCAGCCGTACTGCAAGTTGTATTGCTGCGCAGGCCATTGCCGGGCGTGGCAACGGACCCGCGGGTTCGAGATCTTCGCTTCCTCTACCTGTTGCTTTTTGTTCAGCACATTTGCTTTGCTCGCCTGCACTGGTTTTTCCGCTACGAGGCATACCTTGCGCTCTTTGGCGCCTTTCTATGCGCCCTGGACCTTCTTTTCTGGCTGTATGGTAATAATCAGGGACTTCCACGTCGCCGGGTCGCGGCCGCGCTTCTAAGCCTATCATTCCTGGCGCTTGCTGTCCGGGGCGTTTATGCGCTCTATTGTACGCCGCTGGCCATTCGTGATATCGCTCTGCAGCAAGGCGTCTTTACCAGATTTGCCGCCCGCTACTATGCAGGCAGAACTGTCGTTGCTAATGATGTGGGTCTGCTTGCTTACAGCGGCAGGGTTCGTATTTTAGATTCCTATGGACTGGCCAATACCGAAATAGCCGAAAGCAAACGTCGCGGACAGTACAACTCTGCCCAGCTGGAAAGCCAGGCCAGGCGCGAACAGGCAGCCTTTGCCGTCATCTATCCGGAGTGGCTCAAATCTTATGGCGGTACGCCTGCGTCGTGGTCGCCGGTATTCCGTTGGCGCGTACCAGGCCACGTCGTTCTTGGCGTTGATCAAGTCACAGTCTATGCGATTGGCGTGGCGCCGGAAACCTTGCGCGGTCAGTGGCAGGAATTTGCCGCGACTCTGCCCTCCGCTATTGAAATCCTTCCGCTACAGGAAACCAGACCTTGAAACGCATTGCCATCTTTTGTGGTTCGAGCGCCGGGGCGTCGCCGGCCTTTGCGCGCACGGCCCAGGAGCTTGGTCGCCGGCTTGCGGAGCGCAAGATTGGCATGGTGTATGGCGGGGCCAGCGTTGGACTGATGGGCCTCGCAGCACAGGCCGCGCTGGACGGGGGCGGAGAGGTCATCGGCGTCATTCCGCGAAGTCTCCGCGAGCGCGAGTTGGCGCATCCGTCGCTCAGCGAACTTCACGTTGTCGAGGGAATGCACGAGCGCAAGGCCTTGATGAGCTCGCTTTCGCAAGGCGTCATCGCGTTGCCCGGAGGCTTTGGGACGCTCGACGAGCTATTCGAAGCGCTTACCTGGCGGCAGCTTGGCATCCGACACTTGCATTGTACTTTGCTGAATGTCGATGGCTACTATGATTCGCTTCTGGCCTTTCTCGACCGCTGTGTAGAGCAGGGCTTTGTGCGGCCCGAAAATCGGCGCCTGCTTGGGGTCGGCGCCAGCGTCGATGAGGCCATTGACAGAGCGCTGGGGGCAAGTTAGCAGCAGCGCAAGGCTTACTTGGCAGAGAGGCGAAAGATCCCGTCCCAGTTGGCCGGCGCCGTCCGTAAGAATTCGCCGGAACGTTCCAGAAAAACTGACGCCGGCAGGTCATCCGGATGTGCGGCACAGTAGGCGGCGAAGGCATGCTGAGCGGCGGCAAAATCGCCAACCAGATACAGATTTCTGGCGGCAGTGAAATCGCTCTCCGCCTTCTGGCGACGGTTTCGATCCTCTACGCTGAGCTGATTCAAGGTTTCGTAAATGGCGATAGGTTCATCCTTGCCTTTGACCATTACCATATCCAGAAAGCGAAGATCAAACTCTCCAGCGGGGAGTTCCTCGCTGACGGCGCCAGATAGAAGCAAAGGCGTGCCATAGCTTTTTGTCAGCGATTCCAGACGCGAAGCGGTATTGACCACGTCGCCGACCGCGGTTGTATCCAGTCGATCGCGCGATCCTACCACACCCAGAGTAGCTTCGCCCCAGTGGACGCCAATTCCGGCGCGCAACGCTGGCAGTCCCGATGCGACTCGTTCTTCATTGAGCAGGGCCAGTTCGCGAAGCATGTCGGCGCCGGCGCGCAGGGCGTTAACTGGATGTTCGTCAAAGAGCGCCATCACAGCATCGCCTATGAATTTGTCGACGAAGCCGCCATGTCGGCGCACCGCCGCTTCCATCCGGTCCAGGTAGTCGTTGAGCAGAGCGAAGGTTTCTTCCGGACTCAGTTTCTCAGAGATGGAGGTGAAATCGCGCAAATCGGAGAAAAGCACGCCGAGACGTTCGCGCCGAGAGAGGCCCCGTTCCAGGCGCTCCAATTCGCCGCCGGCAAATCGCTGGGTAAACTGTCTGGGTATGAATCGCTCGAAAATGCGCAGCGTATTCTCGGTGCGCTGTCTGGCCTGTTGCTCCGCCTCAAAGAGTCGCGCATTGTGAATGGCAATGGCCGCCTGCGTAGCAAAGGTCTCGGTAATTTCGCGATCATGCAATGTAAATACCGAGCTGGCCTGGCGATTGTCCAAATAGATCAAGCCCAGCGGACGATCGCGCAACAACACTGGCGTAGCCAGAATAGATCGCAGCTCATGTTCCCGTACTGCCGGATCATCTCGCCAGCGTGCTTCGCTGCGCGCATCGCGCAGCAATACGGAGCTGCGCGACTCCAGCACGGCATCCACAACGCCGGGGCTGTACGACAGTCGTTCCCGGTTCACCGGATGGCCAGCCGCGTCGCGTGCAAAGCGTAGATCAGCAATGACGCCGCCGCCGGCTGCGCTGTCGCTGCGGCAAAGGAATAGATAGCCCTGCTGCGCGCCGGCCAGGCTCATGGCGCCCTTCAACGTCTCTTCCATCAACTGATCGAAATCAAGAGTTGAAGATATCTTGCGCGAAAGATCAATCAGTTGAAAGAGTTCGCGGTTTTCAGTGCGCAGTCGCAGGCTTTGCGAGCTGCTGTCGCTGCCCTGCAGTCGCCAATTGCGCAGCATCTGTCGATAGATGGCATGCCAGCCGCTGGCGCCAATCTGACCGATCGCTTCCAAGGCAGCTTCCAGCGCGGCTGTGGAGGCCTCTGAGCGTACGCGATACGAAGTGAGCCGACTCCAGGCCAGTTCGATGTGCGCGTCGAGCAGCGGCGAGCGCAACTCCTGGGCCAGCTGGCGAGCGGAATTCAAGCGGTCCTCCGCCAGATCCGGTTCGGAGAGGTCCAGTGCAGCATGCGCGCACAAGTAGAGCAGCGTACTCTCCATGAAGGCGTCGGGCCGCAGGCGCAGGTGATTCAGGCCGCGTTCAACAAATTCAAGAGCCGTTTCCGGGTCTTCCTGGATCAGCGCCATCCAGATGCGACCATGAAAAGCGATGGCCAACTCGCCGCGAGTGCCAGGCGCTACGTCTGCTGAAAAGAGCATCTCGAAACACTGCAGCGCTTCCCTGGTGCGGCCCAGAACTCCCAGGGCGCGAGCGCCATGGGCCAGAGCAAAGCGTCGGCCGGCGTCGCTGACTTGAAATTCAGCGAGTCGCTCCAGGCCAAGCGACTCGGAGATGCCACTGAAATCGCCCACTTCCGCCGCCACGCCGGCGGCCGCAAATAGCGCAACAGGAAGATCAACGCGATCCTGTCCTTCCAGCGAGCTCGTGATCTGTGCTACAAATGCGCGCGCCTCGTCCAGTTTGCCCAGGTAACAGAGCATGATGGGGTAAACCGCAACGGCGATGGGCGATTGCGCCAGTTTCTGGCGGCGCCTGGCGATCTCAACGGCCTGGCGCAGCAGCTCAGCGCGCTCCGCATAGCTCTTGCCGGTCGGGCTGGAACCAAGATTGACCAGGGTGTGCAGCAACATCTCTTCAAATTCCGGCCGACCGCCGCCCAGCTGAATGGCCTCTTCGCTGTAGCGCACCATTGCGACGCGATCGCCGCTATAAGAAGCAAGCTGTGCGCGCATATTCAGTATTTCGATGCGACGGCCAACGTGCTCGCCGGCCATTCGTTCCAGACAGTCCATCTCCTGGATGATGTCAGCGCGCCGCGGATCAATATTCAGGTTGTGCTGCAGTGCGGCATTGCGGACTTCAAAGAAAAGCTCTTCGTCGCGCTGGCCGGGATCCAGCTTTTCCAGACAGCGCAGGGCTACGTTATAGTAGTGCTGTGATTGACGATTGGTATGGCGGCCATCGTCCGTCAGCCGCGCGGCTTGTACCGCGGTACGTGCGGCGCTCTCCAGATCGTCGCTTTGCTCCAGGTGGTAAGCGATATCATAGATGGCTTCGCGACTTTGCGGCAGCACTTCGCGCTCGAGAAAATGCGCCACGCGTCCGTGCGAGCGCTGTCTGAGCGTCAGGGGCATTTCCTGCTTCAAATGCGACCGAAGATGCGGCGACGTGAATGCATAGAGCTTGCGCGAATCGGCGCTGAGCACGCCGGCATGTATGGCGCGATCCAGCATATTCAGCAACGCGACCCGGTCGGGAAAGAGATCCTTTAAGTCGGCCTCGCAGCAGGAATCTGCCAGGCAATGGCTCTCCTGCGGATTGGTCAGATGATAGAGGGCATCCAGCGTAAAGGCGCGCTGAAAAATTGCGGCGCGTCGCAATGCTTCAACTTCGCGCCTGGTGAAGAGCTCCGGCAGCGCTTCGTCCCGTCCGTGATGCTGTTCATGAATCAGCGCTTGCAATGCGGCATGTTCGCAGATCCAGACGCCGCCTTCAAAGCGAACGATGCCGCGGTCAGTGGATTCCTGCAAGATGGAGCGCAGCAGCAAAGGATTTCCGTTTGCATAGTGATTTAGAATTTCCAGGAGTGTTTCACTATCATCCAGCTTTCCGGAAAAGGTGCGCTGTAAAAACTCGCCGGTCTCCTGATCGGTCAGCGAGTCCAGATGAAGCTGCAGCAAGCTGCCGGCCGGCGCGCCGTCGATCAGGCGGCGCATGCCCGGCGTGAGTTCCGAGGCGGTCAAAGTGGCGACCACGCGAATGTTCTGCTGCGCCAGACTCCCGCCGAGCAATTCCAGCAGCAGCTTCAGCGAGTCAAGGTCGGCATTGTGCATATCGTCCAGAAACAATATAAGCCCGCCATCTTTAGCCACGGCGCCGGCCAGGAAGTGGCCCAGAACAAAACGGTAATCGTCTTCTACCCAGGGACGCGCGCTTGCCGGGGTCTCGCTGAGCCACGTCTTCAAATCCGGCGCCAGTTCCAGCAGAAAGCCAAAACGATCGCCCAGTTCGCTTTGAATCATTTCCAGCATCTGGGCTTGCATTTCGGCGGGGCGCGAACGCAGAAAATTAGCAACACGGGAAATGAGATTGCCCGTCATGCGAAAGGGCAGGCGCGTCTCTTCGCGACGGATGCGCAATTGCCAGCGAGAACCCTCGCCAGGCGATACGCGATTGTAAAGTTCATCCAGGAATCGACTGCGTCCGCCGCCGGCCACGGATTCAATCAGCAACAGGCGGGCCGCGCCCGCATTGCAAAGAAACTGCTCCGCATCGTGCAACTCACGGGCGCGTCCCACAAAGGGACTCAAGCGGGGAAAACTCTCCCAGTGGTCCTGTTCGCCTGGCTGGAAGTCTGCGCTGTGCAGTCCAAGTCGTTGCAGTCGATCCAGGTCGCGCAGCAATCCGCCCGTGGTACGGTAACGATCGTCCGGGTCCTTGTGCAGCAGCTTCAGGATGATCTGTTCCAACGCTACGGGCAGTTGTTGGTTCTTCTGGCGCGGCGGTTGCGCTTCGCCGGCAACGTGCAGGTGCATCAGTCGGCCAGGATCGCTGTGCTGAAAAGGCGGCTCTCCCGTGGCTGCTTCGTAGAGGATGACGCCCAGAGCGTAAAGATCGGCCCGATGGTCGATCAGTTTGTGCAGCATCCCCGTTTGCTCCGGAGACATGTAGGTTAGCGTTCCAGCGTGAAGGCCCGATTGTGCGCCAATCAGGTGCGACAGGCCAAAGTCCAGTATGCGCAGCCCCTGCCAGCCGCCGTCCTCCAGACGCGCCAGGATGTTCGCCGGTTTCAGATCGTGATGCACGAGGCCGCGTTCGTGGACATAGGCCAGGCCGTCGGCCAGCAAACGCAGCAATTCGAAGAGGGCCTGCGGCGACAAGGGCGCTTCTTTCTGGAGCAGGTCGCGAAGCGTGGGCGCCGGAAAGTATTCCATCACCAATCCGCTAATCTGGTTCTCTTCAAAGAAATCTTCGTAGCGAATGATCGAATTGTGCTGTAAGCTTCGCAAGGTTTCGGCCTCAGCGCGAAAGCGAAGCACCGTCTCCAGCGGATAGCGCCGTCCAGAAACATCGATGAGTTTGATAGCTTTCTGCTGGCGGGTCTGCCGGTCCCAGGCCAGCGCCGCCTGTCCGGTGCGCCCTTCACCCAGGGCCTGCCGAATTTCATAGCGCCCGGCAAGGACTCGATTCTGCGTGGCGAGGATCATTTTGTTACAGAAACAGCGCTGCAGACGGTTTCGGCGCGTCTGAAGTTCGACGGTCTCGCCTGAAATTTTTCAGCAGCCGCAGCTGCACGCCAGACTTTTTGCACAATGTCCCGGGGCGATTCTATTTGACGAAATGCCGCCTGCCGCCCTGCTTACCAGTGTTCAGCTTGGACGCTTCGCGAAGGGAGCGGGAATTGGGCGCACGACGAATCTTCTACGAAATTCCGGATCTGAACGAGTCGATCGAGACCCTGATCGCATTGTGCGACCGTGCGCGCCAGGACGGACCCGCTGTGCTGGAGGGCGCCTATCGAAAGCTGACTCCGGCCAACCCCTTTGAACGACTGGTTCGCATCGGTCTGGCCTTGATCGTTGATGGTGTGGATCCAGAACTGGTCAGCCGTACGCTGGAACACAGCAGCGAAAGCTATCTGACTCGTTTGCAATATCGCTGGCGTATCTGGGACGGACTGCTCGGCGCTATGTCGCCTGGCGCGCCCATGGCGCCGCTGGGCGAGTTCCTGGAAGCGCTGCTTCTTGGCGATCATCCCGAGAACAGCCTCTTGCGCACAGCCTTCAGCGACCTGCTGACAGAGCTGAGTAATGAGCAGGGACAATTGGAGTGGTCGCGCTGGCCGGAAGAATACCGCCGACACCCCCTGACGGGCGCCGGATTGCGTCTGGCGGCGTTGCGCAGCGCTTTTCCGGACGAGCGGCTGCGTCGCGCGCTGGATAACCAATTTGCGTCGTACAAGGACCAATTCATCAAGATGAGCAATATCGCCATCGAGGGCGTCATTTCGCTGCAAAGCGGCGATAGCCCGCGACTGATGCGCAGCTTGCTGTCTACGCTGGAAGGAAGCGACATCATGCAGGTGCGCACCCTGGCCGAGGACCAGGGCTTCGAGAGTGCGGGCGACGAAGCGGCGCTACAGATTGGCGATCCAGAGTCTCCTGATCGGATGTTCGCTTCCTCCTTCGAAGAGGTATTTCTCAATATGGATTTCCGCGCCATCCGACGAGTGATGCGCGAGGTAGAGCCAGGCGAGCTGGCCTGCGCCCTCGCGGGAGTGCGCGAGGAAGTTCGTGAAATCATTCTGGCAAACCTCAGCGATCGTGTTGTCGATCGGCTGCGGCGCGAGGCCGGCGCCGGCAAGGGCGCAACGCGCGGCGAGGTACGCAACGCTCAGGAACGTATCCTTGGCGTGTTCCAGCGCTTGCGCGAGTCCGGCGAGATTGCTTCCTCGGAAGCGGATGAATCCTAGCCACATCACTCGCTACGAAATTGGCTTGCGGCGTCTCGCCGCGCTGCCTGAGTGACTGGCTTCGGCCTCCTGATATTTCCGCCCGGCCGGAGGGATGGTATCCATGCAAATCGCCGCTAACAAAGTCGTTACCCTGCGCTATCGCCTGACTGACAACGACGGCGACTTAATCGATGAATCGACCGACGCCGAGCCAATGGCCTATATCCATGGCATGGGCAATATTATTCCCGGTCTGGAGTCGGCGCTCAATGGCAAAGGCCGCGGCGACAGTATGAAAGTGACGGTCCCGCCCGCAGAGGGCTTTGGCGAACGCGATGAGTCATTGATGCGCAACGTACCTCGCAAGGCATTCGATGGCGTTGACGATTTGCAGGTGGGGATGCAGTTCCAGACCGATGGCGGCGAAGGCATGGAAGTTGTTACGGTCGTGGGAATGGAAGGCGATCAGATTACTATCGATGGCAACCATCCGTTGGCCGGCGTGACGCTGACCTTTGATCTCACCATACTGGAAGTGCGCGACGCTACAAAAGAGGAAATCTCTCACGGCCATGTTCACGGGCCAGGCGGACACCACCACCACTGATCAGACAAAAAAAGCCCGGTCAAAAGACCGGGCTTCTTGTTCTGCCGGCAAGTTCTGTTGCTGGCAATTTGGACCTTAAATGGCGGTCCGGCCAGACTCCTTGGTGCTGACACGATAGGTTTCATCCATCGGCAACACGAAGACCTTGCCATCGCCGGGCTTGCCTGAGTAGCAAACCCGCATGATGGTATCTACAGTCGGCTTCAGGAAATCGTCGTTCACGGCGATCTGAATTTCCAGCTTGTTCACGAAGTTGATATGCACTTCCTGACCGCGGAAAATCTCCTTGTGGCCTTTCTGCCTCCCATATCCGCGCACATCCATAATGGTCATGCGCGTGACATCTACTTTGGCGAGCTCATCTTTGAGCTCTTCCAGTTTGTGGTGCGGAACAATCGCAATTACGAACTTCATAGCTTTGGTACTCCTGTCTGCTCTTAGCCCTTGATGCTGAAGTTCGGATAGGCTTCGTTGCCATGTTCGCCAATGTCCAGACCTTCCACTTCTTCTTCTTCAGATACGCGGATGCCGACGGTGAACTTCAGAATGAACCACAATACAATGGACGCAACCAATGTAAAGGCGCCAACGGCCAGAATTCCTTTCAGCTGCTCCATGGTTTGAGCCCCAATGCCATTGTCCGTAGCCAGCGCAGCAACGTTCTTGGCGACTTCGTTATCATAGAAAAGCCCCAGAGCGAGCGTTCCCCAGATGCCGTTGATCAAGTGTACGGGAACAGCGCCTACCGGGTCGTCCAGTTTCACTTTGTCCATCATCAAGGTTGCAAGCACGACGATGATACCGGCGATGAATCCAATCAGCATTCCTGCAGGGATGGAAACAAAGGCGCAGGGCGCCGTAATCGCCACCAGTCCGGCAAGACAGCCGTTCAAAATCATGCCCATATCTGGCTTTTTCAGCAGAATCCACGCCGTAAACATTGCGCCCAGCGTTCCCGTTGCTGCCGCCATATTGGTGTTTACCAGCACATAGGCGATCGCCGAACCGTCGCCCACGCCCATCGTCGAACCAGGGTTGAAGCCGAACCAGCCCAGCCACAGAATCAAAACGCCAAGGGCCGAGGAGGTCATGTTGTGTCCGGGGATTGGATAGACCTTGCCATCGCGGTACTTGCCAATGCGCGGTCCAAGAACAATGATCCCGGCCAATGCCGCCCAGCCGCCCACGGAGTGAACTACCGTTGATCCGGCAAAGTCGCGGAAGGCGCCGGAACCAAGCCAGCCGCCGCCCCAGATCCAGTGTCCGGTGATCGGGTACATTACCGCTACCAGGATGAAGCTGAAGATAATGAAGGCGTGGAACTTGATACGCTCAGCCACTGCGCCAGAGACGATGGTAGCGGCAGTTCCAGCAAAGACCAGTTGGAAGAAAAACTTGGCCAGCAATGGAACGCCCGTCCAGTTCATAGACGTGTAGTCGCCCTGGTAGGCATCAAGCAGGGCCGGCGAATTATCGGCGCCCCCCAGGAACCACAGGCCGCTTGTGCCCATGAATCCATTGCCGTTGCCAAACATGATGCCCCATCCCAGCACGTAGAAGGAGATCGAGCTGATGGCAAAGACAATGAAGTTCTTTGTCAGGATGTTGACCGTGTTCTTGGCACGGTTAAAACCGCTTTCCACCAATGCAAAGCCGGCGTTCATCCAGAAAACCAGAAAACCTGCTACCAGCACCCATACGGTATCCAGACCGACACGGTTGCTGCTGATCGTTTCTTGTATTTTGGCCAGCGGGTCTGCTGCCGCCTCCTGGGCCAGCAGCGGCGAGGCCGCAAGCAAGGCTACCAGCGAGATCGAGACAGCAAATCCAATCTGGCGAAGTCTTTTTGCGCCCGCCACCCTGCGTGGGGCGGAGGCGGACCACTTGCCAAATATCGACATAGATTATACTCCCAGTTGCCGCCTCTAAGCGGCTGCAGGACAGTATGCACAAATGGCGCCAGGCGCTTCTGGTCCAAATTCGCTCATTAATCGGGCAGAATGTACTATCTGTACGCCGGCGCCTGTTCGCCTGGCAGGCGTACGCGGTGTCAGCGGGCGCCGGCGATTGGACAGAGACTGGATCGTGGAAAAAAGAAGGGCCGCCACTGCTGGCGGCCCTCTGGCAGGGACCCTGGGCTTGCTGGATCAGCCGCCGTACGATCCGTCGCCGCTGAATTCGAAATTATACTCTTGTTGCGAATTGTCGACATCGATGTCGAACTTGTGCTGCTGTTCCTGATCATCAACGCCCAGCACATTGTAGGTCACTGAGCTGCCGCCCACTGGCACCAGAATGCTGTGCGAGGCGCCGGGCGCAAGCACCGTGTTCTGGTCCATATAGTCCGCTCCCCAGTACTGGGAATCAGCTGGAGAAACAAACAAAAAGCGAATCGTTACGTCCAGATTGTTGGTGAACGTAAGCTTGGCATAGGTATAGTTCGCGCTGTTGTTCTGGCGGTTCTGCGCCGTCATTGTTACGCGCTGGTTGTTGCGGTTATCGCAAACCTCCACGCCGCGCTGCACGAATACGTTGCCGTTGGCGTGGATCGCCATCAGGTCAAACTTTCCACAGGCCTGCGGGTAGTGCGTGAAGAAGCCAACGCTGCCGCCGGAGGGCAGTGTCGTGCTTGCGCCGAGAATATCGGGTCCCCAGTGCTGGCTATCATTTGGCGAAACAAACAGATATTTCACTTCCGCGCCAGTACGGTTGATCACCGTTAGCTGCTTAACCTGTTGTGAGAAGGGACGGCTTTGTGCAGTGATCGGTGCGGCTCCGGCCAGCAGCAGCAGGCCAAGAACCATGGCAATTTTACTTTTGAGCATAGAGGCGAATCTCCCAGAATTCCGGGGAATTCCTTATTTGGATTTCCCGGTTAGACGGTCAATTGGCGCCCGGGGTTCTTGCGTACGTCGAGCGAAAAAGCCTATGCCTGGCCCTGGCGATCGCTCAGTTGACTGAAATGTGCGCCGCACCTGCCATGTGGCCCTTGCTGCGGTCGATCCTCTTCCGCCTTGATCCCGAAAGCGCTCACGATCTCGCCGGCCTGGAAATGCGCACCGCGGCAAGTGTGCCGGGCTTCCTGAGCCTGCTGGCGCAATGGACCCGTCCTCCGGACCGGCTGGCGCGCGAGGTGGCGGGGCTTCACTTTCCGGGGCCGCTGGGACTTGCCGCCGGATTTGATAAAACTGGATTGCTGTATCCCTTCCTGGCCGCCCTGGGATTCGGATTTGTGGAGTGCGGAACCTTTACCGCCATATCACAAAGCGGCAATCCGCGGCCCAGACTCTTTCGCTATCCACAATACAAAGCCCTTGTCAATCGCATGGGCTTCAATAACCCGGGTGCGGCAAGAGCCAGCGCCAATCTCGAAGGGGTCTTGCACCGCGTTCCTCTGGGCATCAACATCGGAAAAAGCAAAGTCACCGAACTGGCCGATGCAGAGGCGGACTATTTACGCAGTCTGGATTTGCTGTACGATCGAGCCGACTACATGGCCATTAATGTCAGTTCGCCAAATACCCCAGGACTACGAAAGTTGCAGAAGGGGAAGAGTTACAGTTCGCTGCTGAATGCGTTGCGCAAACGCATCGATCTTCTGGCCCGCCAGCGAGGCAGAAAGCCGGCGCCCCTTTTTTGCAAGGTAGCGCCGGACATGAGCGTGCGCGAATTCAACGAACTTGTCGACCGCAGCATCGACGCCGGCGTATCGGGATTGATCCTGACCAATACCACCGTTGAGCGCGAAGGCCTGCCGGATATCCGCGAAAGCGGCGGACTCTCCGGACGGCCGCTACAGGCGCGCAGCACGGAATGGTTGGCGCGGGCCCGAAGCCGCGCCGGCCGCCGCCTGGCGCTGATCGGCGTCGGCGGCATTTTCAAGGCGGAAGACGCCCTGGAAAAGTTGAATGCCGGCGCCGATCTTCTGCAAGCCTACACCGGATTCATTTATGAGGGGCCTGGTTTTGCCAGGAACCTTCAGCGTCAGTTGCTCAAGTTTCAGAATTCGATTTGACCGGCAGTGGCGCGCCCATCGCCATCTGGCGATGGCCCTGCAATCGGTGCGCGTCTGGCAAACACTGGACCTGGCAAAGGTTCAGGAAGGTCTGATGGTGATCGAAGACCTTTACGGCGCCTGCGGCAAGTGCAAGCAGCTGGGCTTGAACTATACCAAAGATCGTCGCTGTCCGGCCTGCGGCGCAGAATTCAAATACCTGGCAACTCGCCTGACTGACCCGGCTGAAGTGATTAAAATTCTGAAGCGCATACAGGCCGATTCTTTGCCGTTGCAGCTGATCGACCGCGCCGATCTGGAGCGGGCCGGCGCGCATGACGCTGCCCGAGCCTTGTTTGGCGGATGAATTGCACGCGCCGACAGTGATGCCTCGCGCCGCTGATCGACCGATCGAACAGGGCGCGATTAGTTTTCCTCGCGCGGCGCTTTCGTTCCCGGCCAAAACCGGTCCAGACCCAGCGCGGCAACCAGGCCGCGCAGCGGATTCTGCGGCGGCTCGAATTGCAAGGCAACAAAAGTCGTGTCGTCGCTGAGGCTGGCGTTGCCTCGAAAATCCGCCAGCTGCCGCTCCAATTTGGAAATCAACTCATCGACGGACAGACTGCCATTGCCTTCGATGTAGTCCAACAAGCGCGCTTCGCCGTAGGCTTCCTCGCTGGCGTTGAAGGTTTCGGTTACCCCGTCCGAGTAAATGTAGAGCCGGTCCTTTCGTTGCAGTTGCAGTTGATTGGTGAAGTAGGGGGTCGGCAGAATACCAATCAATCGTTGATTGCTGACCAGCTGTTCCAGGCGCCCATCGTTGCGCACCAGAAAGGGCGCCGGATGCGCTGCATTGATGTATTCCGTCTGGCCGTTGTTGAGATCGACGACCATGGCAAAGAGCGTAATGAATTCGCTGCCTTGATAGCGCTCCATCAGGAAGCGGTTCATGGTCTGCACGGTCTGCGCCAGGGAGCCTCCGCCCGTCAGGTGCGTGCGCACGATGGCGCGCAAGCTGGATGCTAGATAGCCGGCGGCGACGCCGTGCCCGGTAACATCGCCAAGAAAGATCGCCAGTTTACGATCGGGCAAGGCAAGAATATCAAAGTAGTCGCCGGTTACCGAAACGGCGGCGCGACTGACAAAGGCAATCTGCAATTCAGCCACGCGGTCGGGGCCGGTCCGGGAAAGGGAACGCTGGTAATGCCCGGCCTGTGCCAGGGCGCGGATGCGCCGGCGTTTGCTGATCTCCTGAATTAGAACCGCATAGTTCAGGAACAGCTGACTGGCCAGGCGCGCCGCTTCCTGCAAATAGCGAATTTCGCGCAAGGCCAACTTCCGGCCGCCGCTTCGGTAGCCGACCAGCAACGCCGCGCGATAACTTTCCACCGTTCCGGGATCTTCTCTCGCTTCAACCAATCGATGGGAGCGCTTCAGCAGCTGCAGAATCTTTGCGCTCCAGCCTGGCGCCTTTTGACCGCCAAGGATGCCAATGGCCAGCGAGAAGCGATTGCGGTAGAGAAAGCGAAAGAGTTCTTCGCGGCGACCGCCAGCATAGGCCAGATAAGCGCTGACCCCCATTTGCTCTGGCTTCAGATAGCGCCACATTGAGCTGCCGGCCGGAACGCGAATCATCACCTCGCGTCTAACATTCAAGGCCGCGAGGCCCGGTCCGGCGGCCAGGAAAGCGGCGCTCTCCAGCTGCAAGACGGAGGCCACTTCATTCAGGAAGGCCAGTGCTGTCGGTTGCAAACGGGAATCCTCGCTCAGCAGGCCCGCGATTCGCTTCAGCGATTCGGAGAGCTCGGCATTCAGACGCAGGAAGTTGCGCTCAACAAAGGCTGAGATGCGACGCCGCATCGGATCGAGCAGCAACAGAATGGCAAGAATCAGCGCGGCATTGGCCAGCCAGTGGTTCTTCGTCTCCTGTTCCGGCAAGAGCAGGGCGTGCAGCAGCAGAAAGAGCCCGTAGATCATGGTAAGCGCAACGCTGAGCGCCGCAGCAACGATGGAGCGACTGAGCGTTAGCTGGAACGGAAGGACATTGAGACGGTATGTCCCATAGGCTACGGTGAGCGGAAAGAAAAAGACCAGGGCGCTGATCCACTCTACTGGCGGCATTGGCAGCCGTGTGTGAATGGCAAACTGGGCCAGGGCAAGCGGCAGCGCCAGGCCCAGTGCAAAGCCGGCAAAGAGCGCCCAGCGTTTCCAGCGTTCGATTCGATCGTCCGTACGCCGCAGGGCATTGTCAAAGAGCAAGCCCAGTGCGGCGACGAGCGAAAGCACAAACAGCCCGCTGATCAGCCATTCGAAGTTGCCGATGGCAGCCGCGCTTTCGCCGCCAACGTAAGCGACCAACGCCAGAAATGCGACGAAGATCAATTCGCCTACGATCAACCGTCCCGGCGCATCCTTGCCAGTCAGACGCAGCGCGGCATTGAAGATCAGCAGCGGCGCCAGAGCGGAACTCAAGCGCCAGAGGTATTCCATCTTGTGGTAGGCCAGTGTAAAGCTCAGCGAGAAATGAAACAGCGCCATACAGGCTGACAGCGCTGCCAGATGAAAGTCTGCGGCGCTGCGCAAGAACCAGATGATGCCCGCCGAAAAAACCACGGCCAGCAGCAGAAAGAATCGAAAGTGGTAGAGGAAAATCCAGAATGTGTTGGGGACCGTTGCCATCAGCGTCGGACCGAGATCAGTTTCAACCCGAACGTAAAGGGCATCGCCGGCCAGCGGTCCGGCAACCGCCGGATCGCGTCCGCCAACCGAATAGATGCGTCGGGCCTCGGAAAAGTAGCCGATGGGGACGATGTCGCCGTTGGGCGTGTAATAGCGAGGCAAGCGTCGACCGCCCGGTTCAGCCAAAAACCAGGTCAGGACTGTCAGCAAACAGAAGACCGTCAAATATGCAATACGCGCCAGATTCATGGATGCGTCGTTCGCTGTGTTTCGCCTGCGGCCAGTCGCAGTTCGAGCAGCGGCCGCTCGCGATAGGACAGCCGATAGGTCTTATTCGACTCCAGATCGATGAAGTTGCGCCAGCCGGGCGTCGCCAGGGCGCGCGTTGGCTCGGCAACTTCGCGAATCTGGAAAGCGCCCTTTTCCAGCATTGCTACCATGATCTTCCTTCCAGGCGAAAGCTCTGCAGCAAAGGAGAAGAGCGGATAGTCGGCGGCTTCTTCTTCCAGGCTCTTCTTGAGATGACCGAGCAGCCGATGCAGGTTCAGATTTTCTTCCCGCTGCAGCACAGAGTAGAGCCGACCAATGACAGCATACAATTCCAGAGCGGCCGACATGGTCATCTGCTCGCAGGCGATGGCGATCACATACCAGCGATCATCGGCGGCCTGAAAAAATTCCAGGATGCTATCATACTCCTTTTGCGCCGGTCGGCGCAAGAGCAGGCCGGGTATCTCCGGCAAAGGCGGATTGTGCAGTATGCTCTGAACCTTGGCTGCGGCGCTGAACTCCTGATCGTAGAGGCGGCTATCGATGATACGGTAGCTGTAAATGTGATTCTGGACGCTGATGCCGGCCTTGGCGCAAAAGAATTCGAGGGCGCGCGGTGCAAAGCGATTGCGTACCACGTCGTGCAATGCCAGAAAACCAAGCAGGCGGCCGCGGAAACGAAATCCGTGCGCCGAGACGGCGCCCATCTCGGTCAGTCTCTTGAGCGCTCCAGGCGAAAGGCTGCGGTCCTGAATATCGATGGCGCCATGCGCTTTCAGCGCGCGCAGCAGCTCATCCGCGCCGCGCGGAGCAATGTGTCTGCTTTTCAGCAAGATGCCATTGCGATACACGTGAAAACGATAGGAACGGCGTCCTGGTTCAAGTACTGCCATTCGCGCGTGCTTGACGCCAAGCCATTCCATGAAGGCCGGAAAAGATTCGTGGATCATCTCTTCCATGCTTCGCGGCTGAGCCATAAAGTCCAGGTGGTGAAAATCGCGGCCGAAGAAGCGCGAAAACTCATCGCGTCCCACCGCCAGCGCCAGCGCGCGCTCCCGCGCCGGAAATAGGATCAGTGTGGAAATTATGATAAAAGCGACGGTTACGATTTGATCATACAGTGCAAGTTCGGCCGGGATCAACCAGCGCAGCGCGTAGTAGACGCCAATTACCGCCAGCGCAAACAGAAAAGAAAGCGCTGCCGATCGGACACGGCGCGCGCTTGCTGCCAGCGGACGCCATTGTCGAGCGCGGGCGCGCAATGCTTCCAGACTGCGCTCGGTACTGCGCCGCAACCTAGGTTGTGTACTCGGCATTGAGTTTAACGTATGCCT
Source organism: Leptospirales bacterium (assembly GCA_019694655.1). NCBI lineage: Bacteria > Pseudomonadati > Spirochaetota > Leptospiria > Leptospirales > Leptospirales bacterium. Next base: position 130,578 of record JAIBBN010000001.1, read on the forward strand.
CGGTCAGATCACAGCCCCAGACGGTTTCTGAGGCCCGGCCAGTTCCCAGTGAAACGCGCAGCAGAATCTCCTGATTACGCAGGTAGGCCGAAAGTTCGGCAAGCTCCTTTTCGCCGGCGTCGCGCAGCGGATGATCGCCAAACCAGATTTGCAAAGCCTCTGGCGGCGTAGGTTCATCAAACACCTTGCCAACCGCCATGACCAGGCGGCCCCAGTTAGGGTCTGCGCCGTAGATCGCCGTCTTGACCAGCGGAGAATTGATGATTGAGCGTGCGATTTTCAGCGCCTGCTGTCGATCGCGCGCCTCCGTCACGCGCAGTTCGATCAAGCGCGTCGCGCCTTCGCCATCGGCGGCAATGGCTCGGGCCAGCTTCAATGCCAGCTCCAGAATTGCCGCAACGAACTCCGCGGACGGACCGTCGATGTCCGGCAAGGCCGCAATCTGTTCGCTGGAAATTGGATGATCGAGCTTTTCGAGCGCGGCAGCGGCGCTGGCGGGGAATTGCAGTGCAATGCCGCTGAGTCCGTTAGCCAGGATCAAGGCCGTATCGCTGGTCGATGTATCGCTATCCACACTGATGCGGTTGAAACTGCGTTCGACCGCCAGCCTCCAGAGTCGATCGAGGTCGGTGCGCTCGATGCTGGCATCCGTGAAAAAGTAACTCAACATCGTGGCCATGTTCGGTTCGATCATGCCGGCGCCCTTGGCCGCGGCAAAGATTCGGACGCCAGATCGCAAGCTGCGCGAGGCGAACTTCGGATAGGCGTCCGTTGTGCAAATGGCCCGGGCAAAAGTTTCAAAGTCGGGCTGCGTCAGACGCGGGGCAATCGCGGCGCTGGCCCCGAGCATCAATTCGCGCGGTAAGGGACGGCCAATGACGCCGGTACTGCTGGGAAAGACGAGTTCCGACGCCACGCCCAGCGACCTGGCGGCGACCGCCGTGTACTCTCGCGCCAGCAGTACTCCGGCCTCGCCCGTAGCGACATTGGAATTTCCGGAGTTTACTATCACAGTCTGGATGCGGCCGCCTGCTATTCTTTCGCGCCCGATAACCACGGGCGCACCGGGGAAATTGTTTCGCGTGAACAGGGCGCTGGCAACCGCAGGCCGCTCGCTATGCGCTACAGCAAAATCGAGAGCAGGCGCCTTCTTGATGCCAATCGACCAACCGCCAGCAAGGAATCCTCTGGGCCACTCGCCTTCCATGGCGCAAGTCTGGCAGCGGCGGCGACGAGGTCACGCCCAATCCCGCTGTGCAATTTATGAATTGCCGGAATGCGGCCCAGGCGCTGCCCTGGAAGCGGCGTCGCATGACCTTCAATTCCCTCAGCTTTGTTGCGTTTTTCCCGACTGTCTTGCTGATCTACTATCTAACGCCGCGGGGTTGGCGTTGGCTGCCGCTGCTTCTGGGCAGCGCCTTCTTCTACGCCTTCGGACTCTGGAAGGCGAAGGTCGCTTACTATTTCCTGCTGCTGTGCGCTTCGGTATTGATCGACTATTTTTCCGGCCTGGCAATGGAAGCCCTGCGCGGCGCGCGGCGCAGCGCGGTCTTCTGGGCGGCATTACTGGCCAATTTTTCCGTCCTGTTTATATATAAGTACTTTGATTTCTTCAACGCCAATCTGGCTGCCGGGCTGGCCAGTCTGGGCATCCCCTGGGCATTTGGCGCGCTCTCGCTGATTCTTCCGATCGGGATTTCTTTTCATACCTTTCAGGGCGCAAGCTATCTGATTGAAGTCTACCGCGGGGACCAGCGCGCCGAAAAGCATTTCGGCTATTTTGCACTCTACATACTGTATTTCCCGCAGCTGGTCGCCGGCCCCATTGAGCGACCGCAAAATCTACTGCAACAATTGCGGCTTGAGAATGCCTTCCGCTTTGATGAAGCGCGCGAGGGCCTGAAGCTGATGCTCTGGGGCCTGTTCAAGAAAGTCGTCGTTGCCGACCGCCTCGCAATCTATGTTACGCGAGTCTACGGCGGCGGACACGCGCCCGGGGAAGGCGCTTTGGAATTCCTTGGTTTTCCGCTGCTAGCAGCCACCTACTTCTTTGCCTTCCAGGTGTATTGTGATTTCTCCGGTTATACGGATATTGCCATCGGGGCCGCGCGGGTCATGGGCATCCGTCTGATGCAGAATTTTCGCACGCCATATTTCAGCGCCAGCCATGCGGACTACTGGCGTCGTTGGCATATCTCTCTTTCCGGATGGTTTCGCGACTATGTCTACTTCCCGCTGGGCGGCAACCGTGTCTCCGAATTGCGCGGGCTGTTCAATCTGATGGTCGTATTTCTTGTTAGCGGCTTATGGCACGGGGCCAACTGGACCTACGTGGCCTGGGGCGCCGTCCATGGCATTTTCGTTTTGATTGAGCGAATCTTTGAAATGGCGCTGCAGCGCGTCTCGCCGGCGGCCATAAACTGGTGGCGACGTTCTGCTTCGGGAGCTATCGAGGGCTCCTTTGGACAGCGCGCCGTGCTGCGCTTGACGCGCATTGTTCGCGTCGTTCTGGTTTTTCATGTCGCCGTGCTGGGCTATGTCTTTTTTCGGGCGCCTTCCATGGGCGATGCCTGGCATGTGATCACGCACGCTCTGGCGCCCGTACGATTCAATTTGCTGGCCTTCTACCAGGAGGAGACGCTGCGGCTTTCCGGCGTTCTTTTGATTCTCATTCTGGTCTCTATTGAGTTGATTCGGGATAGCGCCTGGTTCCAGCGTCGGCTGCCGGCGCTCAAGGCGCTTGGGCTGGGCTACTTGTTCTGGGCCGCACTGGCCGCTTTTACCTTGCTGGCGGGGGTATTCGGTGGATCAAATTTCGTCTACTTCCAGTTCTGAAGACCGCAGCTGGCTGGATCGAGGCGTAGCCTCGCCGAGGCTTCGCTGGCTTCTGCGCCTTGGCCTGTTTGGGGTCCTGCTCTGGGCCTGCGACTACGGCTGTTATTCTTTCTCGTATAGATACTTTGATAAAATCAATCATCTGGGGGCGCTGGAGAAGCCAAATCCCGTCTGGTTGGTCGGCAGCAGCCATGTGTTCTGGGGCGTGGAGCCCGAACTGTTTCGCTCGGAAACTGGTCTGTCGCTTGGCATGCTTTCGGTGCCCGGCGCCAACAATGAGCTACGCGGCGCGCTGGTCCGCGAAGTCGTAGAGCGGCACAGAGCGAGCGCGCGATTGATCATCATTGAGGCCGACGTCTTTACCTACAGCTCCAGCCGCTATCCAGAGGGCGCGTGGCAGTTGCTGATTGGCTACTACCATCGCGGCCTCTTCCGCGACTATTTGCAGCGGAAATTTAGCGAGAGCGAACCTTACTTTCAGTTTTACAGAGCGCTGCGCAGCTATACGCTCAGCTCCGATTTTGGCTACATTGGCATGCGCTTCTGGAAGCTGATTTTCGGCGACCTGAGCGTCGCCCTTCGTCAGCTGCTGCAGCTTCCCCCGGAGTCCCTGGCGGACTATGGCGCAGCGCCCCCGCCGGGAGGGACGCTGCCGGGCGTCGGGTCGGTCGAGGCTGATACGCCTCGGGCGCGAGACTTGCGCATCCAGGAGTGGCGCACTCTCTACGGCGATTTTGTTGGCAAAGTTGAACTTTTGGAATTGGTGCAAATGGACATGGCCGCGCGCGAAGCATTGCGCGACCCGCAGGCCCAGGTTGTCCTGCTGGAGACGCCCAATGCGAACTGCTTTCCTGATCGTCAGCGGGAACTGGATGCGGTGCGGGCCATTACGCGGCGCATTGCCAGCGCCAATCCCCGACTGCATTATTTGCGCATTGAGCCTCAGATCTTTGAAGAGGATTTTTCGCTCTACCTCGATGGCTCCCATCTATCCCCGCTGGGTCGGGCGCTCTATACCAGGGCTCTGATCCGGGCCCTGCAACGGGAGTCGCTGCTGCCCTGAGCCCCAGCTCAGCATAGTTATTTTTGACGGCGTAGCTCAAGCCGCCGGCCAGAATTCCGATGAAAGCAGCGTGAAGCTTATCCGTCGCGCCCTGCCTGGCCTCTTGCTGCTAATGTTCGCTGCATCGTGGAGCGTCCTGCGTGCGCAGGCCGCAATGCCTGGGGGGACGGAATCGTCCAGCGGGCTGCGCGCCGCACCCGCGCCGCTCAATAGCGTCGGCCATGACTTTGCTCCAACGCTGAGCGCCGACGGCAAGACGATGATCTTTGCGTCGCGCCGCGGCGACGCCGAATATGCAGATCTTTATGTTACTAACTTCCGAGACGGCCGTTGGTCGGACCCGCAGGCCCTCGACCAGTTGAATTCGCCCTTCATCGATGAAACGCCCTTTCTGGTTCCCGATGGCAGTATGCTCTTCTTTGCTTCGAACCGCGATGGAAGCGTCGAGAGTCGCGACGAACAGGGGCGCCTGCGCGTTTCAATGGACCTGTACGTATCCCGGCATAGCGCTAGCGGCTGGACCGCGCCGCAGCGCCTGGCCGGCGAGGTAAATTCAGAGCTGACCGAACGCAGCCCGGCGCTTGACCAGCAGAGCGGCATTCTTTACTTTTCTCGACAACCGATTGGCGATATCAGCGCCACGCAGATCTTTCAGGCCCGCTACCAGGATGGCGCCTTCGTAGACGTCCGCGCATTGCCAGCGCCGGTTAATGTCGGCGCCACAGATGCCTCGTTTGTGCCGGCGCCAGGCAAGCACGGCTTTTACTTCACTTCCCGTCGCAGCGGGGGCCTCGGTTACGATGATATATATTTTGTAAGTTTTGAGGATGGCCGTTTTGGACAACCGATCAACCTTGGTCCCGGCATCAACAGCGCAGAACGCGATCTGGCCCTCGCGGTTGGCGGGGACTGGATTATAGTTTGCTCGACGCGGTCCGGCGGACCTGGCGGCGTCGATTTGTTTCTGGAACGCGTAGCGGCGCTGCTTGAACTTCAAATAGAGGTTCGCGATCGTCAGAGCCGCGCGCCACTGCCCGGCGAGGTAGAAAGCTCCATAGATGGACAGGCCTTTCAGCGCGCCGCAACCGATGCACAGGGTCGTCTGGATCTACAGCTCGATAGCGGTGCGCGCGCCATTCGGCTGCGCATCAGTCGCCGCGGCTATCTGCCTTACGAGCAGGACTTTGTCCTGAATCCAGCGGAAAATTCCCTGCACTCAGAGAGCGGATCGCAGATTCCCCGGCAAACCCTGGGCGTCGCCGAAACATCGCGGCATTTACTGGCCGAACTGTTGCCGATCCAGACTGCCGCGACCTTCGACTTGCGCGCCATTCAATTCAACTACAATGAAGCGACCCTGCGATCGGACAGCGCAGCCAGTCTCGAACAGCTGGACCGCTTCCTTCGTGAAAATCCCGAACTGCGTCTGGAAGTTGTGGGGCATACCGATATGCACGGGGATCCGGATTACAATCAGCAACTGAGCGAAAGGCGCGCCGCAGCTGTCATTGAAGAGCTCAAGCGACGCGGAATCCAGGGCGCGCGATTGCAGGGACGCGGCGCCGGCATGTCGCAGCCACTGAGTAGAGAGAACAGCGATGCCGCCGACGAACGCAATCGACGCACCGAATTTCGCGTGCTTTCCGCGTCCGCCGGCCACTGAGCGGGCAAACGGCGGCCGACTGGGAGCGGCTCTAAGTCAAACGAGTGCTGTCGCGCACCCACTGCAGATAGGCCGGTGCGCCGTCAGCCAGGGGCCAGTCGACGATGCAAGGATTGTCATAGCTGTGCAAGGCGGCGAGTCGCTGGCGCAGTGCGCTGAGCCTCGCTTCGCTGGTTTTCAACAGTAAAACCGTCTCCTGATCACGCTGCAATTCTCCCTGCCAGAAGTAAATAGAGCGCATCGCCGGCAAAATATTGGCGCAGGCCGCCAGCTTCTCCGCAACAGCCGCTTCGCCGAGCTGCTCCGCTTGTTCGACGCTGGCGCAAGTTACATAGACGAAATAGACATCCATAGATTTTTCCGTCGGCGATCAACCGATCGCATCCTGGCCGCGCTCGCCGGTACGGATGCGCACAACTTCCTTGAGCTCGGTTACGAAGATTTTGCCATCTCCAATCTGCCCGCTGCGGGCGCCCTGGCAAATCGCCTTGATCGTTGGCTCGACAAATTCTTCGTTCACCGCAATTTGCAACACAGTCTTATTCAGCAAGGTCACTTCGCTGCGCGCGCCACGAAAGCCCTCGTCATAGCCGCGCTGCTGACCGCAGCCGACAGCCGAAAAGACAGTCATCTTGGCAACGCCCGCACGTTGCAGCGAAGCTTTAACGTCGCGCAACTTGTGTGGCTGGATAATCGCAGTAATCAGTTTCATAATATGCTACTTCAGATGGATGATCTGAAAGCCGCTGTAAGCGTCGTGGCCGTGGGCGCTGAGGTCGAGTCCGCGCAACTCCTCCGCTTCGCTGACGCGCAGCCAGCCCATTTTGCGCAGCAGTAGCGCAGGAAGCAGCGTGCCCAGAAAGGCGCCGCCGGCCATCAAGGCAGCGTAGGCAAGGCCGCCAGAGAGAAAAGGATCGCTGCGCAACGCCGCGGCCAAAGGTCCAAGCAATGCTCCCGTCAAGAATGGTCCGGCGGCCGCTGTTGGATCATCAATGCGCAGGCGATCACAAAGCAGTACGGCTGCCGCGCCAGCGACGCCGGCTGCCAGACCAGAGAACGCCGACGCGCCTGGCGAAATCGCCATGCCGCCGCTGGCGCTCATGGCCGCCGCGGCCAGCGCTCCGCTCCAGCTGAGACTGAGGTCCGTGCGACCGGACAGGAAGCGGGACAGCAGAGCCCCGCCCAGCATGCCGCCAGCGGGCATTGCAATTAACGAAGTCGCCGACTGCAGCAATGGCCAATCGGATAGCAGAGCAAAGGCCAGCAGACCGCTGAGAAAGAAGGAAAACCCAAGCATCGAGAGCGGACTGTGGTGACCAACCAGCGGATAGATTTTCCCGTAAGCGCCGTATTTTTCGGTGCGCGGTCCGACGCTTGCTGCCAGCGCCAGGCCGCATCCGGCTGCACTGGCGAACAACCAGGCGCCGGCAGGCGCCGGCGGCGAAATCGCGTTCATCGGCAGTTGCGCTGCAAGGATCTGGGCCAGAGGCGCTATGAGCGCCGCGTAGAATACGCAAAATAGCAACACTGCGCCGCTACGCATTCGCTCCTGGCCGGCGCCGAGGGCCAGCGCCGCGCCAAGCGGCGCCAGACAGAGCAGCGGCAATCCGGCCGTTTCTTGCGAAAACGCGGCGACCTGGACGCCGCTCCAGGTTTGAAAGGCTGCCGCCGAAGTCAGCCAGGCTGCTACCGCAATAGCAAATCCCAGGCCCATTTGAAAAGCAAGACTCAAAGCATTGCGGGCGCGCAGAAGCCCCGAGCAATACGCCTGCCAGCCGGCAAAAGCAATCAATAGTAGAACTGCGGTCAGCAGGCTGCGCAGCGCTTCGGTTGTATTTTCAAGATCCATGGACAATCTCCGCAACAGCCACCGAGGGCGCTTTCAGCCGCTCATCTTCCGGCAAGGCGCCAAACTGATTGAGTATACGGTGAAAGGCGGCAAGCGTCCGGCCTCGCGAAAAATGACGCAACCGGCGTTGCTGTCCATCCAACAACGCGCCGCGCAGCGAGCGATTCTCATGCAATTCGGCGGCTACCGCCGCCACCCGGACAAAATCCTTCCGCTCGAACTGGATGCCGGAACGATCCAGCGTTTCAGGGATCACCGAGCTACGAAAGGCAAGTACCGGCAGATCAAAGTGCATACTCTCCACCAGCGGCGCAAAAAAGCCCTCGTGCTCGCTCATACTCAGGAAGACCGACGCGCTGCGATAGCAGGCGGCCACCTGGGCTGGCGAAATCATGTCCGTAAAACGTACGGCGTCGCCCAGGCCCAGCTCTTGCGCCAGACTGGCCAGCTCACTGACGTAACTGCGTACGCCAGGATGAAATGCGCCGACGAAAACCAGTTGCGAGTCAGGAATCAGTTTCCTGTAATAATAGTAAGTCTTGATCAAATCCTGGTGGCGCTTGTTGGGAAAGATTCGACCCACAAAAAGCAGCGTGGCCGGTCCGCGTCGAAACAACTCGTGACGATCCAGGTCGGTACAATCCGGGAATTGCGAAAAATCTATCGGCACCGGCATTACTTCGATGTTTTTGAAGCCCAATTCTTCCAGATCATGGGCGTTGAATTGTGAGTCGGCGGCATTGGCGGCAAATCGTCCGGCCAGTCGATGCAGCTTTTCGCGAGTGATGGCCAGCTGTTCGGCAATCGTCGGATTGTAGGGGGCCACGAATTCCGGGGGCGTTGTATTATGGTGGATCAGCGCCTTTTCTGCAGGAATGCTCTCAAAATCATTCAGGAAATCAGAATGAAAGGAATGGTGGTAGATCAGGATCGAGTTGCGTGCGTAGTGATAGCGACGATAGTGTTCAACCAGATGAGCGTCAGTCGTATGGAAATGCTGGCTGAAAATTTGCGAGCGAAAGCCAAGTCGACGCAATTCTTTCTGCAAGATAAGCGCTTCGTTGGAGATTGCGTCTCCCACGGCAAAGCCGGCGCAAAACTGATCGACTGAAACGGGCGCCTTCATTGTGATTTGCGGCGGCTCAGGGGCTCTGGGCTTCGACCAGCTTCATACGAACGCAGTCCGGGTCCTGGCGGTAGAGCCGCCGACGTTCGTTACAGTCGGCAGCGGCGGCTACGGACGCTGAGCACCGTCCGTAGCTCTCGTAGATCTCCTGATCGGTCCGCAGCGCCGCGGGCCCAGGGGCGACGCTGACCTGTCCAATCAGAGCAAACTGTCGTTCCTTGCAAAGGTCCCGGGTCATTCGGCTGAGCGTCACATCGCGTCGTTCTGGTTGATCGGCCAGACGACGGGCCACATCCTCCTTCAAGCAATCAACGATGGCGTTGCAGAGACGAGCGGCGTCCAGGTCGTAGCGCTGCCGCAATTCCGGCGAAATACTGGCCTTGTGCTTGCAATGAAGGACGCCGCTGACGCAGAGCAGGCTCAACATCGCGGCGAAAAGAGCGCGGGTCGAAAGCGACATGGTTCCAGGACAGCGCCCGAATACGACGCCTGCGGCAAGCACGAATCCAGGCCAAAGTGATTGACGCGTCTCCGGGTCGGCGCGACCGGGACGAGGCACTGTTATGTTGATCCAGGATCGTTCGAAACAACTGGCGCGTCTCGCCGCCATCCTTGGCCTGCTGGCGGCTGTAGCCGGCATTGTTCTGGCAGTCATGCTGGCCGGCAAACACAGCGGCTTCATTCAATCAGATCTTGGCTGCACCATCGATGGTCAGGACGGCTGCAAAAACCTGGGCGCCAGTCCGGACTCCCGTATCTTCTTTGGTCGCGGCCCGCACATCGCCTGGTTTGGATTGTTTTTCTACCTTTCGCTGGGCGGCCTCTTCCTCAGAATCCTGCTCTGCCCCCCGGACCGTCGCGCCGCACTGGCCGGCCTGTTGCTGGCGATGACTGTCTTTGGAACGGTCTACGATGGCTTCTTAGCCTACAAGAACCTGTTTGTCTTCGAAGTTCCCTGCCAGCTCTGTATCTATACTTACTTTGCCACCCTGGTCGCGCTGCTGGGCGCTGCACTCCTGGCATTTGACTTTCGCCAGTCGCCTGCCATGCTCGCCGCAGGCGAAGTTCTGCGCGCGGCGCTGCGCGCCTGGTATGTTTTTGCGGCGGCGTTCCTGATCTGTCTGGGCCTTGCCCTCTACTTTACCGTAGCGCTAAGAATCGATGCAGCTGGCGGCGAGGGCCGCGATTCGCGCGGCGGAATTCCGTTGCTTGGCGTCGAACGTCGCGCGGGCATTATTGCTGAACACGAAGCGCTGCCGATCGCCCCGCAATTGAATGTGAATGGCCTAACTCAGTTCGAGGGACCAGCCAATGCACCGATTGTGATTCAGGAGTTTGCTGATTTTCGCTGTCCGCATTGCTACCACGCCAGCGAGGAGTTGCGCTATCTGCAGCAACGCTGGCCAGATCGCCTGCGCGTTTACTATCGCCATTTCCCGCTCGACGCTACCTGCAATCCACAGGTCTCGCAGTCGCGCGGCGGCTACTCCTGCAACGGCGCGCAGGCGGCGCTTTGTGCGTCGGAGCAAAACATTTTTCCAAAGATCTACCACGGCATCTTTAACTTTCAGGCGACGGAACAGAATATCGGGCTTCGCGAGCTCGAGAACCTTACGGTCAGTGCGGGCGGCAGCTGGCCGCGCCTGTTGCAGTGTATGGGGTCTGCTGCCACACAGCAGCGGTTGAATCGAGATCTTGCCGATGCGCTGGCAGTCAAGGTCGAGGCGACGCCAACATTGATCATCCAGGGGCGGTTGTTCCGCGGGGCGCCGCCCATCGAGTGGATAACCGCGGTTATTGACGCCCTGGTCTTACAGAAAGAAGGTGCGGCCGCAGAGGCTGACTTTGCGGCGCGCAATCCGCTCTAAACTGGCAAGCGGGGGCAAAGCTTTGTGAAAGAAGTGCGCGGCGGAAAAAACGGGCAGGGCCAGCGGCACGCGCTACTGGTCAGTAGCTGGAACGACTTTATCACCATGCGTCTGAAAGAGGGCGCGCTGGCGGCATTGGCTGATCACGGAGTGGCCGACGACGATGTTCACCTGGCGCACGTACCGGGGGCTTTCGAGCTGGGGCCGGCGGCGCGGAAACTGGCTGGTTCCGGCCGCTACCACGCGGTGATCTGCCTCGGCTGTGTGATCCGCGGCGCAACGGCGCATTTCGATCATGTTGCCGGACAGGCGGCGCGTTTGGTTGCGCAGGCAGCCTACGATAGCGGCGTGCCGGTAATCTTTGGAGTGTTGACCACGGACACGATCGAGCAAGCCATCGAACGCGCTGGAACCAAAGCGGGCAACAAGGGATATGAATCCGCAGTGGCCGCCATCGAGCTGGTCAATCTATACAAGAAGCTTGGCTGAAAAACGCAGGCGCGCCTGGCCGCTCCGCTGAGCCTGCTTTTTCGCAGCCCTCCGGCTTTTTCAGAAGGCGCCGCAGGTCCCATCGGGAAAGCTGGCCTGTGGCAGCGGCAATGAGCGTTCCTCCAAAGCGCAGCGGGCAGAAGAAGCATCGCAACTCGCACGCCCGTGAGGTGGCCCTGCAGGCGCTCTACCAGCTGGATGTCGTCAATGCCGATCTGGACGAGACGCTGCGACTTGGCTGGCTCAATGAACCGATGGACCCACAAAGTCGGATGCACTCCGATCGCATTGTACGTGTCTGCGCCGCCCGCCGCGCGGAGCTGGATCAGGCAATTCGCAGCCTTTCACACAAGGATATCACCCAGCTCTCCTCGGTAGTACGCTGCGTACTGCGCATGGGCATGGCTGAACTGGACATCGCCGAATTGCCGGCGGATATCGTCCTCGACGACCTGCTGAACCTTACCCGCAAATATGACGGCGAGGACTCCGTAGGCTTTGTCAATGGCATTCTGGACGCCTATCTGCATCGTCAGCAGGGCGAGCCGGCCTGAGCGCTGCCGCTTCCTTTGTCCGCCGGAAAGTTCGGCCGCCCGCATAAATGTGTTTAACCTTTTCTCAATTGGGCCGGATAAATAAGGTATGGCCAGGTCTGTGCAAAATCGATTCCGTCTCGATGAGGGCGGCGTTGAACCAGAACGGACCATCTGGGCGCTCAATGATGGCGCTGCCGATGAGACAGTCCTGCTCGATGAGCCCTACGCCCGTCGCCGCGGCAGCCGGCGTTTTCGCCTGATAGCATTTGGCGGTCTGGCCCTGTTGCTGCTGCTCAGTATCGGCGCCTTTGTCTATTTTCGATTCATGCGCGAAGGCGCTGGCGATGAAGCCAATCAGCGCGAGCAGGCCTTTCAGCGTTTGGAAGAGACCTTGCAGGATCGCTACTATATTCCCGACGGTCCCTTCAGTCCGGCGCTCAATCATGCAGTAGAATTGTACCGCAATCTGGAGCGCGATGCGGCGCGCCGTGCGTTTGATGGCGTCGTCACATCAGCGTCGCCGGACCAGGAAAAGGCCATCGCTCTGGTCTACCTGGCCGTTATGGCGATGGAACAAGAGAATCTGGAATTGGCCCGTCATCATCTGCTGCGCGCGCTCAAGTACAACCGGGAATTCATTCCAGCGCTGGTGAACCTGGCCATTGTCGAGCGCAAGGCGGGCGCCATGGCCGAAGCGCGCGGCTACGCCCAGCAAGCGCGCGAACTGGCCCCCAATGATCCAAAGGTCGCTTTGCTTCTGGGCAATATTCTGGCCGAGGGTCAAGATCTGAATTCGGCGATCGGCATCTACCGCGAAGGCATTGCGTCGTCGCCAGAAGAGCCTCTCCTCTATTACAATCTGGCGCTCTCCTTGTTGCGACAGCAGAAGTACGACGAGGCCTTGCTGAACTTCGCCAGGGCTATCGAGAAGGCCGGCGCCAGCCAGATTGCCGTGCAGTCCTACGCGCAAATGGGTCAGATCTATTTCTACAAGGGCAATCTTGAGATGGCAGCGGACAATCTGCGTAAGGCGGCCGCCATGGCGCCGGACAATGGACGCTACCGCTACAATCTGGGCGTCGTCTATCTGCGCATGAACCGCGCTCAGGAGGCGGCGGCGGAGTTCCAGCGCTCGCTGGATGCCGGCGTCAATGATGTCTCCGTCTACCGTGCGCTCTCGCGCGCCTTTCTTCAGATGCGGCAGCCAGCGCTGGCCACGCGCGCCCTGGAAAAGGCGCTCTACTTAAATCCCGACGATTCTACTACGCTCTTTCAGCTGGGCGACCTCTACTATGACCAGCGTGATCTTCTAAAAGCTGCAGATGTATTCAAGCGCATCGTCAATACCACGCCTGGCGACCGCAACACGGAAGATGCCTTATTGAAGCTTGCCGCTGTGCAAATGGATCTGGAGCGCTCCAATGAAGCCATTGATACCCTGGAGCGCGCCGCCGGACTGAATCCCTCCAACGGCAAGGTCTACTATTTGCTGGGCATGGTCTACGATCGCGCCGGACGTCGCGCCCTGGCGGTCGAATCGTGGAAGAAGGCGCTGAATCGCGGCGGCGCTGCAGTGCAACTGGAACGCAGCCAGGAACGACAGATCCGCCTGGCCATGGCCGACGTCTACCGGCGCGAGGGCGCCTATGACATGGCCCTTGCCGAGTTTCGCAAGATCGCCGAGCGCAATCAGCAGGCGCCGACGATTGCCGAAGACGCCCAGCTGGATCTGGAGGTGGGCAAGACCTACCTTGATCTGCGCGATTTCAGTAACGCAGCTCGCGCTCTGGAACGAGCGGCGCAGGCGGCGGATGCCAGCGCCGAGCAGCGAAAAGAGGCTTACCTGCGTCTGGCGCAGGCTTACGCTGCCACCGGGCAAAGCGCCGATCTGGAGAATGCGCGCGCCAATGCCAATCGCGCCGCTCGACTGGATCCGGCTGACCAGCGCGCCCGTTTGCTGCAGGCCTCCATACTGGTTCAAACGGAGTCGCTGGTCGACCGCGAAAAAGCGATCGAGCTGCTGAAAGAGGTGGCGCAGTCCGATGTCGATGCTAAAACGGCGGCGCAGGCCTACAATCTGCTGGGCGTAGCATACATGAAAAACGGCGAGTATCGTCGTGCGCTGGGCGCCTTTGACCAGGCCGTGCAATTGGACCCATCGAACAATGAGGCCTATCAGAATCAACGGGCGGCAGCCAACGCCTACGAGAGAAATCTCTAGAGCAGCGCGAAGGGCGCTCTATCAAACGGCGCTGGTAGTTTCGCTTTTCATCTCCGCCTCAATCGCACTGCTTCCAGCAGAGCTTTGCGCGCAGAATCCAAATTCCGATGACCTGCGCTCGATGCTAAGCAGCGGCGGCGAGACCCGGCGGCGCGCTATCTGGTACATCCAGCAGATCGGCGCGGACGAGGTTTTTCCGGAGGCGGCTCGCCTGCTGGTGGAAAGCGACGACTACGATGACCATCGTGCGGTGCTCAACGCTATGCGCGGTTATGGCGACCGTCTGGAAGGCGCCGCTCCAAACTGGTACTTGATGCTGGATGATTATATCAATCTGGATCGACCCGCTGATATTCTGATTCAAATCATTGAACTGGCGGCGGCCTGGAAAGAACACCGGCTGATGCCAGCGCTTACTCGTCTGGCCCAGCATCCGGACGAGAGCGTACGCTCCGCCGCTTTTCGAGGCATGGCCAGCTTTGCCAACGACCTTTTGATTCCCACACTCTTGCGACTCTACTCTTCGGATCGCGCCATCTTGAAGGTTTACGCCCTGGAAGGAATGGAGCAGTTTCCAGATTCTCGATTGCAAAAGTTCATTCTCGAGGCTCTATCTTCGCCCTCCAAGTCGGTGCGCATCTATGCCGCCGCCGCACTTGCCGCACAGTCGGACGCCGAAAATCAAAGCCAGTACCTGGCGCGACAATTTGGCGATGATAGCGATCCCGAGGTACGCGAACGCATTGTCGAACTCATTGGAAGGTATCGCTGGCGTCGCCAGAGCAGCATTGTGGCCCGCGCCATGGCCGATGACTCGCCGCTGGTTCGCGGCGCAGCATTGGAGGCCAGCCTGCTGCTGGAGGATCGCAGTCTGGCGATTGCAATCGCCAGGCAACAGGAGCGTGAACTCGACGGCACCTTGAAGCTACGCAGCATCTACTGTCTGCTGCGCCTGGATTCGAGCGGCGGAGGACGGGGTCTGGCCGCAATGTTGACCGGCGATCAGGATGAACTGGTGCGCGCCCAGGCGGCCTCTGCCATCGGCATTCTCAATGAGCGCGAAGCGCTTGGCGCACTGCTGCGCGCTTTGCAGGATGATGCCAATGAACACGTACGACTGGAGGCGGCCGGCGCTCTGGCGCGCCTGGCTGATGGACGTTCGCTGGGCGGACTGGCCGACAGTGTGCGTCGGGAGAATGAGGTAATGTCTGTCCGTGCGGCAGCGGCCATGGCCATCGCCGCCATCGGAAATCGTGAATCGCGGCAGCAGCTGGCCCGCTTGAGCAGCGAGTTGCCCCCAGGAGAGATGCGTCGGCGCGTTCAGAACGTGCTACTCCGACTCCGAGAATAAGGCAGTGGCCGGCGACGATGAAATCATAGTGTCCGAGGGCAGCCCCATTCCGGAAAGCGAGCTGGTCGCCGCCGAGGTAATTGGCGAGCTCCCGGATCTGGAAAACCTGCTCAATGACGCGGCCGCGGCCCCGCCGCGCAAAGAGCGCGCCCCTGGACCTTCTGCACTGCCATCGGAAAAGTCCAATGACGCGCCGGCCGTGGAGGCCGCAGTCCCTGAAGAGTCGCCGCTGGATGAGGAGGGCGGCGCGGCAAAGGAATCTGACCCTGGCGAGTTTGGCCGCCGTCGACGCCGGCGCGATCCCTTCGCTGGCATGGAGTTCTCTTCGACCCAGGCGGCGTTGCGCTCGAAAGAGATGACCTCGCTGGCAGAGTTGAAACGTATCAAGAGCGCTCGCGTACGCCATGAGGGACGGCGCATCGTAACGGACGATGTCAAAAAGCTCAAATCGCTCTCCATTGAACCGCGTCTGCCGCCCGGCGAGTACATCAACTACTACGTCGAGCCGGTCCGCATCGAATACTACATACCTCGCGAGTCACGTTTTGCCGTGGAAACGCGCTACCTCTATGTCCCGCTGGTCGATCCAACGCCGCGGCCGCAGGATGTAGCGCTGCGCGAACATATGGAGCAAAACCGATTCGTTGACATCGTCGATTTGATGAATGAGCGGCCAATTCACATCACAGATATTCTGGAATCCTATAACAGTTTGATGAGCCTTTATGAGTCCCTCTCCAGAGCCATCCAGGAGGCCGATCAGGGGAAGGATGAGTCCTATCGTACTGCTTTCTATCTGGTCGAAACATTGATGGACTACGAACCGAGCCTCGCCGGTTTGCAGTTCCTGGGAGACTTCCTCAGCTGGGACCTCAACTGGCTGATTCGCGCTATGAATGCGCTGGGCGTGGAATTTGCCGCTTCCGATCGTAGTATCGCCTATATGATCAAGAAACGCAACCAGTACTGGGAAGATAACGAGCTCCCTTACGATGAGCGTTTTGAAATACTGGCGGCATTGTTCTTCGAGCAGGCATTTCCTAACCGCGGCCTCAATTTACAGGAAGAGGACTACTTCTACGATATCTTTGATCGCAAGTTCAAGATGTGATTCGTAGCTGCGTTTTGGTTTTCGGTCGTGCGCCCGTCGCCGGGCGCGTTAAGACGCGATTGGCAGCAATCGCCGGCGAAAGCGTGGCTGTTCAAGCATATCGGCGCTTGTTGGCTGGCGCCCTGGCCGCCGCCGCTCAGCTGGAGAATTCCGATTTTCAATTCTGGAGCGCGGAAGCGGGCGGCGAGGAGCTGCTGCATCCGCTGCTGGCGCCATATCCGCAGTGTGTGCTGAAGCAACAGCGCCAGGGAGATCTGGGCGTGCGTATGGCAAGCGCCCTGGCCGAGGCCGCTCAGTCGCTTGCCGATGAGGATTGCCTGCTGCTTGTGGGCAGCGATGTGCCGGCGCTGCGCGTTGAACACCTGCGCCAGGCTCAAACCGCATTGCACGAATCGGATCTGATTTTTGGGCCGGCGGCAGATGGCGGCTACTACCTGATTGCGATGCGCGCCGCTCTGGCCCGCAAGGATGAGAAGCTGCAGTCTTTATTTGACAATGTAGCCTGGTCGCAATCAGCAACGCTAGATCATCAAGAGCAACGAGCCGCCTCCCTGGGGCTGCGTACGGCGCGCACTGCACTTCTTGCTGATCTCGATGTGGCCGCCGATCTGATTGCCGCTCGCTCCATTGATGAGCAAGCCTGGCGCGATCTGGCGCCCGACATTCGCGTCATACTGCCTTGCCTGAACGAGCGCGCCAATCTCCCGGCAGTTCTGGCGCCGCTCCTTGCCTGCGGACTCTTTCGCGAGATCATCGTGGCTGACAATGGCAGCAGCGATGGCAGCGACCTTCTGGCCATCGAGCTTGGCGCCCGGGTTACACACTGTGCCGAGCGCGGCTATGGCGCCGCCTGTTTGACGGCCCTGGCGGATATCCGCCAGCGCGGAGGCTGTGATTGGGTAGTATTCTGCGACGCTGACGGCGCGGACGATCCGGCCTTGCTGGGGCCGCTGTTGCAGCCGCTCTGGAGCGGCGAATACGACTTTGCGCTGATTGCTCGCGACGTTCAGCTCTCGGAGGCGGGCGCATTGATGCCGCACGCCCGATTTGGAAACTGGCTGGCCTGCAGCTTGAGCGCGCTCTTTTTCGGCCGTCGCTTTCTCGATCTCGGTCCCTTCCGCGCGCTGCGCTGGGAAGCTCTGGAACAATTGCGCATGGATGACCGAAACTATGGATGGACGCTGCAGATGCAGTTGCGCGCCCAGCGGGCCGGACTGCGGATTGTTGAAATTCCCGCCGCCTACCGCCGTCGTCGCGCCGGAAAGAGCAAGGTGACATCGACGCTGCGCGGCAGCGTGCGCGCCGGTCTGGTGATTCTGTGGACCATTTTGCGCGAACGCTTTGCGGCAGTGCGCTGATGCAGGACGCGCCGGCGCCGTACTTATTTTTGGCTTTGCGCGGCGACCGGCAATGTTCATCCTCTGCCCATAGAGCTATGGCTTCAGAAAAAGAAAGTAAAGGGTCAACGCCGCCCTCTGCGCCCGCGCCAATTGAGATCGATGAACTGAGCGAGGGCGACTTTTTGCCGAAGGCAAAGCCGCCGGCGACGCCAGAGGGCGAGTCCAAATGAAGGTCCCCGGTGCGGCCGATGCGGATTTGCGCCTCCACTTCATTACCGCCGAATATCTGGCGCGTATGCGTCAGCGGGCGCGCGCCTGGAGCGACGCTTTCATAGCCCTGCAACTGGATCATTTCAAAAGGGAGTTGCCCGACTATCCAGAGCTTCAAGAGCTGCTGGAAGGCGAGCTGCATGCACGGCAGCTGAACAAGCTGCGCCGCATCATCCGAAAAACCGGCGATCAAGAGCTTCGCCAGATGCTGACGACGCTTGGCGATCCAGATCAGCGCGAGCTCGTCGCTACGGAGCTTGAGATTCGAGGCGGTGCGCGGCGTCTGGCCGATGGCGGAGCGCCGGCGGCGGCCATCGCCCGGTGAACGGACTTTGCGAACTGCACTGTCATCTCTATGGCTGCTTGCAGCTGGATGATCTGCGCTGGCTGGCAGCCCGTCGGCCGCCGCGCTGGCAGATTTTTCAAGATTCGTTTCGCCGCAGCTACGGCGCGACGCCGCCCGGCGCCGAACTGTTTGCCGATCAGCCGCAGAGTCGCGCACTATTGGAACGCACCGCCCTTTTTCGAGAGCCGGGAAATTTTCAGCGCTTTCAGACCTGCTTTGACCTGGTGATTGCCGTGGCGCATACCGATGCCGAAGAACTGCAGCAGATCGCGGCGCGCGTTGTCGGTCGACAGCAGGAGGCCTTTGTCGAATATCGAATGCTTTTTTCACCGCGCGAGGATTCCGTTTCGTTTCAAGAAAAGGTCTTCGCATTGGCGGAGGGACTTGCTTCGGCCAGCGCTCCGGGACGCGAAGCGCGTCTGCTGGTCTCGCTGCCGCGCGATCCGGAGATGCGGCAATTGCGCTACCAGGACCTGCGCCGTCTTCTGCAGCAAAATGTCCATCTGGCTGCGACGATTACCGGCATCGATTTCTGTCACGTTGAGGAGGGTCATCCTCCACAGGAAGCCGCTCCGTTTCTGGCGGAGGTGTTGCTCGACAATCAACGGCAACCGCAGCAAGCTCTGGCGCTGCTCTATCATGTAGGCGAGAGCTTTCAAGATAAGAGCGTGGAGAGCGCAACGCGCTGGTGTCTGGAAGCGGCGTGGTCTGGCGCCCATCGTCTGGGGCATTGTGTTGCGCTTGGCGCGGCGCCCGAATTGTACCTTGGCAGCGTGCGCAAGGAAAGTGCAAGGGAACGTGCAGCGCAGATTGCATTTGAACTGTGTCACCAGGAGAGTTTGTCAGCGGCGGGCTACAGCCTGGATGTCCGGGCCTTGCAACAGGAGCGCCAGCAATTGAGCTCCGCCGAGGCTCCGGAGCTGGTCGAAACGCACTATGATTCGGAGCGCGTCAATCGGCTGCGCCTGTTTCAAGACTGGGCGATGGCACAGATGGCACAGAGTGCGGCCATCATTGAAAGCTGCCCGACCTCCAATTTACGCATCGCCGGTCTGGGCGACGCTCGCCATCATCCGCTGCCGCGTTTTCTGGCAGCAGGCATCAAGACTTGCCTGGGCGCTGATGATCCGGGCATCCTGGACTGCTCGCTGGCCGACGAGTTTGCACTGGTTGCTCGCTGGCCGAGAATTGCCTGGGCTCAGCTGCAACGGATGAAGGAGCTGGCCTGGGACTCCCGCTCGGAATGCCTGGTGCGCGACGTAGCGGTATAATCAAGCGTCTTCGCGCTCGATGTACTTGCCTTTGCCGCGGGCGACAATCTTGCCAATCTCGTTCTCGATCTCGGCGCGATTCTCGACGATGCGCCGATTCTTCTTAACAAACCAGCCGCGCAGATACAGATTTTCGCCAAGCATCGCCGGCTGCAGATAACGAATGGTAAGTTCGCCGGTGGTTGTATCAAAGTTCATGGCGCTGTTGATTTGCGCCATGATTTCGTCGAGGATTACGGCCAGCACGCCGGGGTGCACAGTATTGTCTTCGCTTTGAAACTTGGGCGGGCAGCGGTATTCGCCGTAGACCGTGCGGGTGTCTTCGTCAAAGGTCAGCTTGAGCTGAAGCCCGTCCGGATTCTCCTGACCGGAACCAAAGCTGAGGTTGCTGTTGCGGGCAGCCATCAGGAAACGTCGGCCATTGATAGGTCCGTCCCAATTTGCGTCAAGCAAGTTTTGGGCCGCATCGCCGAGGGCCCGATATGCACGCCGGGGAGCGCAATACGAGCTTACACACGCTTGTGACGTTGCGTCCAGCTTTGCAGTGCGCGCTCGCGCAGCATTCGCTCCTCGGCGGCTTCATTGGCGGCCTCGGTAGGTAAGTCCTGCGCAGCAACAATTTGCAGCATGCGCCTCGCGCGCTCCGGAAAGTTGGTAAAGACCCCGCTGGCGCCTAACTGTCGCGCCAGCAAAATCTCCGCAGCGCTGTTAGCAGTATAGGGAATGACGCGCATACCGCGATTGCGGGCTTCGCTGCACAAACGTGCGCTGGTACGCTGCAATTCAGGATGAATACTGCAGGGCCAGAAACGCTGGCGCCACGCGTCGAGCAGGCGATCGTCTACGGGCGCCTCCAGCAACAGACCCAGCGCCAGATCGCGATTTGCCGCGCGCATCAAATCCAGGAATCGCCATTCAAATGAAGATACAATGACATGATCCTGCATCCGTCTGGCAGCTATGATCTGCAAAATTTCGGCGCAGACCTGAGAAGCAATGAGCGTACTGCGATAGCACTCCGGCTTGATTTCAATATTCACCACGCCGCCACAGGCTCTGGCCAGCCGTAAAATCTCGCCCGGCGTTGGCGGTCGCATGCCATGAAACCCTGAGGCCATCCATGTGCCTGCCTCCAGTTTGCGAATGTCGGCGAAGTTGCTCTCCGCCGCCGGGCCGCGACCGGAAGTTGTGCGATCCAGGATGTCGTCATGCAAGACAATGAGGCGACCATCGCGCGTAAGAGTGAGGTCAATCTCAACGGCCGGTGCGCCGGCGCGGTAGGCAAGAGCGCAGGAAAAAAGCGTATTCTCAGGGGCTGCCGCGCTGTAGCCGCGATGGGCAATGATCCAGAAATCATCTTCCGCTGGCCGGCGAAGCATTGGACCAGCGCGGCGCGGCCGCAGGGAGGCGCCATCAAAAAAGGTTTTCGCCACGGCCGCCCTCCGCATTTCTGGAGCTGCGACCCTCGCAGTGGAACAAGCGATGCCCAATCAGGATGATGGCGATTCTCTGGAAATGATCCGCTCGGCGGCCTATTTTCTGATCGGCGCCTTTCTCAAGCTGGAGGAAGGTCTGCGCTGGCAAGCGGCGCGTTTGCTCATCCGCTGGAATGAATTGGTGCTCAAGGGCGAGGATGACGACAGCCCGGAAGCCCTGGCGCTAAAGAAGAGCCTGGATGATTTTCTGGAAAAGCTGAAACAAAGCAAGAGCAAAGGCGGTCCGGAGGCTTGATGTGCAGTGGCTGCGTCGATTGCCGGTAACATGCTTTGTTTCGCTGTTAGCCCTGGGCGGTCTGGCTTTGTTTCAATACTGGCGTTTCAGCGGGGGAGTTGAACGCGAAGATCTGTTGCTGTCGCAGTGGGCCTTCAGCATGGATGGCTTCTGGTATGAGCGCCGCATCTGGCAGCCGTTGAGCTACCTATTTGCGGGCGACAATGCCTTGCGCGTCGTGTTGCAGCTTTTTGCATTTTCTCTGGCGGCAATCATTCTGGAACCAGCCCAGGGTTCGCTGCGCTTCGTGGCGCTATGCATCGCATCCTCCGCCGCTGGCCTCGGGCTGTTCGCCGTGATGGCCGCGCCGGAGCAATGGGTCAGCGGAATGGATGGCATCCTTGGCGGACTATTGATGGTGCTGGCGATCTATCGCCCGGCAGATCGCACTCTGCTATTCTTTGCCATACCGGCCAGCGCCTTTCTGGCGGCGGCTGCTTTGCTGGCGATGGATCTGGCGCTTACTGGTCTGGCTGGCGGTTCGCCCTGGGCCGTACTGGGCGGGGCGCTGGGAGGATTCCTTTACGCCCGATTTGCTTTGCAAATGCGTCGCGAGGAGCTTGCCTGGTCCGCCTTTCGGCGGCGCCTGGCCGCAAGGAAGGATAAGTTGCGCGCCAGTGAATGGCAGGCGCCGACGGGCGATCGTGCGGCGACATCTACAGGCAACAGTCAGCCCGGCGCCGTTGACAGTCTCAAGCCGGATGCCGCTCGCCTTGACGCGCGCCGCGCCGCTCTGGACCAGATTCGGCGCAGTGACGCGCCAGCAGAATCGGGAAGGCCTCCGGCCGACGAAGCAGAGAAAAGTAAGGGCGCCACACAAGCAGGGACAGAAGGCGCGCCAGGCGACAGGCAGGGCGGACCGAAGCTACGCTACGATCCGGCGGCTGGCACATTTAGATTGGAATAGAAACGCGCTCCAGCAACTCAGAAGTCGTAGCTTTCCAGCGCTTCATCCACGGTGCGAAAAATTTCAAAGACTGAGGAGAGCTTGGTAATCTCCATCAGATTTTCGACATCCGAATTGAGTCCGGCAAAGACCAGGCGGCCCTTGAGATTGTCGACATGCTTATAAATGTTCAAGAACACGCCAAGGGCGGCGGAATTTACAAACGGCACCTTTTTCATGTCGATGATGAACTTTGGCGCCTGGCCCGGCTTGATGTATTTCTCCATCTTTTCCGCCAGGTTGTACTCATCGCCGGATTTGATAGCTCCTTCAATCCGGACAATGTTGACTTCGCCTTTCGTAATAACTTTCACTTTCATCCCTGAACGCGGAAACCCAGGATCTTAGATTCGTTGAATGCGATTCGATATTGGCCGGGCGTCAGCCCATCGAGTCTCCATTCCAGCCGTTGCCTGAGTCGCGATTTTTCCACGAGATCGTCTCCGTTGTAAAGCGAAATCTCCACGGGAGTTCCATTTTTCCGGCCGGCTTCCAGGCGCAGAGTCAAGACCTCCGAAATCTGCGCGAGTTCCAGCAGGACATAAGATTCAGGCAACGGAATCAACCCGGAATAGAGCACTGCTGCCTGGTCGCCGCGAAATGCAATGCGGCGTTCCACCAGCAGCGGGTAGTCCAGTAGCGCAATGCGTTGTCCGACGCTCAGTGCCGGCTGCGCTTCGAGCGCCGGGAACGTTGCTAATTCAGCGGCCGTGAAGCGATCGCCAAGGAGGCGCTGGTGCTCGGCCAGGCAGCTGTTGCAGCCAAAAACGTGGGACGAGAGGCTGAGGTCCGCCGGGCGCCAGTTGTCTGCCGGCTGGAGAGCCAGCGCGATCCGTTCTTCCAGTTCCGGACAATCACTGTTCATGCCAGCTCCTCTGCCAGCGCGGCCTGGCAAATTCCGCCAGTCAGCGTCTGGCGCATCAAGTTCAGTGCTCGCTCCATTCTTCGCGCAATGGTCGATTTGCTTACGCCCACCAGTTCTGAGATCTCCTGTACGGAAAGGACTCCGCGTTCGGTGTGCAATCGTTGCAGCACGCGTTGGCGCGCCTGCCGCCAGCGGCCGCGTATACTTTCATCGCTTGCCGCCCGTTTCCAGCGCTGCAGTCGGATGGCGCTGCGCTGCAACTGGTCGCTTTTGATCGCGGCCTGCGCGCGACGCTGATGATATTTTTCCAGAAAGCTGGCCGCCGCCGCAGGATGAGTAGAACAATCGGCGACGCTGCGCAAATCTTCCAGATTGAGCTGAAAGCCATGGTAGAGTTTGAGCGGCAGTCGGCATTCGGTTGGCAAGTCCTCGACGGCTTTACGAACCTGCTCCTGATCGCGATAAACGGCGGGTGCGAGAGCCTCCGAATCCGGAGCGCGGATGGTCTCTTCGACGAACTCAGTATCGAGAAAATACTCCAGCGGGCTGCGCTGGCTTCGCTGAAAATTGCGGAATTCAAGTCGGAGATAAGCCGCCAGATAGGCGCGAAAAGGCGCGTCTTGCCGCGCCCGGTAGCGTTCCATTAAGGCAGAAAAGCGCGGCTGCATATACAGGTAGAATTCGCCGACCACGTCCGGCTCCGGACTCAGGCGAGCGCGAACAAATCGGACAAAGAAATCGGAAACGCCCGCTAAGAGGTCGTTCAGGTCCTGGTTTTTCCAGTAGGCGCTCGGAAGGTCGCTGAGATCCCCGTGCGGGGCTGTTTTACGAAAGCCGGACATCTGATTACTCCCGTTTGCCGCACGCACTTCGTACCTTATTTTTTCTGGCGCCCGGGAGGCGCGGCAGGATTCCAATACTCCAGGATGTCCGACTGGATCGAGTTTGTGAAAATGGAGGGAACCGGGAACGACTATCTATTCCTGGATACGCGGCGTGTCCCGGCGCCGGCCTTCAGCCCTGCGGAGATTAGCTTCCTGTCGGACCGGCGTCGCGGCGTGGGCGGCGATGGTCTGGTGCTGATAGGCCCTTCCGCCAGAGCTGCAGGCCGAATGCAGATGTGGAATGCTGATGGCTCATCCTCGGCCATGTGCGGCAATGCGCTGCGTTGCATTGCCCTCTACCTTGCGCGTGATCTGGGCTGCGATGATCTGACGCTGGAGAGCGACGTTGGCCTGCACCAGGCGCATGTCGATCGAGAACACAACCAGGCCCGCGTTCAGCTGCCGCCGCCGTCCTTTGCGGCCCAGACCATTCCATTCCTGTCGGAGCAAAGCGATGCGCCTTTACATTTGAGCGGTCCCCTGATTACAGCAACGCTGCAGGCTGCAGGGCGCAACTATGAGGCGCTGCTGGTATCCATGGGCAACCCGCACGCTGTGATCTTTGTCGAAGATGTTGAGGCGATTGCTATCGAGGAGATCGGGCCGTTGCTGGAAAACCACCGCGCCTTTCCTCAGCGCTGCAACATCGAGTTTGTGCAGACGATGGGCTATGGAGAATTCCGCCAGCGCACCTGGGAACGAGGCAGCGGCGAAACCCTGGCCTGTGGCAGCGGGGCCTGTGCCGTCCATGTTGCGGCATCGCTCAGCGGGCGCAGCTCCGCCGAATCGCGAATTGCACTGCGTGGCGGCGAATTGCGAGCCGCCTGGAATCCGGAGGCCAGAAGCGAAGGGGTATGGCTCAGCGGCGAAGTGCGTCGTTGCTTTGAAGGTCGCTTTGATTTGCCGGCTCTGCGCAGCAGTGCGGCCAGTGCGGCCAGTGCGGGGCTGGCGCAATGATTGCGCCCAACCAGCTGGGGCCGCTCTCAGATTTTGAGCGCGATCTGCTGGCAGCGCTCTTTGAGGCCAGCGAGTCCGACTACCACCGGCTGATGATGTCGCGCCTTTCCAAAACCGGTCGACTGGGCGATGTCTTTTCCTGGATGGTGGCGCGCAATGTGCCCTGCTTTGTGGCGGCGCGTTTCTGGCCGCAGCTTCGCGGCGCGATCGAGGCGGCGCAAGGTCGCGTTGCCTTTGCCGCAGCAGAACCCGGCTGGCGCGGAAGAATTGGCAATCTTCAATCCAGAATTGTCGAACAAGAACAGGGTTTCCTGCTTCAGCTGCGCAAGAGTTACTGGATGAGTTCCAATGCCGCCCTGGCGCTGGCGCGGAGCGAGCAAACCGAGGATAGTATCGCCCTGGTCTGGATCGATGATTGCAGCTCATTGCCGCTTCAAGTCCGCGAAGAAGCGGAGCTCACTCTGGAGCGCGGCGCCGCAGCGGCGCTGCGTCACTTCTTTGTCGAGACGCAGCTGAGCGTGCCGGCCGACAGAGTGCGCCACATCGCAGTGGCAGAGTACAAGCGCATGGCGACGCAGATCCCGCGGAGGGAGTACAGCAGCCTTGCTATTCTGGCCCCCTCTCTGCTGCTGCGCCAAGGCATTCCGGAAGATCCCAGAATCGACAATTTGCGCAACGAGTTGCTGGCCGCGCGCGACCAGGCTACCCTCGGAGGTCAGCAGCAGGCTCAAGCGCGAATGTTGCTGGAGAATTTTTTCAGCAAGGCGCAGCAGGCAGGTCTGGAATTGCCTCCGATGCTGCAACGTATGCGTCAAACACTGGAAGGCAAATGAGCTTCCCCTGAGTCAGCGGCGCCAAGCCAGGCGGCGCCAAAGACGCCCGCTGAATCGCCCAGCTCATTGCGGACGATAGGCGTTTGCAGTTGAGGGTGAAATGCAGAGCGCCGCACACGCACTACACCTTCAGTATAGAGTTCGTCAAAAGCGGAAAGGCCGCCGCCCAGCACCACGCAGTCTGGATCGAGAACGCTGATCAACCCGCCCAGAGCGCGTCCAAACTGGTTGAGAAACTCATCAATGGAAGCGCTGGCAGCCGCATCGCCCCGGCGATAGGCCTCGATGATCTGTGGTGCGCCAAGGTCCTGCCCGCAACGATCTCGATGGCGGGCCTGCAGGCCAGAGCCGCTGATTACAGTCTCAACGCAGCCATGTTGTCCGCACCAGCAAAGCGGACCCTGCGGATCAATGCTCAGATGACCCCACTCTCCGGCAATGCCATGGGCGCCGCGCCGCGTCCGTCCCTGCAACACGATGCCGCCGCCGCAGCCGGTGCCCATGATTACGCCAAATACACAATCATAGCCGCGGCCGGCGCCGGAGCGCGCCTCAGCCAGTGCAAAACAGTTCGCGTCGTTTTCGATTGCGACCGGGAAGCCAAAGGCCCGGTCAAGATCAGATTGTAACGGATGACCTATGAGCTCTGTCGTGTTGGCGTTGATCACGCGACCGTCACGGCTGTCGATCACGCCAGGAATGCCAATGCCGACGCTGTAGCTTTGCGCCTTACTGCTGGCTGCAGCTTCCTGCGCCAGCTCAACTACCGCATCGACGATAGCCCGGTATCCAGACTGCCTGGGAGTCGCTCGCCGCTGCCGAAAAAGTGCGACGCCCTGGGAGTCCAGGGCGATCGCCTCAACCTTGGTGCCTCCAAGGTCAACGCCGATATGCAAATCGGCCACGGCCTGTAAGTGCCTCAGCCAGAAATGGCGCGCAGTGCTGAATCCAGCGCCTGCTTGAAATCGGCCGCGCTGAAGGGCTTGTAAAGTACCGCCGCAACGCCCATCTCGCGCAAACGCGCCTCCGGCGTTTTGTTTTTATGGCCGGTGATGATGATCACTTTGGTGTGCTTGAATTCTGGCGTTCTGGCGATTTTCTCGACAATCTCAACTCCGGACAGCCCTGGCATGAAAATGTCCAGAATGGCCAGATCGGGGCGAGAAAGGCCCATTTGAATCAGCGCCTCTGGACCGGTGCCACAGGGAACGATTTTCGCTTCCGGGTAGCTGCGGCTGATTACAGTCTTAATCGAATCGCGCAGCTGATTATCATCGTCAGCTACCAGGATGCGCCGGGAGACGGCCGGTGCACGGCTGGCCGCCGGAAACTGGAACTTGTGTAAGAATTCGATGAAATCCTCGCGCTTTACGCGCCGGTGGCCGCCCGGCGTGCGAAAGGCGCGTAAGACGCCGCGATCAATCCAGCTCTGGACCGTCTGCGTGGTGACCCCACAAATCCGGCTGATGTCCGTAGTCCCCAGGATCTCAGAGAATTCCTCGGTTTCTTGCTTTGTTTGCTTTGTTTCTGTTACTTTCATTTTAAACCCTGATCCTTCTCAGACAATGGGACGAAACTACTGGAACAGGAAATATTCACAATGTGCGAACTGGCTACTAAAATCGTGTTTTTGTCGTAGTTTTGGCGCGGTGAAGCATTTTTTGGTTCTATGGCGCTTTTCCCTGCAGTCCCTGAGGACCGTCTCGAATCCCAGGCGCTGGAGCAGGCGCGTCTGCTCATTCAGGGCGCGCTCAGCAGTCCGTGGAGCCATGCTCTGAACAACGCCCTCAATGTCACGCTGCTTCGCGCGGACGCCCTGGCCGAAGCTCAGGACGAATCACAATTTACACAAGACCTGGAAGCGCTGCGCAAAGCAGCCGAGCGCGCTGCAGACCTCAACGAGCAGGTATCGCGTTATTTCCGCAGTCGCGAACGGCGGCGGGAGCGCCAGGCAATCGCCGCATGGTTGGACCAGGTCTTTCCGGTCCTTGCTGCAGTTCTCCGCGGGGAGCTGCAGCTCTCCTGGCAGGCCAGTGGGAAAGCTGAGGCTACGTTTGATGCCGGTCTGGCGGCTGAAGCCCTCGTCGGTATTCTGCTGACATTGAACGCTCGCGGTGTAGGCGAGATCCAG
This sequence comes from Leptospirales bacterium, assembly GCA_019694655.1. Classification (NCBI taxonomy): domain Bacteria; kingdom Pseudomonadati; phylum Spirochaetota; class Leptospiria; order Leptospirales; species Leptospirales bacterium. The sequence goes on from JAIBBN010000001.1 coordinate 158,303, forward strand.
GCAAGTCTCGATCCAGCTGGATGCTTGCGACTTGCGCCAGTCGAAGCCGCGGAAGAGCTCAATGATTCTAATTTACTCTATCGCGCCGCTATGCTGGTCGCAAAGGAAGCAGGACTGCAAACGAAGGCTGGCAGCGACTGGATCGAGCTGAACCTGGCAGGCCTCCTCTAAAACCAGGGCTTGCCGCACCGCGGCGCTTACTTGCGCCGCAGCTGCTCAGCCTCTTCGCGCAATTTGCGGTTGTTGTCTTCCAGCGCGCGAATGCGCTCGCGCGCTTGCAACAATTCGTCGCGACTCAGGCTGGAGGCGGCATTCTGGGCCTCGACGGTCTCCCGGGCCTGCAGCTGCTCGGCGCGCGCAAAGTCCACTATGTTCTCGTACATTTCGATGATTTCAGCGGCATTGGCCAGCTCCTGCTCGTTGAGCTTGAGAATTCGTTCCAGTCCGCCAATGATATCCTGCTGTGAGAGGATGCGAGCCTTCAAATCTTCCATCGATTCCATATGAAATTTCCCGAGCCGAAGCGCTGCCGCGCATCGGCCGAAGGTCAAGCAGATTCCATAATAAGTCCAACCTGAAGCTCAATAGACTTCAACATTCCAGAGTCCCCGCTTCTTCCATTGCTCCAGCAACTGCTCCCAGTCCGCGCCATGGGAGCGCGCCGTCTCCGCCAGAGTCTCGGCGATGCCATGCTCCATGCCCTTAATGCCGCAGATATAGATAGCCGTTTTGCTGTCCTTGACCAGCGGCCAGATGTCATGAGCCGCCTCTCGCAGGCGATGCTGTACATACATGCGCTCGCCGGTCGCAGTCTTTTCCTGGCGCGACAGGGCGACGTGAACGGCGAATCGTCCGCGTCGGGCCAGTGTTGCAATATCATCGTTCTCGTCATTCAGATAGGCAAGTTCCGCTCGCGTCCGTGCGCCATAGAACAGCGCCGCCTGGCCGCCCCAGGCCGCGCCCGAGGCCGGGTACATACTTTCCAGGAACGCTCGAAAGGGCGCGATACCGGTGCCGGTTGCAAACATCAGAACGCCGAAACTTGAATCGACGGGCAAGCTGAAGGCCTTGCCCACGGGCCCGGTCACCAGCAACTCATCGCCTGGCTTGCGATTGCACAGATAGTTGGAGCAGATGCCGTGGTAAGGACCCTCGGCGCGATGTTCCACCAGACGCTTTACACACAGTCCGATGGTGTCGCTGTCAATATCGCCGTGCTGGGCGGATGCGATCGAATAGAGGCGGAGTTTGTGCGGCTTCCCATCCTCGCGAAGCCCGGGCGTAACGATGCCCATTGACTGGCCTTCGACAAAGGAATAGGCGCGACCCTCCAGCTTCAGCGTCAAATGATAGATCTCATCGCCGCTTTCCGCAGCCGACAGCCGACGAGCCTGTACCATGCGTACCGCCAGCGGGTTGCTCAACTTATAGGATACCGCGTCCGCCGCCAGAGATCGTTTTGCAATCTGCCCTTCCATAAAGCCCAGGCTCCCGTCGCAGGGCGGCGGCGGGGAAGAAAAAAATATTTGAGGAGACCAGGGTGCGGCGTCCGCCGGACGCATCGCCAGGCGTTTCCTGCAGAGGCGGCAAGGCGCTGCTGCCGGATTCTGGTTGCCCCGTCGCAGCCACACAAGGAGCCTGACGGCGATGATTGAGGTAGCGAAGGTCTCCAAATCCTACGGCGATTTTCAAGCGCTCTCCAGCATCGACTTCAAGATTGATCGCCAGCATGGCATCACTGCATTGCTGGGCCCCAATGGCGCCGGAAAGACGACAACGCTGCGCTTGATCACCGGTTATTTGCAGGCCACGTCCGGAGAAATTCGCGTCGGCGGCATTTCTGTGGACGATGAGCAGCGGCGGGTTGAAGTCAAGCGGCTGATCGGCTATTTGCCGGAGTCCACAGCTCTGTATCCGGAGATGCTTATTTCTGAGTACCTCGAGTTCATGGGCCGCGTTCGCGGGCTGGATGGCGAAACGCTGGAGCGGCGCGCGGAGGAAATGGTCGGGGAGCTGGAGCTTGGCTCCCATTACTATTCGCCCCTGGGTATTCTCTCCAAGGGTTTCAAACAACGCGTGGCTCTGGCCGGCGCCCTGATCCACGATCCGCCTTACGTCATACTCGATGAACCAACCTCTGGCCTTGATCCCAATCAGATCGCACATATTCGCGCCTTGATCAAGAAACTGGGCAAGAAGAGCATATTGATACTTTCCACGCACATCCTGGCCGAAGTCGAAGACATATGCGATCGAGTGATCATTATGAGCCGCGGTCGGATCGTCGCCGATCAGCCGGCTCACGAATTGCGAGCCGCGCATGCCAGCTGTATGCTGGTAGCTCGCGGCGAGGGCATTGCGGCGCGTCTCAAAGAGTGTCCGATTGTTAGCGCCGCCGAAAAACGCGAACGCCCGGATCTGCCTGAGGGTTTTCAAGCCATCGTCTGCCAGTTGCGCGATGATCGTCCGGAAGAGCTCTTCGCCTTCGTGGCCCGGCAGGGCTGGGAAGTGCGCGAGCTGGCGCCGCTGACGCGCTCGCTGCAGGAAGTGTTCAGCGAGCTAACCCGGTGAGCATCGATCTATTGCGGTCGAACAATGCGCTGGCTCCGTTATGCGCTCGTCGGCGCCTGGCGGGGATGAGCCAGGAATCATATCTTTAGAGGAATTGAGCAATGCAAGCGGCCTGGAAAATACTCTACTGGCGCGAAGTGCGCAGCTATTTCAATACCCCAATAGGCTACGTTTTTGCCGTCATCTGTCTGTTTCTGAACTTCGCCTTCTTCTTTCTTGGGATATTCGATATCGTGCCTGCATTCTGGCGGGCTAATGAAGCGACCATTCGCGGCTACCTGACGCTCTTGCCAGTCACCTTCATTTTGTTTGTGCCGGCCATCACCATGCGCATCTGGGCGGAGGAGCGCAAGAGCGGCACCATTGAACTGTTGAGCACCCTGCCGTTTCGAGACATTGAGCTGGTGCTGGCCAAATTCCTGGCGGCGCTCAGCTACGTGGCGGGATTGGTGCTGGCCTCCTTGCCGCTGGCGCTAAGCGTTGCTTTGATTGGCAGCAATTTCGATTGGGGCGCCCTGCTCGCTATGTACACAGGCTCCATATTGATGGCCGGGGCCTATGTCAGCGCCGGCATGGTGATTTCGGCTCTGACCAGGGAACAAATCGTCGCCTTTATTCTGATCTGCGTGATGAGCCTTGCGATGTTCTTAATCAATTTTTATATTATCTCTCAGCATGCCGGTTCTTTTGCGCAGGTCATTGGTTTTCTTTCCTTTAGCTATCACTATGAGTCCTTTGCGCGAGGACTCGTTCAATTTAGCGATGTTTTCTATTTTGCCAGCTTTACGGCTTTGATGCTGGGGCTGAATATCTGGATACTGCGGAGAGAGCGATGATTGAGTCCATCAACCGCAGTCGCGGATTTCTCTATATCAATCTGGCGATTGCCTTCCTGTTGCTGAATGGGGTGCTGGCGCGCTCCGGTTGCCGCCTGGATCTTACGCGCGACCGACTCAATTCCATCTCGGACAGCACGGCCAAGGTTCTGGCGTCAGCGCCGGAGCCGCTGCTGATTGAGGCCTACATTACGCGCAATATACCGGGCGAATACCAGTCCGGCCTCTATCCGCTGATCAACTCGCTGCAGGAGATTGCACGTGTCGGCGGCGACCGCGTCCGTTTACGGATGATTGATCCAGTCTCCGACTACGAACGCGAGCAAGCGCAACGCCGGGGTATCATGCCCCTCGAAGTTACGTTGCAAGAGGACTTCTCCGAGCAGCGACAGGGCGCCTTTTTTGGCATCTATGTGCAGCAAGGAGAGAAGAGTTTCACGCTTAATTTGACCGAGGGCAACTGGTTTATCAACGATCTGGAGTATCGTTTTCTGCGCGAATTAAAGCGCCTCAATCGCAAGCAGGATAGCAGCGGAGTTGGCATTGTCCGCGGACCCGGCCTCTCTTCCACTGAATCGCTTTCCTATCAGGCAAGTTTGAACAGTCTGCAGAAGGATGGCGCTTCGGTGCTGAAGGCGCTGCTGGAGAAGGAGTACGGGCGGGTCGATGATATCAGCCTCAACGAACGCGTACCCGGCGGCGTGCGTACGCTCCTGATCATCGGATTGCCGCGTCTCGAACAGCGCGAGATCTACGAGCTGGATCAGTTTTTGCTGCGTGGCGGCAATGTGCTGCTGATGGCCAAGGGCTTTGATTTCGATTTTCAGGACGCCAATCCGCAGCTTGCTCAATTTGGACTGGGCGGCGCCGCCGGCTTTGGCTTCGCCAGCGTTCCCCAGGAAGAACTCAAGGCGATGAACGAATGGCTTGGCCGCTACGGAATCATTGTAGAGCCAGGCGTGATTCTGGAGCCCAGCCATGCTCTCCCGGTGAATGATATCATGGGGCGTTTTGTTCGGCGCGTGCCCTATCCGGCGTGGGCCGTTTTCTCGAGCAGCGATGATACGCTGCCGGCGTCCTTACCTGCGCTGCAGTCTGTGCGTCAGATTGTAGCTCCCTGGTTTTCGACGCTGGATCTGCGCGAGGCGGCGCAGCCAAACGTTCGCTACCAGACGCTCATTCGCAGCGGCGAAGAGGCCTACCGACGCCAGAGCGGCTCGCTGGACTATGAAGCCGCCTTGCAGGCCGGCCGCTCGCCAGGCGATCAAGTTCTTCCGGAATCGGCGCCGGTGGCGGCGCTGGCCCGCGGTCGTTTCCAGAGCGCCTTCCATCGCGATGCATTGCCGGCGGGCGCCGATGCTGCGCTTTTTCGCGAGTCGCAGGCCGGAGCTACCGAAGGCAGTCTGGCCGTCATAGGCACGCCCTATATGCTCAGCGATATCTTACTGCGCAATGAAACCGGCGTAGCCGTCTTCACCTTGAATCGCGCCTTTGTATTGAACCTGCTGGAAGAACTGAATGGCGACTCCGACCTGGCGGAGGCAAGGGCGCGTACGCCGCAGCTGGCTACGATATCGCCTTTCTTTGAGGAATACCCCTTCCTTCGACTGCTCTTCAGCAGCTTTCATATCCTGGCCATTCCCGGCCTGCTTGCTGCATACGGCGTGCTGCGACTCTACGGTCGCAACCGCCGCCGCGGACTGGAAGTTGAGGCAACGGAGAAGAAAGATGTCTGAGCTCTTGCAGAGGTTGCGTCGCAATGCAGGGGTTCTGGCCTTGCTGTTGAATCTCGGTCTGGCCAGCGTTCTCTATTTCCAGTACAATCCGCTGAACCTGATTGCTACTGGCTACCAGGCGGCGGACCCGCTGCTGGAGGCCTACCAGGAAGATGTGCAAACCTTGCGCATCCTGGATCCGGATCTGGGTTCCGACAATGTTGTAGCTCTGGTGCGCGGCGAACAATTGCCGCCAGACCAATGGAAAGATCCGCCGCCAGCGGAAGAAAGCGCCTGGCAGAAATTCAAGCGCAGCGTACTGAAGCGCGAGCATCCGGAGTACGCCTGGCAGCTGGTGCAACAGCGCGCCGGCGGCGAAGTGCAATTTGGCGCAGATCCTGATCGCATTCGCGATCTTTTCACAGCCTTGCGCGACGCCCGTCGTTACTATGGCGTCGATCGAAGCCCGGAGCGCGATCGCGACCTGGAGATGGGCAAGGATTCTCGCGGTCGCTATGCCAACTTGCGCATCGAAACCGTTTCCCCCAGCGGCGAAAAGCATACGCTTTTCATTGGACGCGCGGCGGCCAGCGGGGCCGAAAGCTACGTGCGACTCGATGAGGAGTCCGTGATTTTCCAGGTGGCAACCAATCTGCGCAGCGTGCTTGGCGGCGGAGACATGGACTATTTTCGCGACCGCCGCGTCTTGCCGCTGGAGTGGAAGCGCGAGAGTTTGACTGGCCTGCATCTGCAAGTTCGCGGTCAGTCGCTGGCGCTGCAATTCGAGAGCGGCAACTGGCGCCTGCCGGCCAGTCCGGGGATCAAAATCAAAAATGAAGAAGTCAATCTGATTGCCGGCGATATCTTTGCCTGGCGGGCGCAGAGTTTTCCCGCCACGGCGCCAGCCGACCTGGACCAGCGTTTTGCCGGCGTGTTGCGGCTGGAACTTGCGGCGCGCGAGGCCGCGTCTACGACGCCGCCGCAAATCCTGGAATACCAGATCCTGGGACGTCGCAACTTCAGCAGTTACGTATTGCGCACGGCGGCCGGCGCAATGGTCGAGGTTAATTCGATCTATCTGGAAGATCTCTACGACCCGGCGCGCAAGCTGGTGGACACACAGGCGCCGGCGCCGTAAGTTTGTGATCGGTCCGCATTGCGGACTCATGCGGGAGGCCAGGACATATGGCAAAGCTGGAAGACATAGAAGGGATTGGTCCGGTCTACGCGGAAAAGTTGAAGGCCGCCGGCGTCGCCAGCACGGATGATCTTCTTGCGCAGGGTAAGACGCGGGCCGGGCGGGATAAGATCGCGGCCGCCAGCGGAATCACGCTCACCCTGGTCTTGAAGTGGATCAACCATGTCGATCTGGCGCGAGTCAATGGCATCGGCTGGGAATTTGCCGAGCTGCTGGAGGCTGCGGGAGTCGACACGGTTCCGGAACTGGCACAACGCAACGCCGGCGCGCTGGCGACGGCGCTGTCGTCAAAGAACGAAGAAAAGAAGCTTACCCGCCGGACGCCTGGCGAGGATCAAGTGAAGGACTGGATTGCCCAGGCTAAGGCCCTGCCGAGGGCCATTGAATACTAGGCGCTGGAAGCCTTTCCGCAGTTAAGATCGCGAATTGGACCCGGGTATGGCCTTCCATTCTCTGCCGGGCGACCAAAAATAGTACAGCGTTGTATCGGACTCCTCTGACTCTGGTCAAAGGGAGCTGAAACCCTGATGCGCGCTACATGTCTGGGATGCCTTTTGGGAATTGCCCTTAGCCTGAACTCGTGCCTGGGCAGCTTTTCCGATACCCCGCCCTATTCGCTGCTGCTGGCGCTGGGTGATTCCGGTGCGTCCGGATTGCAGGGACGGCGACTGCAACTGCAGATTGCCGGTCTTGGCGGCAGCGGCCTGCAGATTGAACTGACGCCGGGGGCTGGCCCGCTGGAAACGCTGTCGCCATCGGCCAGCGGCGACTACGTTTACAGCAGACAATTTGATCCGCTGGAAAGTTTCAGTGTAGCCATTCTGACGCAGCCATCGAACCCCGCGCACACCTGTACCATAACATCCGCTCCGGCCGGCGCTTTTGGCAGCGGCGAAAACGAAGTCATCCATGTGCAGGTATCCTGTCTGATCCATGCCGTTCTGCTGCAGATGAACCCGGAGGCCTTGCCTTCAGGGGCTTCGCCTTTGCTGAACAATCAGCCCATTCGATTTGTATTCAATCAAGCGATGACTACCGGCGCTTGCGCCAGTGCCGGCGGCATTGGACCACACACTCTGAGTCTGGCTACAACCAGCGTTGCCAACGATACGATTGTCGCTACGCCTGCGGGACTGTGGACTACAGGGACCCGCAGCCTCTCGCTTTCAGCATGCACCGCGCTGGCAGGCGTGCCTATGGCAGTGACGCCCGCCAATGTAACCTACAAAGTCTACGATGCGACTGCCGCGCGTTTTGTGCGCGCCGGAGCTGCCGGCACTGGCTTGAGCGCTGCGTCGCCGATGGCCGATGTAGCAACAGCCGTAGTACAGCTGAATGCCGTGTGTCCGGGGACTTTGCCAGACTGTGCGGTAATGGTCGCCGACGGCGTTTATGACGTTGGCGCAGGCGGACTGAGCCTCACGAACAGCGGCGTTTCGCTGTACGGCGGCTACAGCGCAGATTTTAGCTCCCGGAATATAAGCGCTTTTGGCGCCAGATTGGAAATGGCTGCCTGCGGCGCAGCGCCGGGCACTCCCTGCAGTATCATTACGTCAGGCGCCGGAGTTGGCGCGCCAACTATCGTCCAGGGCTTTCGGATTCGCGGCTACCGGACGGCGCACACCCATACTTTTGGCGTTCGCGTGCTTGGCGGTCTGAGCATCGCCGGCAACTACATTGATGGCGGCAATGGTACGACGGAATCAACCGCTATCGCGCAGGATGGCGTCGGAACAATCATTGCCGGCGGCAACCTGGCCGTTGGCGGCATGTTTGAGGGCGGCGCCTTCACGCCCGTTAGCGGACAGGTCTTTGGCATTCGCAATGTTCCCCTGGCTGGCGCCGCCTTCATTATTCGCGGCAACGTAATCGTAGCCGGACCTGGTACGGGGGGCAATAGCATTGGCCTCCAACTTGCCCAGGGATCCTTCGGACCGATCGCCGGCGATGTATTCAACAATATTGTAATTACAAAGTCCTCCAGCGGCGGCGGCGATCACGGCCTGATGATTGCCCAGGTTTTGCCGACTTACGTAATCTTGCACAATATCATCTCAGTAGAGGAGAGCAGCCCTGCGGCCTGGGCTATAGCGCTGCAAGTGAATGCAACTCCAAGGATTGCTAACAATCTTCTGCAGACCGGCGCCGGCGGAGTATGCTTGAAGCAAGCAAGCCTGACGGCAACGCCGGATATTCTGGAGGCCAGCAACCTCTTTGGATGCAGCGCCTTCTACCAGGATGTATTTGGAGCGAACGATGCTACGCTTGTTGCCTTGAATGCAGAGCCCTTCTCATCAGGCCTGGACAACTTGAACCTGAATCCGGCCTTCGTCAATGCCGCGGCGCTGAACTTCAGATATCAGGCGAGTTCTCCCTGCCAGTTGAGCCAGGGCGCATCGCCAGTCTACGCCGCAACCGTTCCGGCCGATATCGATATGATCACGCGCACCATTGCCTTCTCCATAGGACCCTACGAATACGACGGCGCCTGCACGCCCTGAGGCTGACTGCCGCCGCTACCAGGAAAGCCCTGCGCCCGGCGCAATGCGTCTCGACTTTTTTGCCGGTGCGACGTAAACTGGCAGCATGCAGGCCCTCGATATATCGCTGGCCGATTTGCGTCGCCTCGAGGCGCAGAGCAAACCGGGGCCGCGCTACACCAGCTATCCGACAGCCCTGTCATTCAGCGAGGAGCTGGGGCCATCCGAGTACGCGGCAATGCTGGAAGAGCGCCGCGCGCTGCGCTCGCCGCTCTCGCTGTACCTGCACATTCCCTTCTGCGAGAACATCTGCCTCTATTGCGCCTGCAGCGTGGTCTATACTGCCAACCACCGTCGAGCCGCCCCTTACATCGAGCTGCTCAAGCGTGAAATAGCTCTGACAGCCGCTCACTGCGGCTCACAGCGTCGCGTGGAGCAGCTTCATCTGGGCGGCGGCACGCCAACCTTCCTCGAGCCGCAGCAGCTTCTGGACCTGATATCTGCTTTGCGCGACTCCTTTGATATCGCAAACAATGCGGAACTCTCCATCGAATTGGACCCGCGGGTTACCAGCGACGAGCATCTTGCTGCTCTGGCGCAAGTCGGATTTCGCCGCGCATCGTTGGGCGTGCAAGACTTTGCGCCTCAAGTGCAGGAGGCCATTCATCGTCAACAGTCGGAGGAACTGGTGGCGAACCTGGCTGCAGATCTACGGCGTCGCGGCTTCGAAAGCCTGAATTTTGATTTGATCTACGGCCTGCCGCGTCAGAGCGAACAGAGTTTCCTGGATACCGTTCGACGCACGCTGGCCCTTGGCCCCGATCGCATCTCGCTATTTCATTTTGCCTACCTGCCGGGGGTGGTGAAGCACCAGCAGCGAATTCGCGCCGAGGAGTTGCCCGATGCCGAGGCGCGCCTGCGCATCTTCTATGGCGCGTTGCAGCTGTTTCTTGAGGCAGGCTACGAAGCAATTGGCATGGACCATTTTGCGAAGCCCGGAGATGAACTGGCCATTGCGGCGCGGCGCGGCGCATTGCACCGCAACTTTCAAGGGTATACCACGCGCGGCGATCTGGACCTGATCGGTCTCGGTCTCACTGCAATCGGCGACTTGAAAGACGCCTACTTTCAGAATCAGCGCGGATTGTCGGAGTATGAGCAGGCGATCGGCGATGGCCAACTGGCCACGCAGCGCGGAGTACGACTCACCGAAGAGGACAAACTGCGGCGCGCAGTGATTCAGGACATCATGTGTCGCGCTTCGCTGTCTTTTGCTGAGATCGACGCACGCTTTGGCCTCGACAGTCGACGGCATTTTCAAGAGGAGCTACGGTCGTTGCACCCTCTGATTGAGGAGGGCTTGCTCCGAATGGATGATCAGGGCCTGCTGGTAAACGCCCTTGGTCGCTTTGCCCTGCGCAACATTGCCATGGTCTTTGATGCGCGACTTGCCGAACTGAATCAGAAGGCGCCGCGCTTTTCCCGCACCGTCTAAGGCCTGTCAGGGCTCGGACCTGGCCGCGGACCAAGCCGTAAGCGCAGAGCGCGACGATGATCGCCAGTCAAGAAGGCAACAACACGTCTGCCGACAATCAGGGGCCGCTCTTCGCATGCCGTGCTTGGACATTCGAGGCGGGAATTTTCATCGACGGCAAACTGCACAACCCGCCCCTGCCGGTCTTTGACCTGAAGCATTCCGTTTTCAAAAGATTCGATGATCCCGAAGACCCGGTGCCCTTCATGAGCCGGCAGCGTCGCTGGCAATGCCGGCAAAAGAACAAGAGCAAAGGCGCAGTACAGATGCAATGTTCTACGGTGCATGAAGAAATTCCTCCTCTTCGCGCCGCTCGCGCAGCAAACGTACGCCCTGTGGCGATCGTTCAGCGATTTCCTGCAGCTCTTGCGGACTTAGCTGCGGCAAAGCGCGAATAAGACGCACCAGCTCCCAGCTTTCCAGATCGTTGGCGCTGCCATCGCCAAAGGCTGGCATGCCTGAAAAGCGAATGCCGCTGGCAATCGCAAAGTAGATTTCGCCGTCGCTCAGCTGCTGTGTGCCCTGGCGCAAATCCGGCGCAGGCGGATAAAAGTGAAATTGTCCGCCTGCGCCGTCGGCGCCGTGGCAGAAGGCGCAATGATCCGCGTAGTGCAACCGCGCGCGCCGTAGAGTCGCCGCATCGTTAGCAGCCGGATTTGGCGTCCGGATCAACTGCTCGGGCGTCAGCCAGCGACGAAGGCGACGCATGAGCGCCGTTTCCAGAGCGCCCGGCTCGCCGCTGGCGGTGCTATCGACACGCAGCAGCAGGCCTGACGCAAGGACTGCGCCGATTGCCAGCAGCGCCGCAACAACTCCCTTGCTTTTCACCGCCATCGCCTTAGCCCTATCGCATTCATCTACTGCTCGGCCCCTTGCGCTGGCTCATTTTGCAGCCACTGGTCCTCATCAAGATCCTGGTTTTCGGGATCGGCGTCCCAGAGATGCAAGACAAATGCAAAGCGCCAGGCGCCGGCGTAGAGTCGCTGCGCGCGCGGATTTTCCGGACCGACGCCGCGGCCAAAGTAAAGCAGCGGGACTTCCCAGGACGGACGACTGCGCTTCTGGTAAAGCGGATGCTCGTAACCAAGCTCCAGCTGAAGACGGTGTTCGACTTCATAGCCCAGACCGAAATCAAGCGATCGATAGATCGAAGGCGCTTCGCCTTGCGCATCCCGTTCTTTGAGAACGCCGGCATAGGGCAATCGATAGTTGAAAGCTGCTGAGGCGTAGATCTGTTCGCTCAGGAAGCCGCCAACGCGCAGCCGCCAGGCTGTACTCTTTTTCAATTCGTGAGTCTGACGGGCGGGAGGCGGTTCGTAGGCAATGGACTGCACCGGATCCTGCGGCGGCGGCGCCTGCTCGGGCAATCGCGAAAGTGGAAAGGCGCCGCTAACGCTCAGGTCGCCGAAGAAGGGCGATGCATTGTAACCCAGCCCTGTTCCGATTCGTCCCTCCTGATAATCTTCGTCCACAAAGCGCGAACGCGTCGGGCCTGTCGCCGGCAGGTAGGCTGCTTGCAGCGTCCACTGCCACGGACCAGATTCCAGCGGCATCGCTTTTAGGCCGATCTCTACGCGACCCAGCCGTCCGGCGTCGCTGCGATTCTTCTGCGACAGGTAGTGGTAGCTTGCGGCCCCGTAGAAGGAGAAGGCCTGACCGAAGGCCAGTTCGCCGGCCAGACTGTTCAGCCATCGATCGCGGTCGCCCTGTTCTCCCATCCGCACCTGCAAGGAATAGGCAACCTGGTTGCGCGGCAGCAGACCCGGCGCCGCACTGCCGCCGCCGCTGCCGCCGTGATGGGCCTGCAACGGATTCATGGCTGCGGCCAGCAGCAGCATGGCCCCGAGGCCTTTCGCTATCAATGGCGCCTTCGGTATTGTGCTCATAGATGGAAGCACTCCGTTTCCGACAGTACGTCGCTGCTGGCGAGGTTGTCATGTATGGCGTCTTGAACCGCATCTTGCGTTGCGGCCGCTACGCCCTCGAAAAGATGCGAATAATTAAAGAGCAGCTTTGCCTGTGCATCGCGCGCCGGGCTCATTTTCGCCGGGCAGGCCAGCGCGGCGTTCCAGTCAAAGTTCTCGTTGGCGACGACGGCGAAGGCCGCGCCGTTGATTGTACCGGCGGCAACCAGGCGATCGCCATGCAGACGCACTGCATTGGCGACGGCAAAGGCCCCGAATATCTCCAGCGGACCGCCTCGATTGTAAGGATGGCCGCCAAGATCCAGCTCGCTTCCGGAGGCCGCTGGCGAAAGGGCGTCGAGAGAGTAGTTGATATCAGTCAACAAATTTGATGCTCCGCCGCCAGCGCTGCCTGCTTCGCCGTGCGCCTGCAAACTGCGCCGTCCGAGAATGCCGCCAAGCCGGTCCAGCCACGATCGCTCGCCGGTCCGGCCGTTCAGGGCAAGCGGCGCCAGGCCAATTTCTGCTCGATAAAAGTGAACCTGCATTGCAGTCAGGTGAATGTTGAAGGTGTTTTCGGTGAAGTCCTGAATCGTATCAAGTCCGCCGTCGGCAGAGCGCAATTGAAGCTGGATGCTGGAGCTGGCGCCCAGCAGCGTTGCAAGGGCCTGCAGCTGAGCTTTTTGTTCCGCTGTGGCATCGCCCTCGGCGCCAAACAGGCAGGCGCCTATCAGCGATGCGCAGAAAATGGAAAACAGTCGTTTCATGTTCATATCCCAAAGTGCGAGTCGGCCGGTTGGGGATTGCTGAAGGCCGGGTTGTTTAAGAAACTCGAATCGTTCAGACTCATTAAAAATTCAATCAGGTCTGCTTGCTCTTGCGCTGTGAGCCCGAAGGGTCGGATTAACGTTTGATCTACCGCTGGATGCGGCTGCCCCATTCCATCGCGTTTCCCGCCGTTCATGTAGTGATTCAGAACCAGTTGTAGCGCATCGCGCGCGCAAGCGTCGGCGTCTCCCGCCAGGGCCGGATTGCAGGCGACGCTGCCATCGTGCATATAAGGGAAGGTCATTCCTACATTGCGTAGCGATGGCGCTCGGAACCTACCTTCGTCTCCGGCCTGTCCGGTTGCATCGATCAAGCCGCGTTCGCGCATTGGCCGCGCAGCATAGTCGGCGGCAAGATACAATCCATTGTTGTGATAGAAAAGCTCCGGCGACGGCAAGCCAGGATGGTTTACAGAGTCGCTGAAGGTAAATCCGCCATGGCAATGGAAACACTCGGCAGTCTCTCCATGAAATAGATTTGCGCCGCGTATCGCCGATGCATTGATCGCGCCCGTCTCGCCGCGCAAGAAGCGATCGTAGGAGGAATTGAAGCTCAACATTGTTCTCTCGAAAGCCGCCAGACTGCGGCGAATCCGTGACTCGCTGATATCCGCGCTGCCATAGGCGCGCCGAAACAACTCCAGATAACGCGGATCATTGCGCAGCTTGTCTAAGTAGCCTTCATTGCTTAGACCAAGTTCAACAATCGTGCTGGGTCCGGATGCGCCAAAGAGCGGCGCGGCCGCCTGTGCTTCCAGAGTCACAAAGGCTGGATTGGCCCAGGTCAGGCGCGAGAAGTAGGCAACGTTGGCCAGGCTTTGTGAGTTTCGGGGATGCGTCTCGCCCGTCGGGAAGGCGTCGTGGGCAATGCCATTGGGTCGCGCGGCCCGGGTGGTGAATCCAAGGCCTTGCTGATGACAGCTGGCGCAGGACATCGATTCGTCGCCGGACAGTCGTCGGTCATAAAACAAGTGACGGCCCAACTCGGCCCGCTCCGGCGTGGTGCAGTTTTCCGCGGGCTGCGGCGGAATGGGCGTATTCGGCGGCAGCCCTGGCGTATAAGGCCTGCAGGCGCTGGCAAGCAGCGCCAGGCCAAGTAATTCGGCATTGAGGTCGTCCTCCGATTTCGGAAAGACCGCTTCCCATATCAGGCAGCTGTGCAGCAAAGCGCACAAGGCGGCCAGCGCCGCAGCCCTCAGGTAGAGGGCGACGACGAAGGTGCGACGGCAAATGCTATGGCAAGCGGCCATGCTATTGACTCACGCGAAAGGCTTCTACAGAAGCCGAATTGGATGCGCCGGTGGCGCCGTTAACGCCAAGGGTGTCGAGCAAGGTGTCGCAGACCGCGCCGCCCTGACGCGGCATACAGGTTAGAGCTCCAGGATTCTGCGGGAAACCGCGCAATAACTCATTCAAATCGAGCACTACCCGCCGCTGCGCAGGGTTGAATCCTGAACTATCCGAGATACGAACCTCAGGCCGATTGGCGGCGCTGCAGGTAACGCCGGAGGGAGGGGTCCCTGCACACCCGGTGCTGCCCAGGTGGAAATTGGTTAGATTGGATCCGCCGTCGCGAAGTTCGATCTTGGCAAACTTGTAGCCGCTGGTCCAGGCCCAGTTCATTGCCGTAATGTTTAGCGGCGATCGCGTATCGGCGCCGTCCCGGTCGATGTGATTGCTGGCTTCCGGAACTCCCACATTGAATGCTACGCCAGTATAGGCGCCCGATGGCGCCGTATAGCGCACCGATCGATTGGTTCGACTGTCGCCTACGCAGCCCGCCGTAGCGTCTTCAAAGTCCAGCAGTGCGACTCCGTACTGCTGGTCTTGAAATACGCCGTCCGATACAATCGTCGCCGGCGTTTCGACGCCAGCGGCATCGAGGAAGCGCAGATTAGAAACAAAGAAGCGTAGATCTTGAACGGCGTAGCTTACAGCAACGCCGGCCCCGGCGTTAGTATTTTTTGCGGTAATGGCCCCGCATTGAAACTCGACGGCATTGGCATCGATGACCTGGAAAGACAGCGACTGCGGAAGCAGGGCGGCAATGGCCAGCATGCCCAGCATTTCGGCATCTCCATTCTCCGTTTGCTGGCAAGCAAGCGCAGGCAGAGAACTCAGCGCTGCCAGGGCGAAAAGCAATGCCCGGCGAGATTGCAATAATATAGATCGATACATTGTTATAGTTCCTCCAGTAAAAAACGGCCGCATCTCGGCCTGGGGGAGGCGCTCGCAAATCAGAGTACGCAGGGACCCGGTGCAATCCAGGTTTGCTCTCAGAATCGGCGGCCAGGCCGCCCTTTGCGATCGCCTCAGGCGATCGGAGGCGCTCGCGACGGAGGAAGGAAACAGGACTCAGCGCAGACCAGTTCGGTGTGCGGCGATTGCGAAAATGCGTAGAGCGTCTGTAGCTGCACAGCCAGAGGCTGAATCAGCGGCGCAAGCGTGAGCGCCAGATGAAGAAAACTCTGACAGATGGGACAGGTATCGTGCTGATGGGGCGCGTCGTTCGCATGGCGGCTGTTGTGGCGCGAACCAGGGTCGGCGCTTTGCGCCTGCTCTATCAGATTGGCAATGGCGGCGGCCTGGTGGCAGGCAGGCAAAGTCTGTATGTAGCGTCGCTGTGCGTCGCTGAGCTTTGCATCGGAGATCTGTCCGGGATTGAGAACGGGGCAGCGGTGCAGCGAGGGGACCGGATACTGCAGACAAAAGGCCAGCAGCGCCGCAAGCGAGGCGACCTGTCGTGCGCGCAGTGTGGCAAAGAGCCGCAGGCCCATGTCACGGCCATCGCGAAAAACGCAGGCGCCGGCGTCCAGTGAATTATCGCTAAATGAATTCTTTAAACTGAAAGGTCAGCCTCAAGGCGCGGCATCCTGCCACAGCGCCTCGATGTGATCGCGGTCTTCCAGCTCCTCGATGGAAATGAATTGCGGGCCAAAAAATTCGGCAAGCTGTCGAAGAATCAGATTGGTTTGTACGAAAAATACAACGCGTTCATCCGTACGCACGAACACCCGCATCAGGCGCAGTTCTCCCAGCATCGAAGTGTAGCCTGGCACGCGTTCCAGGAAGTAGTCCATGTTCATGGCAATCGTATCGCCGTCGTCGGAGGGAGCGGAAAAAACGGCTGGCGCTGTGCGCGCCAGCGACTGTGCAAATCGTCGCTGAATAGCGGGAACAAACTTTGAGGCCAGGCGCATCAGGTCCACGGTCGCCTCGGAGGGATCCAGCAATCGAAACTTCCGAATTGCCAATCGCACCAGGCTGCCTTCGTTGGAGAGCGGCTGCGTCTCGGCCAGAAAGCCAACGCGCTTGTAGCCCAGCGAGGCCAGGGTATGATCCTCGCGCGGAAGGTAGATGCCGCGAAAAACCACCGTTCCATCGGAAGATCCGACGGAGAGCGACTCGATGGTGCGCGAGGGCTGGGCGACGTATTTTTGCAAGATCGGATTCAGGGCCGGCAGCGATACCACCAGCTTGTACATGCGGCTGGCAAGGGGATTGGCAAATTCAGAAAGATCGCTCAGCCAGCGCACGGGGTTGCCCTTCCAGTTGGCTCGCCAGTCTGAAATTGCCCTCGCCCCGAGTAAAGTGTTTGCCCCGCCGCCCTTGAAGCGCTCTGTGTGGCCCCCGGGCGATCGCCCGGCGGAGAAATTCATGAAGTGTGCTGTACTGGGCTCGGGAACCTTTGGAACCGCGCTGGCCTCGATCCTTGCTAACAAGGACTTCAACGTAAACCTGTGGACTCGTCAGGCGGAGCTGGCCGAAGCGATCAACAACGAGCACCGCAACAAGCGCTATTTTCCGGACCTGCCCTTGCCCGAGAGACTGCGCGCCGCAACCGACATTGAAGCCATTTTGCATGACGCCGAGCTGGTGGTCCTGGCCGTTCCAGCGCAGCAGATCAGCGCTGTGATTCGCGATTACGGCGCGCTCTTGCCGGTCAACATTCCAATCGTTTCCGCTGCCAAGGGCATTGAAGAAGGCAGCTTGCGCCTGGTATCGGAGATCCTGGAGGAGGAGCTGCCAGGAAAATACCATGGAATGCTCAGCTATATATCCGGACCCAGTTTCGCCAAAGAAATGATCCAGAAAGTGCCAACGGTGGTGAGCATTGCCGCTCGCAGCGAGGTCGTCGCACAGAAGGTTCAGCAGATCTTCTATACCAACTTCTTTCGCACCTACTGGACGCCTGATGTGACAGGCGTCGAGGTTGGCGGCTCGTTGAAGAACGTAATTGCCATCGCCGCCGGCGTTTCCGATGGTCTGGGCTTTGGCAACAATACGCGGGCGGCGTTGATTACGCGCGGCCTGGCGGAGATCACGCGGCTGGGAATTGCCAAGGGCGCCGATCCGCTGACTTTCCTGGGTCTGGCCGGACTTGGCGACCTGGTCTTGACCTGCACTGGCGCGCTATCGCGTAATCGGACGGTAGGGCTGATGCTGGGTCAGGGCAAGAAACTGAAAGAAGCCCTCGACGAGATGAATCAGGTGGTTGAAGGCGTCTATACCGCGCAATCCGCCTACCAGTTGTCGCAGAAAATGAAAGTGGAAATGGCAATTACGGAGCAGATCTACAAGCTGCTGTATGAGGATAAGGACGCGCGGCAGGTGACCATCGATCTGATGTCGCGCGAGCTGAAACGAGAGGGCGTCTAGCTCCTGCTGACGATTGCGAAAGCCGACTAGCGAGCCGCGTGGCGACGTCCGCGCGTTGTTCGCTTGCGCGCCGCCGGAAGGCTGCGCTCTGCACTTCGCCCGGCGCCGGCCAGCTGTGATTCTCGCCGGGCTGCTGCCTCGCCCGGACCGGACTTCTGCGCAATCTGACTCCAGCGTAAGAATTGCCGGACCATGTCGCGCAGCGGCAGCTCCTTCAAAGTGTCGGAAAGCAGCGCCATTCCAGCAAAGGCTGCGATCGTCAGGTGGGCGCTGATGCTATCGGCGCCATACAGTTCGCGCAGCATGCGAATGCGGTGTTGCAAGAGCTCATTCATTTCACGCGCCAGCTCCGGCATTACATGCGCCATAGCATGGATCTCGATCATGATTCGCGAATCGTTGAAAAATTTCTCGCTGGTCAGTTCGACTATTTCTTCGGCACACAGCGGTTGTTCCAGACGACGGCGCTCCACCTGATCGTAGGAGCGCAACAACTCTACGTACAACTGCTCTTTTGATCCAAAGTAGTGGTGAACCAGTCCGTGGTTCACTCCCGCTGCACGGGCAATATCCTTCACCGAAGTGGCGGCGTGGCCCTGGCGTAGCAGGCATTCTTCGGCAGCATAGATCAGCTTTTCGCGCGCACTGGATGCGGCAGGCAGCGGGCGGGGCAACATGGAGTCGTCAGGCTGAAGCGATTCCTGGCATGCGGCAAGCAAAAACGCCGTAGCGCTCAAAGCTGGCCGATGCGCAATCGCCCGTTCTCCTCGCTCAACGCGCCGCGATCCTTCAACGACGCCAGTGCACGACTGAAGGCCTCCGGGGTGATTCCTAAGTAGAGTGCAACCTGCCCTTTGGGGATATCGAGCAAAATGGGAGAATCGCCGGCCCCCAGTTCTTGCAGGAATCCAAGTACGCGTTCCTCTGCCGACTGCAGCATGAGCATGCTGCTTTTGTCTCGAAAAAAACGGGCAATCTCCAGCATCGAATCCTGCAAAGCCCCTTGCAAGAGCGGCCTGTCGCGCAGCAGGATGCGCATGGAATCGACCGGGTAAAGCCGCAAATCGGAATGCTGGATGGAGCTGCAGGCTGCCGGATAGCTTTCGATGTTTCGAAAGAGAGGCAGGACGGCAATGCAATGGCCCGCAGTAAAGAAGCTGAGCACCGCCTGCTTGCCCGAGGAATTGACGCGAAAGACCTTGCAGGCCCCGCGTTCTACCAGAAAGAAGCCGCGGTAGCGATCGCCCTCGCCAAACACGCTCTCGCCTGGCTCAAAGTTGAGCGGTCGCGAGATTTCCTGCAGCGCTGCCCGATCCTCCGGCTGCAGACTGTCGCGAAAATCAGGAGTCACCGGGCCTGTTGAAAATGTATCCTGCCGCTCTGTCAATCGAAGCGGGAGCTTCAGCTGCGAAGCAGTCTGAGATAGAAATCGCCAAGAGCCTCCGGCAACTGATCCGGATCGTGCAGGATCTGGCAGGCGCCCTGTCCAAGCATTTCCTGAAAAGCTGCGCGCCGGCGCCAGTCGACGGCAAAGACCTGGACATGGATGCCGGCGGCCTGCGCTTCGCGGATTGCCTGGCGTACGTCCAGATTGCCGTAGCGGCCTTCATAACGATCGTAGTCGTTCGGGCGACCATCGGTGATCAGCATCAGCCAGCGCTGTGCGGCCGGCGTTGTGCGCAGTTGCGCTGTTGCATGACGCAGCGCCGGTCCCACGCGCGTGTAACCCTCCGGCTGCAGGCGACCCAGCCGGTCGCGTACTGTCTGCCAGCCTTCCGTGCGCTCTTTGATGCGTAAGTATTCGCAGTCGTTGCGCGTACGGGAGTAGAAGGCGGCGGCGGCAAACTCGCAGCCGTGCAGGGCAAGCGCCTCGCCAAAGAGGATCAGGGCTTCGCGCTCCACGTCGAGAACGCGCCGGTCCATCAGCCAGGCATCGGCGGACATGCTCAGGTCGAGCAAAAAGAGTATGGACAGGTCCTTGCGCCGACGCCTTCGACTGAGGTAGAGTCGTTCCTCCGGACTGCGGCCCGCAGCAAGATCGCAGAAGCGTTCGCAGAGGGCGTCAAGGTCCGGGTCGTCCCCGCTCAACTGCCTATGGAGCAACTGCAACTCCTGAAATACAGCGGCGAATTTACGCTCCAGACGACGAAAGGCGGCGGATCGCTCCTGAAGAACCTGCGCTGCATAACCCGGTCGAACCTCGCTCAGCTGCCGCTGATACAGTCGACAGTGCCGCGGGCGGTAGCTGCGCTTTCTGAAATCCCATTCATCGTAGAAAACTGCCGGTGAGGTACTCTGTTCACCGGATATTTCTCCGCCGCCGGCGCCGCCTTGTTCCAGCGCACGAATGCTCTGGGCCTGTTCCGTAGATCGGATGCGCCAGGCCAGTTGCAATTCCTGCAGCGCTTCGCTGTGCTGGGCCTGCTCATCTTCTCCATCCAGATCGCGCCAGCGGCCGTCAAAATCGTCGAGGGTTTCAATCTTTTCAAAATTGTGACCCAGAGTGTAATCCTCGATGGCCTTCTGGTCCGGCGTGAGCCAGCGGGCATTTTCCGGCAATGCGGCGACAGGGCTATGCTCTTCTTCGGCCGCTCTTTGAGATTGAATCGCCGCGCCGGGGCCTGCCGTCGCGCTCTCGCTGATCTCCAAATAGCGGCCGCATAGCATTTGCCTCAAGGGCCGCCAGGCGTGCGGCGGACGCCTGCGATCCAGAGACTCTTCGCGACGGATCATTTGCTTTACTCTTGCATAGAGATCGCGCGCCTGCGGAAATTCTCGCAGAGCGCGGCGCAGCGCCAGACGATGAAGGCGCGGGGCGTCGACGCGCTGCAAGGGCTGACTGGCCATCAGCAAGATGCGTAAACGAAAGAAGTCCAGATTTTCTTGCAAGGCGCCGGAGATGCACTGACCGAAGGGCAGATAGAAGCGGTCGCCAGCGCGGCCGCCAATACCGTCTGAAGCGCGTTCCAGCTGAATGCCGCGGCCAGCAAGCAGCAGAGCAAAGCTTTGCAGACGCGGCAGCTGATCGCCCGGTTCGGCGGCAGGCCACAGGGGGCGCGGCGTGCGCAGGCGGCGCAGTCCGCGCCAGATCCAGCGAAAGACGAGCTGATCAAGCTCCATAAGCGTTCTCGGATCGCACTCTAAAAGTAGAGCGCCGCCAGATCGCCAAGGGCCTGTAAGGTATCGCTATCGTCGGTCAGCGCCTCGGCAATGGCCGCCCTGCAGGACATCCGTTCCGGAAGTCCGGAGTTCATCAGCCGGGCGGCGTCGGCCAGCAAACGCGTCGAGGCCGTCTCCGAAAGTCCCAGTTCTGATTGTGCTCGAATCTTTGCCGCCATCTTGACCAGCGCCGTGGCGCGCGGCGCCGATACGCCGGTCTCTCCGCAGAGAATTTCAATCTCTACCTCGGCCGGCGGATAATCAAAGCTCCAGGCGACAAAGCGCTGCCGGGTGGACGGTTTCAGTTCTTTGATACCGCGCTGGTAACCGGGATTGAAGGAAGCCACCAGCATGAACTCTGCGGGCGCTGGCAGGCTTTCATTACGTCGATCCAGGTAGAGCGCGCGTCGATGATCGGTGAGCGAGTGAATGGCGACAATTACATCGGGTCGCGCTTCGGCAATTTCGTCGAGGTAAATGATCGCTCCCTCGCGCAGCGCTCGCGTCAGCGGGCCGTCCTGCCAGATTGTTTCGGCGCCTTGAATGAGGTAGCGGCCAAGCAGGTCTACGGCCGAGGTCTCGTCGTGGCAGGCGACAGTAATCAGCGGACGCGCCAGGCGCGCCGCCATATGTTCCACGTATCGCGACTTGCCCGAGCCGGTGGGGCCCTTCAGCAGCAATGCCAGCTGATTGCGGAAGGCGTGCTCAAAGAGCTCGCATTCGCGCCCCACCGCCCGGTAGTAGGGGATTTGCACCCCGCTTGCATCAGCCATTAGCGGCCAGCGGCAACAGCCTCATCCGACGCATCCTCCGGCATCATCGCCTCCATTTTTGGCAGTCCGTGTCGCAGGAATTGGACAATGTAAATCGCAATTCCAACGGTGAAGAGACTGGCCCCGGCGAGCATGCCCACAAAGTGAATGGAAATTTCCTTTTGCACCGCCAGGAAGTCCATGCCCATCTTTCGTTCCAGATATACCTGGGCGATGCCGGCGACAGCCAAAGCGCCAGTCATCCCAAGCATGCCAAGGTTTGCACACCAGAAGGCGATGTAGCCAGCCATTGTATCCCACAGCTTCCGTCCAGTCAGCAAGGGAGTTGCATAGGAAATGACTGCCAGTACCAGCATTGCATAGGCGCCCCAGAAAGCCAGGTGGCCATGCATGGCCGTGATCAGCGTGCCGTGCGTCCAGCGGTTGACCTGCGGCCAGGTATGGGCAAATCCCAGAAATCCGGCGCCCAGAAAGGACATCACCGCACAGCCAAGCGTCCAGAAGATGGCGATCTTGTTGGGGTGTTCGCGTCCCTTCTTGCGGTACATGTTGATCGCCCAGATTGCCATGCCCAGGAAAGCCAGCGGCTCCAGCGCCGAGAAGATTCCGCCCACCATCAGCCAGTAGCGCGGCGTACCGATCCAGTAGTAGTGGTGTCCGGTGCCGAGAATACCCGATAGAAATGTGAGTCCAATGACTACGTAGAGCCACTTCTCTACCACCTCGCGGTCAATGCCGGTCAGCTTGATCAGCAAGTAGGACAGTATGCCGCCCATGATCAGCTCCCAGACGCCCTCTACCCAGAGATGCACCACCCACCAGCGAAAGTAGGAGTCGAGCGTCTGATTGTCGAAGTAGATCATCCCCGGCAGATAGAGCAATGCTGCGCAGAAGAGGCCAAAGAAGAAGACCAGCGAAGTGGTCGTCAGTCGCTTACCCTTCCACAATGTGAGCCCGACGTTAGCCAGAAAGGTCAATACGTTAACCACCACCAGGTAGTCGAGCGGTCGCGGGATCTCCAGAAACTTGCGTCCTTCCCACCAGTTCAAATGAAAACCGATCAGGGCGATCACGCCAACCACCACCCAGCTGGCCCACTGCAGTACAGCTATCTTAGGCCACAGTAATTCGCGCTGCGCTTCATCGGGGATAATAAAATAAGCGGCGCCCATGAAGCCGGTCAACAGCCAGACCACCAGCAGGTTGGTATGTGTAGCGCGCGCTGCATTGAAGGGAATCCACTGGTGAAGTCCGTCATAGCCAATGCGCGCAAAGCCCATGATGAAGCCGTAGATGATCTGCAGCGTCAACAGCAGCGCCACCGTTGCGAAAAACAGATACGCGATTCTTTGCGATTTGTATTTCATGGAACAGTCCTCTTATTTCAGCGTCGCCAGGAAGGCGACCAGTGCGGCGCGTTCGGCGTCGCTCAACGGCAATTTTGGCATTGCTGTACCCGGCTTCACCGACTGCGGATCGGATAGCCAGCGATCCAGATAGGCGAGATCGCGACGGGCGCCTACGCCATCCAGCGCTGGCCCGACGTTTCCGCCCTGGCCGCCCAGCGAATGGCAAGCAGTACAGAGCTGTCCAAACTTTTCAGGCGCCTTGCTGAGGTCGACGGCAGTGCGCGCGATGACCGGCTGCGAGTTAGCGGCGGCGATATCGGGCTCGGGCGGCCAGCCGTTGGTATCGACTTCGCCAATCCACTTCAAGAAAGCGATGACGTCGCCGATCTGTTGTTCGGAAAAGTGGTATTGAACCATCTTGCGCTCTCCCGGAAACATTGCCTCGGGATCCTGCAAGAATACGCGCAGCCATTCCGGTCCGCGTTTGCGATAGCTCGTGGTAAGATCCGGCGCGTAGTAAGCGCCTTCTCCAAGAATTGTATGACAACCCATACAATTGTTCTGGTCCCAGATGGCCTTGCCGCGCTTCACTTCCTCGCTCAGATTCTGACCTCTCGTGCGCTCGCCAGTTTGACGCAAAGAGTCTACCGTCAAACCAAGGAACAGCGCACTGAAGAGCGCAGTGCCGATGAGAAAAAAGGCGCGGGCTTGCGATTTGGATAGCATCGCCCCTCCCGTTGCACATTCTGCGCAACGTCCAAGTCTGGGCCGGAGCCGCTTGAATCAGGCAAGCTTTAATTGTTTGCTGGCTTAAAGAGACATAGAAGCTATTGAGAGAGCTGGCCCGCTCTTTTGATGGCCGCAGGATCATCCTTGATCCAGATCAAGAAGTCTGAAAAATTTGCAGTGGAATTGGCAGCGGCGCAGTAAGACTGCGCCGCGATGATTCAAAACCGAGCGGTTGCCATCAGGTAGGCAAAGTGCGCAGTGCGCCGCGATTGCGGCTGCTGCAGGGCCAGAAATTCTGCCGGTCGATCAATGCGTCCATCGCTCAGATCGCTGACCACCCGGCGACTGTATAGCTCCTGGCGAATCAGCAGGTCGTCCTTGAGCGCGCCGACGGCATCGCCGCCGAGGATATAGCTGTATCCGGCGCGCCATTCGATGGCCAGCGCTTTGACCTCGTAGACAAGATCATATTCGCGGAACAGGTGTTTGCGCAAATGGCCGACGCCAAGGGCTGCGGCGCTCAAATCCGTATTGTAGGCCGAAGCGAAACGTGCATTGGAGGCCGATTCGGTGCTGGCCTGTGTAGCCCCGCTCTGTCCTCCTCCTGTAACTTTGTACCAGGCGTCCTGCGCTCTGTATTTGTCCGCCGACCAGTAAGCGATGCGCAACTTGCCGGCGTCGCCCAGGCGCCATTCCAGATTGATCGACCAGGCTTTCATGTTCTGCCAGCTCACCAGATCTGCTTCGCCAAATTTACCATGGTTGGTGGGGAATAGATTGTTGAATGTAGCAACCGTTGCGTCGTTGCGATTGCCGTCGCCGCTTCCAACCAGAGCCTCGCCGCCCAGGCGCAGCGACTCAAGCACGCGGTAGCCGATGCTGGCTGCTGCGGCAAATGCATCGATGCGCTGGCGCTCAACGTAGACGCGGCAACCGCTCAGCGAAGACCCGTCAGGCTGAGTTACCGTGGCATAAACGCGGCAAGGATTGGCGGCGCTGGTGAAAAGATCCGTCGGCAGGGGGGCAATGAGCTGCGCCTGATCCCAGGCTGCGCCCACATAGCGTCCGCTGCGCCCGGTTTGCCAGGCATATTCCAGCGTCCAGTCCAGAGGACCGGCAGCGCTCTTGCCGCCGTCGACAGTGCGATTGGTGAAGCGCGCGCCCAGCGTATGCAGCTGCTCGGCTTCGCGGCTCCGATCCTCGGTGTTGATGATGGCCACGCCGCCGCGACTCTGGATCGCTGTCGCGTCGGCTACCGGCGCGCTGCGTTGCACAGGGCTGAAGCGCGCTCCAATATAGTAGGGCTCAATCTGAAGCCACTCAATGGGCTTGAATGTATTGTAGATTCCAAATAGTCTGGCGTCGTCCAGGTCTCCGTTCTGGGCGCCCACCGCCGTCGAATTGCCGGCGCTATCTGAATCCTGTTCGGCGAGTTGTGCGACAAACCACTGCGAGGACCAGGCATCGCCATGCAGGTTGGCGCGAATTCCATCAAAGCTGCGGCCGACGTTAGTCCAGTCCAACGGACCAATCAAACGCTGGTCGCCAAAGGCCAGAATCAATCTTCCGCCGCGTACATCGAGGCCGCCCCAAAGCCCGGTGGTCTCCAGCCAGGCCTCGCGTACGTCGACGGATTGCCGCGTGTCGTCGTTCGCTGTGGCCAGTCCCGTATCGGAACCGCGTTCGGCGCCCCAGACCCGAGAATCCTGGAGACGGATGCGCGCTGCGCTGGATTCGCCCAGTTTGGCGGCAACGCCAAGCTCGCTGCGCATGCCGGTAAACTCCTGGTTGTCGTCGCGGGCGCGGCAAAGGGTCCCGCTACAGCTGAGATCCGATCGATCAAAATTGAAATTGTATTTCCATTCCGGACGAACTCGGACCATACCATCCACGCGAATGGCCTCCCAGGCCTTGAGCAATGCTCGCATTCGTTCCATTTCGCCGGGATCCGCCGGCGTCGTTTCGCCTTCGGCGGCCAGCGAATTCAATGCAGCCAGCAGCAAGGCGAGCAAAAGTACCAATTTCTTAAACGTTGACATGATAACCCCCGGTGGGGCCATCTTATCCGCTTTGCTTTCGATTTGCTTTGATCCGGATCAAGTGAAGCTTAAAGAATTGCTTTTTTTCCCTCCCAGTTTGATCCAGATCAATGCCCTTCCACCGGGATTGTGCGAAGAGGGGGCAAGAGGAGGCTTCTATGAGCCAGATCTTGAATTGTAAATTTGCCGGGAATTCGGGCGTTGCTGCACTTGCTGCCGCCGGACTGGTTCTGTTCCTTGCGGCGTTTTCGCTGCAATGTAGCAAACCGACTATCGAGGCGCAGATGACTTTTGCCCCGCAGGTTCCGCCTCCGGTCAATCGAGGACCGGCCCGGGTTATTGTGAACCTCGAGACCAGGGAAGTGACGGCCCGCCTGGCCGATGGCGTGGACTATACCTTCTGGACCTTCGGCGGCCATGTGCCGGGTCCTTTCATCAGGGTTCGCGAGGGCGACGAGGTGGAGTTCCATCTCAGCAACCATCCCAGTTCCAAGATGCCGCACAATATCGACCTCCATGCGGTCACCGGTCCTGGCGGCGGCGCCGCTTCGTCCTTCACTGCGCCGGGCCACACCTCCACTTTCTCGTTTCAGGTAATCAATCCAGGATTGTACATCTATCACTGCGCTACGGCGCCTGTAGGCATGCATATCGCCAACGGCATGTACGGTTTGATTCTGGTGGAACCCTCGGGCGGTCTGCCGGAGGTCGATCGAGAATACTATGTAGTACAAAGCGAATTCTATACACGCGATCGCTTTGGCCGGCCGGGTTTGCAACCCTTTGACATGGAGAAAGCGATACGCGAGCAGCCGGAGTATGTGGTTTTCAATGGTTCCGTTGGCGCTCTGGCCGGCGACAACGCCATCCAGGCCAAGGTTGGCGAAACAGTGCGGCTGTTTGTTGGCAACGGCGGACCGAACCTGGTCAGTTCCTTTCACGTGATTGGCGAGATCTTTGACGTCGTCCACCAGGAGGGAGGGACTGAGGAGAATCAGCGCAATGTGCAGACGACGTTGGTGCCGGCCGGCGGGTCGAGCATAGTTGAATTCAAGGTCGATGTCCCTGGCACCTTCTTGCTGGTAGACCACTCCATCTTCCGCACTTTCAACAAGGGCGCGCTTGGCATGTTGAAGGTCGAGGGCGCGGAAAATCACATGATCTATTCCGGCAAACAATCGGATACGGTGTATTTGCCGGAGGGCGGAGCGGTGCAGAGCGTCCCTGCGGATGCCGGCGCTTCGCGCCCGACGGCGCATACCCTGGCGGAGCGCATTGCCGCAGGCCGCAATACCTTCAACCAGACCTGCGCCGCCTGCCATCAGTTGAACGGGCAGGGCGTCCCCGGCGCCTTTCCGCCGCTGGCAAAGTCGGACTACTTGATGGCCGACACGCAGCGCGCCATTCGCGTCGTACTGCGCGGTCTGGATGGTCCGGTGACTGTCAATGGCAAGACTTACAACTCGGTGATGCCGGCGCAGTCGCTTTCGGACGAGGAAATTGCCAATGTTCTGAGCTACGTGCGCAACAGCTGGGGCAACACGGGGGGCGCAGTTTCGCCGGAGCAGGTGCGCGGATTGCGTTGACTGCAAGTTGGGGCGTAGAGGGCAATGAGGATGTTTGATTCTCCTGCGGCGCGCAGGGCTCAGGCGTTTGCACCACAAAGGCTAACGAGCTGGCTGCTCCTGGTCAGCGCATTGCTGGCGATCGGCGCAACGCCGGCCCTGGCTACGCCGCAGTCCCTTGATCCAACGGCGCCCCTGCCTGGCGGCCGTTACCGATCCTTTCTGGCGCCCTCTGAGGAGGCGCCAGAAAGCGTGGCCCCCTTTCGAATGGATCTTTATGCCGTAACCAACCAGCGCTTTGCGGACTTCGTCGCTCGCTATCCACAGTGGGGACCCGGCCAGCCGCCGCGGATCAAAGCTGATGCGGGCTACCTGCGCCACTGGATTGGCGGGCGCATGTCGCCGCCGCAGGCGCAGTTGCCGGTGGTCAATGTTTCCTGGTTTGCGGCCAGAGCCTACTGTCAGGCGCAGGCCAAACGGCTGCCAACTATAGCACAATGGGAACTGGCCGCAGCGGCGCCGGACGCGGCACGCCGTGGCGAGGGCCGTGCGGCGCTCACCGAGCGGATCCTGGCCTGGTACGGATCGCCCAACCGTTTGCTGCCCGTGGGCAGCGTGTACCGAAATACCTACGGCCTCTATGATATGCATGGCGGCGTCTGGGAGTGGACCGATGACTTTACGCAGGCGGCCGTACAGCGCGACAGCCGCGGCGAAAACGAGCAGAATCAATTTTGCGGCGCAAGCGCTGGCAACGCCAGCAACCGGGAAGACTACGCCGCCTACATGCGCTTTGCCATGCGATCGAGCCTGCGCGCCGCCTCAACCGCCGGCAATCTTGGCTTTCGATGTGTTGCAACTTCTCATTTACAAGCGAGGTGATCGAATGAAATACCGCAGCTCACTCTACACAAGCGCCGCGCTACTTGCCGTCGCGCTCCTGTCGATGCTCACACTCTGTAAAGGCGAGCATGATCATGCCTCCTTGCCCGCAAGCGCTTCCTCCGACGGCTCACTGTATGATCTCAACTTGCAATTCAAAGACCAGCGTGGACGGACCATTGCCTGGCAGGATCTGCGCGGCAAGAAAACAGTGATGGCGCTCTTTTACACGCGCTGCGCTTCGGTCTGCCCGCGCATCATTGCCGACATGAAGCGCGTGCAGGATTCGCTGCCGCCAGCGGCGCGCGCCGAGGTGCGCTTTGTCGCACTGAGCTTTGACGGGCAAGACACGCCGGAAATTTTGGCCGACTATGCCTCCAGAATGCATCTGGATGAGTCGTGGACCTTGCTTGGCGGGACTTCGGATTCAGTGCAGGAGCTCGCGGCGGCTCTGGGCTTTCAATTTCGCAAACACGGCGACGGCCAGTTCACACACAGCGCAATCATCTATCTGCTGGATGAGGAGGGCGCGGTGGTCAGTCGCAAAGAAGGCGCCGGGCAAAGCATCGAGGACTTCTCGGCCTCTGTCGCAGAACTCTAGCAAAAAAAGCGGCGCCGACAGTACGGCGCCGCTCCGCCCGGTCAATGGGCGTTGACGTGACCCTGCCAGTTCGCGTCGCCCTGGCGGATATAGTTCTGCATATCTTCCAGCCAGTCTTCCTGTACGTCTGAGTCGTAGTTCAGAAAAAGGCGGCCGCCGACAATCTTCCAGGCCGTTGGATCCACTTCGACCAGCTTGTTGTAATGTCCCATGGCATAGGCGCAATACCCGCCGTAGGCCGGGGCATAGCGCTGTGGATTGGCCTTGAACAGATTGAGATTCTGCTGGGATGAGAAGCGCCAATTGGCGCCATTCCACTGGTAGCTGAATTGCGCCTGA
This sequence comes from Leptospirales bacterium, assembly GCA_019694655.1. Taxonomy (NCBI): domain Bacteria; kingdom Pseudomonadati; phylum Spirochaetota; class Leptospiria; order Leptospirales; species Leptospirales bacterium. The sequence goes on from JAIBBN010000001.1 coordinate 187,463, forward strand.
CCGCGCACTGGCCGACCCACGGTGAAATAGGCCACCGGATCATAGCCGCGGATTGCTGCGCCATCGGCGACAAAAACGGGCGAGGCTGCAAGCGATCCGCCAAGGATCAGCGAAAGCAGCGCGCCAAAGACAATGCTTCGATTCATGGGTTCCCCTTTGCAATGCGCGATACCCTGCCGGAGCCTGGCCATCGCGTTCATGCTTGGGATGTTGGACGTTGGCCGCAGGTTACATGGCTTTCCGGAAAAAGCGCTGACAATCTGCCTTCGCCAGCGCCCAATCCCCGCCCGAGAGCGCGCCTCCAACCTCCGTTCCTGGGGCCTGGGGATAAACAAAACGGTTTTCAAAATGAACTGCATTGACTGCAGCAATGGCGAATTTCTCGGAGAATTCGCACGAATGTTTCAACCGATGCGCGTATTCGATTCGTGAATGGCGCGACCTCCTGTCGTGCGCAGCCGACTTTGGACCGGCGCTAATTTGCGATCTCCCCGGCGCGGCGCAAAGCTTGCAGACTCTTGCCGGGACCGGAGGCCTCCGCTTTGCGCACAATTCCATCGCTGGCGCCGCGCATAACCACTTCATTGCGCTGATTGCGACAGACAAAGCTCAGTTTTAGTTTTTCGTGGCTGCGCCGCTCTACCGCTTCGTCAATGCAGATCTCGCAAACCACATGGTCGCCCTCGTAAACCGGGCTGACGAACTCAAATCGCATCGAGCGCGCCAGAAAGCTGATCTGTCCGCCGGCCATGGTGGGCAGACTGGCGACCAGCAATCCGTGCGCAATCAGCGGGCCATCGCTGCGTACATGATGCTCGCCAGTGTCGCCGCTGGCCGCCGCAAAGTTCAGAATTTCCTGCCGCGTAAAGCTGCGTTCCGTGTACAGAGTTTCTCCTGCTCTCATAACCCCGCCTCTCTATTGGTTTTATACAAAACTAAAGTCCATTTGGCGACTACGTTTTTTGACTCATTCCGATTCCAGATTGCGCAAAGCGCGTAGTAGCAGCTCGGAAAGTTGCGTCAACTCCGCCGCGCTGAATCCCTGTAACATGCGTCGGTTCATCGCCGCCGAGATTCGCATCAATTCCGGCGCGGCCTTTCGGGCTCGCGCTCCGAGATCAACCACCACTCGCCTGCCATCCTCGGCGTCGCGCCGTCGTAAAACAAAACCGCGCGTCGCCAGTTGCTCCACCAGCGCTGACACCGTCGATTTGTCGCGACGCGTACGACGGGCCAGCTCCATCATCGTTAGCGGTCCGCTGTGCAACAATACGAATAGCAAATCGCCATGAGCCGGCGCCAGATCTTGAAGGCCGCGCCGCGACAGCTCGCGCTCCAGCAATCGAAAGGCCTCCTGGCGGAGTTTGCTGGCCAGATAGAGGATCGCTGGCCGCTGGCTCATCTGGTTTTATACAAAACTAAATTGCGTCCGTCAATTCTATTTCAGCGGAGGCGCGCCGCCATCCTCTGAAATAGGGCAACGCGCCTTCATTTGGTGACAGTGCGTCAGGCGCCTGAGCGCGATTGCCGGCTATGTCGCATGCAGTGCGGCGCATCAGACTTGACCCCCGGCAAATTGCGCTGAATTGTGAATCTTATGGCTGTATCCGCCGAGACATCTCGCGCTGCTGTGTTCTACGACATCGACAACACGCTGGTCGATTCGCGCGTAATCTATGCCTACCTCTACTTTGCCTTGCGTATGCCGCGCATCAGCGAACGCGTTGCCCGGCTGACCCGGACGGCGCTGCTTTCGCCAGTCTACGCCGCGGCCGGCGCACTGAATCGCGCCCTTTTTTACCGCCTGTTCTATGCCAGCTACAAAGGCATGCCGCTGGAGCGTCTGCGTTTGATGGGGAGCGATGCTGTGCAAAAGGCGATTCTGCCTCATATCTACGAGGAAGCGCGTCGAAGAATTGCAAAGGCGCAAAGCATGGGTCTGGTGCAGGTCCTGGTTTCCGCCTCGCCGGATTTTATTGTGCAGCCGCTGGCGGAGAGTCTCGGCATTGAACACTCTATTTGCAATGAGCTGGAGTATGCTAACGGATTTGCAACCGGCAAGATCGTTCCGCCGCTGCTCTTGGGCGAGGACAAGGCCCGAGCTGTGGCTCGCTTTGCGCGCGAACAGCGCATCGACTTGCTGAGTTCTTACGCCTTTGCTGATTCGCTTCAAGATCGGCAAATGCTGGAGACCGTAGGGTTTCCCAGTGCAGTGAATGCTCAGCCTGGTCTGGCCGAGGCGGCCCGCGAACGCGGTTGGCCGCTGCTGCAGTTTATTTGAAGAATATCGGATTTGTTGTGAGCAGACAGCCAGCATATTCCGCGTTAGCGGGCGTCGTCGGCGAGGACGATCGGGAGGTCGCGATCAGCGATCCGGGCGCCGCCTCGCGTTGCCTGCTCTCCGGCGAGCGACTGATGGATCTGCAACTGCCGGCTGCGGTGCGCATGATCTATCCGCGCGAACCGATGCGCGAGCTGCGCGATTTGCCGGGCGCGCTGCGCTTCGCCTGCCTTCATCCCGAGCAAAGCGCGCCGTTGCCGCAGCTGTTGCGACCCGGTATGAAGCTGACGATTGCCGTGGAAGACGCCGGCGCTGTTCTGCCGGCGCTGCCGCGCCCTGATTGGAGGCAAAGCGCACTGGAGTGTGTGCTGGATTTTGCTGATCACGCCGCGGTGGAAGACATTCATATTGTATTCGCAACTGCTTGCAATCGTCGCATGAACGCCAAAGAAATGCGCCGACTGTGCGGAGCGGCGATTTATGAGCGCTTTGCGCCAGACCGGCTCTACAGTCACGACTGCCTGGACGCGTCTCTTCTAGAAGCGCTGCCGACGGATGGTCCGGGACCTCAGCTTGAGGTATCGCGTCGGGCCGCCAGCAGCGATCTGATCATTTATCTTTCGCTGCATGCCGGCGCCCAAAATGACCTGCGCAAGTCCTGGCTCTTTGGCCTGTGTTCGATGCGTTCCGCAGCGCTGCTCCTGGAGATGGATCGCCAGGGCGTCGATCCGCTGGCCAGTAGCGCCGGGCCGCGCATTTTTCAAATCGAGGCGGCGATCAACAGTCGCGCCTTTGGCGGGGGCCTGGACTTCTTGCAAAGAAACGAAGATCGCTGGAGTGCGATCGATCGGCGCAAGAGCCATGCCCTGCAGCGCAGTCTGTCGCGTTTGCGCTCGGACTATACGGGACGCTTGCTGGCGCGCATGCGCGGTGCGCGCCAGTGTGCAGCTGTCTTTGCCGGCGATCCGATCAGGGTGCGGCGTCGTATTCTGCGCACCAACCAAAAGCAGTACTGCATCCGGACGGCGGGGCCCGCTGATATTCTGATCAGCGCTGCGCCGCCAATCAGCGCCTTTCATCTGCAGGGAGCCATGAATCCGCTGCTGCTGCACTACGCAGCGGCCGCGATCTGTTCCAATTTTTATGGCGATCAGCCGCTGCTTCACCCGGGCGGCGATCTGCTGCTGTGCTACAGCGGACGACTGGACTTCGACGGCTTCGCATTTCCTGGATATCAGGAATTCTTTGAAGAGGCCTTGCCGGAATTGCTGCTGAGCGGGGAGACGGCGCTGCAGACTCCAAAGAGATTGCAGTACTCCAGCGAGGCGCAACAGGCCTACCGTACGGAGGGCGCCTTGCCGCCCGGGCACGCCATGCTGCTCTGGATCATGGGCAGCCGCGGCCGCCGACTGAACGCGCGCGTAACGCTGGTAGGCGACGCGCCGCCGGAAATCGCCGACGCCCTGGGCTGGCAAAGCGCAGCCACTGTTGATCAGGCTCTGGCCCAGCTTCAGGCCAACTCCTTTGAGCATTCGATCGTCTATCTGCCACAGCCGTCGCTGTGTTGCCCGCAAGTTTTGCCGGACATTGCAGCCGAGAAATCTTGAATACCAGGAACAAAACCATGGCTACAGCTCGAAAAAAACGCACAACCGAAGGCGAGGGGCCGGCGCTTGACTCGATGAGTCTCGATGCACTGCGTTCCTATGTTGCGGAACGCGAGCGGCGCGAAAGCGGCGCGGCGACGCTCGATGGCGGGCCGCATTTTTCCGGCAGCGAAGCGGCAAAGTCGCTGCGCGGTGCGGCGATGTCTGCGGCGGCCGGCGCATTCAGCGTTCGCCAAACCCTCGACGGCAAGAAGATCATGATGATCGGCGGCACCGGATTTCTGGGCCGCGTCATGCTCTATATGCTCCTCAAGTATTCGCCAGTCATGGAGCGCATCTATGTGCTGATCCGTCCTACCCATGGGCGCACCGGACAGGATCGGCTGGAAAAGGAAATCCTGGAGTCTCCGGTGTTTACCACCGTTGAGGGCGATCGCGAATATTTTCGTCGCCTGGCCGCCGAGAAGATCACAGTGGTGGAGGGCGATGCGGCGCGCACAGGCATGAATTTGAAGCCGGAGGTGCGAGAGCTGCTGCTGGCTGAGGTCGATGTTGTGCTCAACACTGCCGGCAATGTCGAATTCAATCCGCCGCTCGATCTTTCGCTCAACGCCAATGCCATCGCCACCCGCGAGGTGCTCGATTTTGTAGAGGCGACGCAGTCGCGGCGCTACGTCCACATTTCCACCTGCTACGTCGCCGACCGCCAGCGCTATCCCGATCGCGCGCCGGAAGTTGTGGTCAGCGATCGAGTGGTCAACGCCTCGGGAAACGAAATCGTTATTGATGCGGAGCGGGAACTGGCGGAGGCGGCGCGCGTTGCTGCGCGCCTGAAAGAAAATTTCGAGCGTCCGGAAAAGATGGACGAGTTTCGCGCTCAGGCCTGGCAAGAATTGAAGCGTTTCGGTCGCGAGGATGTGAGCGATCGACTGGCGGAAAAGACGGCCAAGAATCTGCGCACCATGGCGCTGCGCGAAGAACTGATCCGCGCCGGCCGCGAGCGCGCCGAGCGCTTGAATCGCCCCAACGTCTACACCTATACCAAGACCCTGGCAGAGCTGATTGTCAAGGCGCGCGAGGATCGGATTCGTTATACCATCGTGCGCCCGTCGATTGTGGAGACGGCAATCAAGTATCCCTTTGCCGGATGGAATGAGGGCATTCAGGGTTCTGCGCCTTTGATGTATCTCATATACAAAGGCCACCGGATGTTGCCCAGCATCTCCACCGCGCCGGGCGAACGACAGGAAGCGCGCCTGGATATCATTCAGGTCGATCTGGTGGCTGCCGGCACGATTCTGGCGATGGCTGCTCTGCTTGCTGATGAGCACAAGCCAGTCTATCAATTGGCCGCCGGCGGCATCGATACGCCGGTCACGCCCAATCGACTGCTCAACGTGCTGCAGGTAAAACTGCGCGCCATGAATGACCCGGCCTTGCCGCGCTACCAGCGTTTCATGCACCGTCATCTGGAAACCTATCCGGTGACCAAAAAGCAGTTTCAGAAGTTCTCCAGCCCGCGCATGCTCAAGATTCTCAGCCGCGCCCGCGACAGTCTGGAGCGTCTTGAGGCGCGCAAGTTGCCCGGTCTGGCGCACGAAATGGTGCAACGCGTGCAGGGCAATGTGGAGCGCTACTACCAGCTGAGCCACGTCAAGAATCGCATCTTTGGCGAGTTCATGCCCTTCATGAATCACGGCTTTCCGATTTTCGAAAATCAGAACTGCGTCGACCTCTGGCGACGTCTGCCTCCCGAAGAGAGCGAGATTTATTTTTTCAACCCTTACCAGATCGATTTCATCGACTACCTGGCGAACTACCACATGGACTCGGTCTTTAAGTGGATCTTTCCGGTTCTGGACAAACGTTTCAAGTCCATTGATCAGATCGGTCGAAAGAGTCCGGACAAGAGCGAGGGCGCCAACAGCATCGCCTCGCTGCGCGCGGTGTTTGCCAGCAGCGATATGGATTTCAGCGATCGCGTCCATCTGCTGCGACGAGCTGCAGCCCAGCGTCTGAAAACGGCGCGCGAAAAGCGCAAGGCGGCGCGCGCTGCGCGTCAGCAGGAAGAGGAACTGGTTTCCTCGGCCTGGATCCGGCAGCATGTGCGACACTTTACCGACGGCGTTGCTGTAAATCAGTACTCAGAAATGAGCCCCGAGGCTCGCGATCGTTTCGCCGCCCATGTGTCTCTGATTGGCGGCATTGATGTCGATGGCAAGGGGCTGCTGGACATGGGCGCCCCGGCCAAGCTGGAGCGTCTGCTGGACCGTCGTCAGGAGGAGTTGGCCGAAAGCAGCGAAGGCGGTCTGTTCTCGCTGCCGGAGGACGGCGTCGAGATTCCGGATTTCATCCGCGAACCTACCGCGGAGATGCTCTACCGTCTGCAGATGTGGTTCTATCGACGAGTGGTGCGAGCGCGAGTCGCCGGCCGCGACAACATCCCGCTGAACAATAACAACGTGATCCTGGTGGCCAACCATGCCAGTCACCTGGACTACGGCCTGGTCTGGTACAGCCTGGGCGACTATGCCCGCGATATGGGCATCCTGGCGGCGCGCGATTACTTCTTTGATCGCTTCTTGAAGTCGACCTTCTTTGGCAATTTCCTGAATCTCATTCCAGTGGAGCGCGCCGACAATTCCAGCTACGGCAAGGCGCTGAAACACGGATTGGAATTCTTGCAAAAGGGCGGACCGCTGCTGATCTTTCCGGAGGGCACGCGCTCGCCGGACGGCAAGATGCGCACCTTCCGTCATGGCCTGGGCTATCTGGTGCAGCATGCCCGCGCCGACGTATTGCCATTGCGGCTCTACAATACGCATGTAGCGCTCCCCAAGGGAAAGACCCTTGTGCGCCGCGCCGACGTGCGCGTACAGATCGGTAAACTTGTTTCTTACGAAGAACTTGAGGAACAAACACGCGGCTTTTCGCCGACCAAAACCTACGCCCATATTGCCCGCAGCCTGGAAGAAGCGGTGCGCTCCATTCACGGCAAGGCGCAAAGCGACGATGACATCGGATCGCAGGGAGAATCCTGATGAGCGAAAACAAACTCAAGAAACTCCAGCGCTGGCGGCGCAATACGCGTCTGGCTGGCGCCGCCGTGGCCGGCCTGCGAGCGCTGGCCAGACGCTACCGCGGCAAAGAAGCGACCGGCAGCGCTACATTGCCGGCCGGCGCGACCCTGCGCGATGCGCGCTTCAGTCCCGAACCAATGACCTACGATCCGGCCGATCGCGAGAGTCTCGATGTGTGGGGCTTCAAGGACACGCGTTTTATCATCAATGACCGCGGCCACGTCGAGCTTACCGGCCGCCGCTATGCGCTGTCCGGCAGCGAGCTGACCCGACTGCTGCCCTGGATTGAGGATGTCCTTGGCCTCAAAGTTGACGCGCGCGATACCAGGCCCTCGCACTATGGCCAGGGAATTCCGGCGCCGCGGCGCAATGCGCATTTCGAAGAGGATTTGCGCAAGTTCCTGAGCGAAGACCAGATTACAGCGGACGAGCGAATCCGACAGCGGCACGGACACGGGCACACGCAAGAAGAGATGTACCTGATCAAGAACGGCTCGCTGCCGCGCGTGCCAGATCGGGTCGTCTATCCGGCGGATGAGTCGCAGGTTGCGAGTCTGGTGGGAGCGGCCATTCGGCGCAATGTTTGCTTGATTCCTTACGGCGGCGGTACCAACGTCACGGAAGCGTTGCGTTGCCCTGCGGATGAAGAGCGTCTGATTTGTTCTATTGATATGAGTCGGATGAACCGCGTACTCTGGATCGATCCGATCAATCATACGGCCTGTATCCAGGCTGGCGCCGTTGGCCGGCACATCATGACCCATCTTGCGCGCTATGGCTACACCATGGGCCATGAGCCGGATAGCATCGAGTTCAGCACCCTTGGAGGATGGATTGCCACCCATGCCAGCGGGATGAAAAAGAACAAGTATGGAAACATAGAAGATCTAATCGTAGATATGAATGTGGTCGGCCCGCTGGGAATCGTGCGTCGCTTTTCGGCAGGGCCGCGAGAATCCACCGGCATCGACCCCAGACTCTGGATGTTTGGATCGGAGGGCAATTTGGGCGTTGTCACCCAGGCGGTGGTAAAGCTCTTTCCGCTGCCGGAAGTAAAGCGCTACGGTTCAGTGATCTTCCCCAATTTCGAAAGCGGCGTGCAATTCATGTACGAGTTATCTCGCCAGAGTTCCTGGCCAGCCTCGGCGCGCCTGGTAGATAATTTGCAGTTTCAATTGAGCATGGCGCTCAAGCCCGCCGATCCAAACGAAAGCGCCTGGCACAGGCGCAAGAGTCGCCTGCAGAAGCTCTTCGTAACACAGATCAAGGGTTTTGATCCGGATCAAATGACAGCCTGCACCCTGGTCTTTGAGGGTCGGGCGGAAGAGGTGCAAGCTCAGGAGCGACAGGTTTACGGCATCGCCCGCCGCTATGGGGGATTACGAGGCGGCGGAGAGAATGGCGAGCGCGGCTATCAACTAACCTTTGGCATCGCTTATATCCGCGACTTCATGATGAACCACTACTTGATGGCGGAGTCCTTTGAGACCTCGATGCCCTGGACTCGCGTTCATGACGTAGTGAACAATGTCAAGCGCCGCGTCGCTGAGGAGCACGCCCGCCGCAATTTGCCTGGCAAGCCCTTTGTTACCGCGCGATTGACGCAGATCTATGAGACCGGCGCAGTCATATACTTTTACTTTGCGTTTTACGCCAAGGATGTGCCCAACCCACACCATGTCTTCAATGAAATTGAGCATGCGGCCCGCGAGGAGATCTTGAAATCGGGCGGTTCGTTGTCGCACCACCACGGAGTCGGCAAGCTGCGTACCAGTTTTATGCCACAAATTCTGTCGCCGGCAGGACTGCAGTGGAAGGAGCGCATGAAGGAGGCGCTGGATCCGCAAAATATCTTTGGCGTGCGCAACCAGTACGGGGCAATTGCTGCGCCGGCAGGGGCGCCCTCGGCAGCGGGGATGGGTTTCTTTCGACGGCTGCGCATGCGTCTGGCCTCGTTCTTTGCACGCGTCGCAAACTGGCTGGCCGGCGGCGCTCTGCCGGGATCTCAGACCAAGGTTCAGGCTGCGCCATCGCCGGCCTTCATGGGACAGGCATCAACATCCGCAGCGCCCTCGTTGTTGGTGGAAACTCCAGTAGCCGAGGTGCTTCCGGCGCAACGTGGTCGGCCGTCGCGCGTCGAGCTGCAAGCTCAGAGTTCGATGGAAAACCATCGCGCCGCGGAACTTCTGGCGCCCGCGCGTCGCGCAGCAGAGACCACGGCCTCGGCGCGCGGCTACTTCAGCGGGAAGACGGTGCTGGTAACCGGCGCCAGCTCCGGGATTGGACGCGAGCTGGCGCTGGAGCTGGCTCGTCGCGGGGCCAACGTAGTCGCCATGGCTCGAACCGAAGAGCGACTACGCTCGCTACAGGCTATCACCGGCCAATGGATGGTGCGCGGCGATGTCAGCGTGGAAGCGGATTGTCGCTTTGCTATTGATGCAGCCCTGAAGCAGTATGGCCGGCTGGATGCAGTAATCCACAATGCCGGCGTTAGTATGCGCGGCCTGGCTGAAGAGACCGATCTGAGCGTTGTCGATCGGCTGCTGGCTACTAACTTTTATCCAATCATATATATGTACCAACATGCGATTGACGCCCTGCGTCGCAGTCGCGGCCACTTTGTAGGCGTATCCAGCATGATGGGTCACTTTTCTACGCAGTTGCGCTCCGGCTATTGCGCCAGCAAGCACGCCTTGCAGGGATATCTCGATAGCGTCCGTCTGGAAAACGCTGCTCATGGAGTGCACGTCATGTCGGTGGCGCCTGGCTTTGTCAGTACGGAGATTACGCGCCGCGCACTGAATTCACAGGGCGAGTCGCACGACAAAGAGAGCGACAATACGGCGGCCGGACTGCGCCCGGATTTTGTGGCGCGGCGCATTTTGCGCGGCATTGAGCTGCGCCGTCGCGATGTCTATCCCTCGCGCGTCAAAGAGATCATTGGACTGGGTCTCAGTCGCGTGGCCCCGGCGGTGCTGGACCGCATCATGTTGAAATCGTCAGTTACCTGAGCTTGCGCTGCGGGCGCTTCAGGCGCCCGGAGCATCAAACATGGTGACATTGCCGCCGGCGCCCTTGGCGGCATAGAGCGCCTGATCGGCGCCGTCCACCAGGCCCCGCGCGTCCTCATGCCCAGGGTAGAAAGCCGCGCCACAGCTGAAGCTGCACTGAAATTGCGCTGCGCCATAGCGATGGACTATCCGGGCAAAGGATTGCTGCACGCGTTCCAGCGCCTGGCGCGCCAGATTGCGATCGACGCCCGGCAAGATAATGCCGAATTCTTCGCCGCCGTGTCGGCCCACCACATCGCTGGATCGCAACTGCAACTTCAAGGCGCGAGCCAGATTCTTGATTACCTGATCGCCTGCCGAATGACCGTAAGTGTCGTTGACGCGCTTGAATTTATCGAGGTCCGTCATGGCGAAGCACAGGCTGCCGCCCTCGCGAGCGGCGCGGGCCAGCTCAAAATCCAGGCGCTGTTGCAGGGCGGTATGATTGAGTAGCCCGGTCAGGCTGTCGCGCACCATCAGTTGTCGGACGGAGTGCGAACGCATTACCCTGGCGGTAACGGAGGAAACCAGATGAGCGGGTTGAATCGGTTGCAGGAGAACGTCATCGCCGCCGCGGCCCATAGCGCTCAATTGGCGTTCGCGATTCTCCTCCCCTGAAAGAAAAACGATCGGCAGCGACACGTACTGCTGATGCTGACGGATGACCTGGGCCAATTCCCCGCCCAGACACTCATCATAGTACATGTTCAAAAGCAGAAGTTCCGGATCGAATTCGGCGATGGCTTGCAGCGCTTCCGCCGGGCTGGCCACGGCCTGGACCTGCATGCCGGCTGCGGAGAGAATCGCGGCGTATTTTGTGCGCGCAGCGGCGTCGTTCTCTACAATCAAGATGCGATACTGCGGCTGGTCTTCGCTGGTGGCCAATCGATCCAGGGTTGCCACCAGTTCATTGAAATCTGGAGGAGAGGGCAGAAAGGCCACTCCGCCAAAGCGTGCGGCCATCAGACGCAACTGCAACGAATCCTCTTCTGCAAGGAAAACCACCGGAAAGGCTCGCGAGGATTCAGTTTGTACTTCGGACATGACCATGCCAATGTCCTCGCTCTGGCTTCCTACGGAGGCTACAATGGCCATCGGCGGTCGGACGCGTACTGCATGGCGCACGGCGTAGAGGTCCGGATAACCGGCTGAAACATAGCCATAGTAGGAAAGTTCGCTGGCGATGGCCTGACGCAGCGCCGGATCCGACTCCACTACGTAGATAATCCGCGGAGCATCGCTCTCTTCACTTTTTCGCATGGCTGGCAACGCCGGTAGAGGAGGGAGCGCGGCCCGCCGACAGACTGTCAGCGATGGGCGTCTATCTTCTCCGGCAGCCAAGCGCGCTGCAATGCAGGGAGTCTGCAAAGAAATAATTTGACTCTCTCCGTCGCAAAGCGAATGTCCACGCCGTGCGGACCCTGTCCACGCTGCTTTTTGCCTTCCGATTGCTGCTGGTCTCAGCAGTGATATACAACAGCACTCGTTTCCTGCCGGCGGACTGGCGATCGCGCATTCGCTTCCGGGCCACGCGCAATGGCGCCCAGCAGATCGCCTCTTTCTTTCTGCGGCAGGGCGGCATCTTCCTGAAGGCCGCGCAGTATCTGTCTACGGTCTCCAATGTATTCGATGTGGAATTTACCGAAATCTTTGCAGATGTTCCCGATCGCGCCGAGGCGCGGCCCTATGCCGACATTCGCTACCGCTTCCAGGAGGCCTTTGGCCGCGATGCGCACGAACTCTTCCTGGAATTTCAGGAGCAACCGCTGGCGGCGGCCTCGCTCGGTCAGGTGCACGTTGGACGCATCAGCGATGGTCGCAAGGTCGCCATCAAATTGCTGCACCCCGATATGGAACGCGCCATCCACCAGGACTTGCGCGCCCTGAATCTGGCCGTGCGCATGATTCTCGTCGTCTACCCACATCTGGATTTCCGGCCGCACTTCTCCGAATTCGCCAACATGGTGCAACTGGAGATCGACTATCTCAATGAGGCCGAGAGCATGCGGCGGGCGCGCGATCAGTGGAAGGATGAGCCGCGCATTGTGGTCCCGGCAGTGATCGATGAACTGAGTCGCAGCACTGTTCTGACTACGGAGTTCGTTGAGGGCGCGTCAATCATGGACCTGCCCGCTCTTGACCGCATGGGCCTCGATCGCGGGGCCGTGGCTGAGCTTTTGCTGGAATCTTATGCGCGGATGATTCTTTCGCATCGCTTCTATCACGCTGATCCTCATCCGGGGAATATCTTCGTACTTCCAGAGGATGCCATGCATCCGGTACGTCTGGCATTTGTCGATTTTGGCGCAACGCAGGACATTACCGAGCGAATGCTTGGCTTTTTTCGGCGTTTTCTGGAGGTCGCTCGCTCGCGCGATGTGCCGGCGCTTGTCGACCTTGCCGTAGAGTCGGGAATGCTTGCGCCGGACGCCGATCGCGAGCTCTACGCCAATCTCTTTGAGCAAATCACCGCGCGCTACGGCAGTTTCAAGGTAGATTCATTCTATCGAATCAATCCAATGCGCTTTGGTCGCGTCATCAAGCTGCGCGATCTTTCCACTGTCGGACTGCGGCTGCGCGATTTGATCGGCCAGTTGCGTTTGCCGCGTCGCTATATCTATCTTGGACGATCGCTGACCATGCTGATATCTCTGGCAATGCGCCTGGACGATCGCGTCAACGTTTTCCTCGTCGCCCGTCCGCATATTGATCGATACATCGGTCTTCCGCGCCGCGGTTTGCTTGGTTTGTTTCGTGGGCGCGGTCTGCGCGGCGCGTTGCAGGAAGCGCTGCATCCGCAACTGCGCAAGAGCGAGTTTCAGACCGCCTACGATTTGCGCGAGGAACGAAAGCTGCGGCGACTGGTCATACGCGAGAGTATTCTGGCATCAGGCGGCGTGGTTTTCGCGGTGGCCGCCGGCTGGATGCAAACGCAGCTTCTGGCGCTCTGGTCGCACGGATTTCTGGCCGCGGCGCTTGTCTGTTTTGCTTTGCTCTCCTTAACCTTTTTTCGACGGACGCGTTAGTCCTTCGGCGGCTGAGGCGGGCGCGTTCGATTCTCGATGCTCCATGCTGCGGCCAGCAGCGCCGGGGCGGAAGGCAGAAACATCAGCATCGTCGCCAGTACTGACAATCGGAGAACGGAATAGCCAAGGCTAAGAGCGCCCAGCTCCGCCGGATATTCGCGAAACACGGCGTAGCCCGGCAGGGCCAGCAACAGCGCGACTACCGAATAGACCAGCGCAGCATCGGCGAACGCTCCGACAAAACGCAGGCCGCTTCTGTGCATGGAACGATTGGCGACCCAGACGCCGCCCGGCGCTGCCAGCGGCAATGGCGCCAGCGCCAGCAACCAGTGCAGCCAACCCTCGCCAGGACCGGCAACCAGCAGTAACATGGCGCCGGGAATGGCGGCAAGGATGCCGACCAGCGCGCCGTGCAGTTTCAGATTCATCCGACGGCGCCTGTCGCGTACAGTCTGCGCAAGTCGCCGACAATATTTTTTTGCATCGCCTCGTTGGTGCCGCCGCCAATGCTGAGCAGAATTGCATCGCGTAGCATGCGCTCCACGGGATACTCGCGTGTGTAGCCGTAGCCGCCCAGCACCTGGATTGCATTTCGAGCGACGCGCTCAGCCATCTGTGTTGCGCAAAGCTTGGCCGCCGCCGCCGACAGGGATTGTCGCGCCTGCGGCGTCAACGAGCGCGCTGTCTCGTAAACCAGGGCGCGCGCCGCACGATAGTCTGCATAGCTGTCCGCCAGCAAGCGTTGGACCTGGCCAAATTCGGAAAGCGCCTTGCCAAAGGCTCGCCGTTCCTGAAGTGCGTAGCGGGCCATTTCGTCCATGCAGCGGCTTGCGATCCCCAGAGACTGCGCGGCAAGGCTCACCCGTTCGATCTCAAGATTGCGCATCATTGAGGTCAGTCCGCCGTTTTCTGCCGATAGCATATTCTCCGCGGGCACTTCCAGATCTTCGAAGAACAACGTGGCCGTCGATGAGGCTTTCATCCCCATCTTCTGTTCTTTTTTGCCGACGGCGAAGCCCTTCCAGGAGGATTCAACAATGAAGCTGGTAATTTCCCGTCGCTCCGCGTGGTCCAGTTTGGCGTATACGATTAGAAAATCTGCTTCCGGTCCATTGGTAATGAATTGCTTGGCGCCGTTCAGGATGTAGCGATCCCCCTTCCGGGCCGCCACGGTGCGCAGGCCAAGCACATCTGTGCCTGCCGAAGGCTCGGTCATGCCCATGGCGCCCACCTTCTCTCCAGAGAGAACGCCTGGCAGGTAGCGTTTCAGTTGCGCGGGCGATGCGTTGACGAACAAATTGTTCACGAACAGCACTTCATGCGCCAGATAGCTCAAGGTAAAGGCAGCGTCAAAGCGGCTCATCTCTTCATGAACGATTACTTCAGCTACGGCATCCAATCCGGCGCCGCCGTGTTCGGCCGGTACTGTCAGTCCAAAGATGCCGAGTTCAGCGCCCAGCCGTCGGAACAGCGGAAGGTTAAAGCGTTCAGCATGGTCATACTCGCTGGCCTGCGGACCAATTTCGCCAACGGCGAATGCGGCAACAGCGTTGCGCAGCTCGCGGTGCTCCTGGCTGGGATTGCAGAGGTCGAAGGGCTCTTGTTCCATCGCCGCGCCCGAATCCATTGCAGCACTCATAGCCGCAACAAACTGCACGCGGCCCTATCCTCACAGCTATTTTCCTCGAACTTCGCTCAGTGCATTCGGGGATTTTCTCTTTACCCTTCGTCTAAGAAAAGGAACCTGCCCGCGGACGAGGGCGCTGGATATTTCATGTCGCTTCCTTTTTTGATCTCTGGTTTGCTTGATGCAGCCCTGGTAATTGGAATATCATGGAGCATGCCGCGTCGCTTTCGCAACGCGCTTACTTCTATTGAAGAAAAGAACTCCGGTTGGGCTGGCTACTACCGGGCCTCGATCGGACGCCTGCTTGGCGGCAAGGGCGGGCTGGACGAGGCGCTGGCGCTTCTGCACTATGTCGCCCTCCATCTGCTGACGCCGCTGCTTGGCTTTGGGCTCTTCCTGCACAGTGATGCAAACTTCCTGACGGCCATTGTTGCCATCATTGTCAGTATCCAGCTGGTGCAACGACTCTATCCTGGCAGCTCTGAGGACGA
Source organism: Leptospirales bacterium (assembly GCA_019694655.1). Classification (NCBI taxonomy): domain Bacteria; kingdom Pseudomonadati; phylum Spirochaetota; class Leptospiria; order Leptospirales; species Leptospirales bacterium. The sequence goes on from JAIBBN010000001.1 coordinate 202,625, forward strand.
GGAAGATCTGAGCGAAAGCGAGAGTTGAGACCGCGCCGCAGACATCGGCGGCCTAATTTCATTGACCGCAGGCCTTGCTCTGGCGATCCGGTCATGGTTCGCCTACTGAGAGCCCAACACAGAGGAAGGATTCCCTACCATGAATATATTCGTTCTGGTAAAGCAGGTCCCCGATACCGAGACCCGCATCAAAACCAAAGAGACCGGAATTGACGAAACTGGAATTAAGTGGATCGTTTCTCCCTTTGATGAGCACGCCCTGGAAGAGGCCCTGCGCCAGAAAGAAAAGAATGGCGCCACCGTAACGGCCCTGTCGCTGGGGCCGGAGCGCTGCGTGGAAGCGCTGCGCACCGCCTACGCGCTTGGCGTCGATAAGGCCGTCTTGCTGAAGGACGATAGTTATAACGTATTTGATGTGGCCTATGCCGCCGCTGCAATTGCCAAATATTTGCAGAGCGCCGGCGCCGATGTGATTCTGGCCGGACATATTGCAATTGATTCGCAGTCGTCGATGACTCCGGCAATGATTGCCGAGCATCTGGGATGCGCTAATATCAACAACGCTATCGAGTTGAGCATTGAAGGCGGCTCGGTTAAGGTGAAGCGCGAGGTAGAGGGCGGAAGCGGCGTTATGAGTTCGGCGACGCCAGTTGTCATTACCGCTTCCAAGGGCCTGAACGATCCGCGCTATCCGTCGCTGAAGGGCATCATGGCGTCGAAGAAGAAGCAGATTGAAAGCGTGGATGTGGCGAGCCTCGGCGTGAGCGCCCCCAAAGTAGCGCTGGCATCCATGGAACCGCCGCCGCCGCGTCCGCCAGGACGAATCATCGAAGGCGACTCCCCGGAAACGAAGGCGCGTGAGCTGGTCAAGGCGCTGCGCGAAGAAGCCAAAGTCATCTGATCTAGCCATTCAGGAGAAAGCATCATGGCAATACTGACAATCGCAGAATTGAAAGGCGACGAACTCAAGAAGGTATCGAAGGAGCTGCTGGCGGCGGCGCGCGGCCTCGGAGGAGAGGTCATAGCCCTCCTGATCAACGGCAATGATACTCATGCCAAAGAACTGCTGGCCGCCGGGGCCGACGTCGTCGTAAAGAACACGCTGGCCGAGTACAGTCCGCAGGGAGTGGCCAATATCGCCGCTGAAATCGCGCAAAAGAAAGGCGCGAAACTGGCTCTGGCGCCGCACTCAGTGCAGGGTCGCGACTATGCCGGTCGCCTGGCTGTCAAGCTCGGCGGGGCCCTGGTGGCTGACGTCGTTTCCGTGAAGGGCAGTGAATCAGCGGTCGAGGTCAAGAAGCCGGTCTATTCCGGTAAAGCCTATGCGAATATCAAGGTGCAGTCGCCTGCCGTGATTACTGTTCGCCCCAACTCACAGGAACTGGTTACGCACAGCGGCTCGAAAGTCGAAGATGGCGGCGCCAGCGCCGGCGAAGTGAAGAGCGTTTTGAAAGATCTGGAACTGACCGGCGGAACCAAAGTGCAATTGACCGACGCCTCGGTGGTGGTATCAGGCGGGCGTGGCATCAAAGGCCCGGAGAACTGGCCAATCTTGCAAGAGCTGTGCGACGTTGTCGGCGCTGCGCTTGGCGCCAGCCGGGCGGCCGTAGACGCCGGCTGGATTCCACATGCCCATCAGGTTGGACAGACTGGTAAGACGGTATCTCCAAATTGCTACGTGGCTTGCGGCATTTCCGGGGCCATTCAACACCTGGCCGGCATGGGTTCTTCCAAGGTCATTGTGGCCATCAATAAGGATCCAGAAGCGCCTATCTTTAAGGTTGCCACCTACGGCGTGGTCGACGACCTCTTCACCGTGGTGCCCGCTTTGACGGCGGAGTTCAAGAAGGTCCTTGGATAAGATGCAAGACAGACTGCCCTGCCGCCAGGCGGGGCAAAGCTTTGCAGGCCGCCGCCCCCTGGGGCAGGCGGCTTTTGTGCTTTGTGCCCTTTCCCTGACGCTGGTCTTTGGAGCGCCTGGCGGACTTCAGGCGCAGGCGCCATCGCAGGTGCAACAGGTGGTAGCACGTATGAACAGTCTGCGCAGCTTTCGCGCCAATGTTACCATTGGCGGCGGAATCAGCGGAACACTGAGTTACCAGGGCGGCCACTTTAACTTTCAGATGAGCGATGGCCGCGTGATTGCGGCCAATGGCAATCGCATGGTGGTCTACAGTCCTGCTTCGCGCGTTGCCGGCAAACAAACCGCAGGCGGCGCCAGCGGCGGCCTCGGTTGGATCCTCAGCGGTTATGAATACCGCGTCGCCGGTTCCGAGGCTATTGGCCGAGCGACCGATCCCAACAACCGGATTCGCGAGATCAAGGTCGCCTGGGCCCCTGATTTTACCCTGCGCCGCCTTAGCATTCGCAACGCCGACAGTGACAGCTGGTTCACTATCTCCCTTTCCAATGTGCGCGCCGTTAGCGGTTTTTCGGCCTCGCTCTTTTCCTACCGCCCGCCGGCCGGCGCCAGAACTGTGGAGAATCCTCTCGACCAGAGTAACTGAGTCGCGATGGATCCCACGCTGACAGGCGCTCAGGCGCACCAGAAGTTCGGCGAACTGTATCGCAAATCGCGGCCGCCCGAATTGCAGGAGAAGGTCGATCGTATTGTTGCAGCTACCAGCGACGTCTTTGTGCGCATCCAGCGCATCGAGGAAATCGACGAGCAGGCGGCGCGTAGCAAGCGAGAAGCGGAAAAGGGCGCGCCGCTGCGCGGCGGACCCGTGCGCGGCGGAGGAGGCGGCGGAGCTCGCGGCGGTGCAAAGGCGCCGCCAAAGAAGAAAGAAGTACGCGCCGGCTTCTTCGAGCGTCTCTTTGGCGGCGAACTGGCGATCTGGGGTCGCGCCAATGGAACCCTTGCCGGTTCCGGACTTTTTTCGCTCAATGTCCAGTTGTCTCCGGGCAGCCTGAGCGTCTTCAGCGATCTGCGCGAGGACCTGGTTGTGCCAACGATCAAAGGGTTCCGCGGCGCGGCGGGATATGCCTGGGAACTGTTCGAACCTGCGCGCTACAATACGATCATTGCCGCCTTCCAGGTTTTCAATGAAATCTCCAAGCTCAAGAATCTGTTTCAGCGCACTCCTAATCCGGAGGAATGGATTACACAGACGATCAAATTGCAAAAGTACTATGGAATGCTCCTGCTTTTTCCCGAATATGAGAAGACTCTCAAAGATGATTTGATCGAAGCGCTGGGCAAAAGGGAGCAAATGGTTCCGCTCCAGCCGGCGATGCGCGAGTCGATGGCCTATCTGCTTAACCTGGAGCGACGTCGACCCACGCTGACCAACATCTTTGCTGCAATCTACAGTCTGGCGCGCAAGAAGGTTGTTGGCTGGGACGACCTCGCGGCCGAACTAAAGCTGGGGCGGCCGGCGCTCGATAGCTACCGCGGTCCGGATGCTGTTCTCGATGTGATCAACCGTCGCATCAGCGATCTGAAGGGCAAGTTCAACAATCGTCAGTCGCAGATCAGCGAGATTCGTCGCCTGCGCGAAGAGTATTTGAAGACCGATGCCAACGGTCGACTGATTACGGATTTTCTGGACGAAGTCGTTGCTGATGCTGTGCGCCGGACCTACGGCGATGTTGCCGTAGGCGAGGCGAACATCGCCGCCTTCAAGCGCGAGCCGCATCGCTTGCTGTACTCGATTCTAAAGGATTTTGACTCAAACTGCCTTACGCTCTTTATCGGTGCGGTAAGCTTCCGCTCAGCGGGAGCGCATTCCCATGCTCAGGAGGCGCCGCTCTTTGTTCAGGGTCTCTTCAAGAAACATGCCGACGCCTTCACCGCTTCCTTTCGAGAATCAGAGCAGTTCTTGAAGAAGTATCGCGATATCAACTACTCCTTCACCGACTTTATTTCACACACCAAGACGCCGCCAACTGACGCCATTCACAAGCAGTTCCACGAGATTGTCCGGGCCAGCATCAAAATGTTTAACCTGTTTGCCCGCGACCTCTATACCGTTCTCTACAATGCGCGTTCCGCTCAGGAGACGGAGCGCAGCTCCGGCGACCTCGAGCGCTTTGCTCGTTCGCGGACGATTCCTGTCGATTCCGTTCAGCCGGGGGCGCGCCACATCCCCTACGGCCGCGAGGAACTGGTCAGCGCCACTCGCTTGAATGGCATGAAAATCGAAGTCGCCCTCGAACAGGTGTTGCACCACCTGTACAACTACCTCTACATCTTTCGCGATCCAGAGCTGATTGATTTGCTCGGTTCCGGCGCGGGCCTTGAAAAGGAGGCTGGCGAATACAAAGAGGAATTGACACGACTTGGGGTGCGACTGCAGTAATGCCCGCCGGACGTCGGATCGAGCGGGCCGGCGCAGGGAAAGGTTTATGGCACTGAAGAAGATAGGCATTCTCACATCAGGCGGAGACTGCGGCGGGCTCAACGGCGTCGTCAAGGGCGCTGCCTGCGTGGCTGAGGCCAATGGCATCGAGGCCTACCTGATTCCCAACGGTTACGCCGGTCTGTACAACCTGATCGATTTCGATTCGCTGGTTCGCCTCGATCGGGCAAGGCTGGAAAAGTTTCACGTTTACATGGCTGGCAGCGAAGCGGGAAACTCGCGCGTCAAGGTCTCCAAGATCAAAGACGAACAAAAGTATGAGCGCATCAAGCAAGGCCTGCAGAAGTTCGGTCTGGATGCGGTAGTCATTGCCGGCGGCGATGATACTGGCAGCGTAGTTGTCGATCTGGCCAGCAAAGGCATCCCCTGTTTGCACGCCCCGAAGACCATGGACCTCGATCTGATGACTTACAGCGTCGGCGGCGATAGCACTATCAATCGCATTGCCGATTTTGCCCGCGACCTGCGCACCACCGGCAATACCCACAATCGAGTCATTGTGATGGAAGTCTTTGGCCGTTACGCCGGACACACCGCCTTTCGCGGCGGAATTGCCGCCGAAGCCGATGCCATACTGATACCGGAGGTGCTGGTTAACTTCGATCTGCTTTACGAGCATGTGAAAAGCGTGTTTACCCGTCGCATTCGAGAAAGCGATCATCGCGCTGGATCGGTGATGGTTATCGTGGCAGAGGGCCTAAAAGATGCCTCTGGCGAGGAGCTTGTCGATAAGAGCGTTGCGCCCGATTCCTTTGGACATTATCCCTTGATGGGCGCTGGCAAGTATGTCGTAAAGGAAATCGAAAGCCGGATGAAGAAAGACCCGGCAATCAAAGAATTCATGAAGCAGACCGGGCAGTTCGTGGAAAGCGTCTATGAAATCCCCGAGGTGCGCGAGATTCGCCCGAGCCACCTGGTGCGCTGCGGTCACACCACTGCTGTAGATGCCGTCTTCGGTTTGCAGGTGGGCGCCGGCGCCGTAGAGCTAGCCCGCCAGGGAATCTTTGGCGTGACCGTAGTCGACTATCGCGAGGGCGAGGTGCGCTACATGGACTGCGCCAGGGCGATCGAACAGCGGCACGTAGATGTCAGCGAAATTGCGCTCTATGAAAGCCTGGGGATTTCTTTTGGCCGAAAGCCCGTCGCTGCACAACCAAAACTGGTGAAGCAAAGCGAGCGCCCCTGGCGGCCGCACTGAGGCGCGGCTGGGCTAAACGCAGCGCACTTGAATCTCAGCTCGGCCGGAAGTGTCCGGATATCCCCTTGAATTCGATTGACCGATTCTTGCGTCTAAACCACTTTTAGCAAATGCGGATTAGAGTTCGATTTGGGGCGGTCCTGTCGGTGGCTTTGCTTGGCACAGGCGGATTGCTGGCAGAGGGGGGAACGGGTTCCGTTCCGTCACTGCAGTCGGATGCTGAGTCTGGTTTTTATGAGGGAATCATTCTCCTTTCCGGCGGCGGCGGCTCCTTGTTTGATCGTAGCGGCGACCTGATCAGAACAGAGAGCAGCCAATGGCAAGAGCGTCGCACGCAGGCGGCCCTGGGTGCAGCTGAGGTACGCGTACTGGGAACGGTTCCTGCGTCTCCCTTGCTCCTTTTGCCGGCCAGATTTTCTAGCGAATCGTCCGCGACAGGCGTTCTGGAGTACGGCATCTCATCGCAAATAGGCGCCGGCATCAGCATCGCACGCACTTCGATTCACGTGCAACGGCAAGAGCAGTTCTTGCTTCCAAACGCGAGCAGCTCAAGCGCCCTATTCTTAAGTCGCTATACAGAAGTGACGCCGGTGTCGCGGCGCTTCTATCGTGACACAATTTGGATGGCACATTTTTCCTGGCACCCGGTCGAAAAGACGCGAATTGATCCATATCTCTTGCTGCGCGGCGGACTCTTGAAGTTTGAGTCTGCTTTTCAATCCTCCACAACTTTCATCGCGTTCAATCAGGTTCAATCGCAAAATGGAACTGGGTTTGCCGGCGCGTTGGGCGTTGGGGCCAACCTCTACCTTACGCCCGAGTTTGGTGTGAAAATTGAAGGGGCATGGACGCGGCGCTTGCTAAGGGGGGACGGAGGTTTCCACAGCGCCTTGAATACAACTGCGCTGGAGGCAGGTTTCGTACTCAATTTTGATAACATTGCTCGCTATTCGTATTGAGAGAAGTTTTCAACATGGTGCGGCAATCATACTGGTTCGCCCCGCTAGCGGCAGTTCTGATCTGGATGCTTGGCGGTTGTTACGGGTTGGTGTATCGCAAGCATACCGATCCGGCTCGAGTCGGCAATGCTGCAAATCTCTCGGTACAGCGCAGCTGTTTTCGCTCCTATCTGGGCCTGGTATCGACGGGGGACGCCTCCTTGAGGCCAGCAATCAAGAATGGGAATTTGATCGCGATGCACTCTACCGAACGCGAATATACGCTTGTCCTCGGTTTCCTGTACAGACGCTACTGTGTCATCCTCACTGGAACTCCGGGGCAGAGTGCAGAATGATCGCAATGCCAAATCTAAGAGCACTTCCGTTTTTGTTTTCGGTTTCTCTTCTCGCTGGCTGTGTTAATTCGGCGGAAATTCCTAATACTTCGCTCATTTACAATAACTTCCATCTGGATGGGGAATTCAATCGCAACAATAGTGCTCAACCTGTCGTTCGCGCAAGAGGATGCCTGAAGATGATCGGCATATTTGTCGCGTGGGGGGATGCGGGCGCAGGCCACATTGCTAGCGAAAACGGAATTCGCCGTATTGCACGAATTGATTTTAGCTACTTCAGCGTTTTGGGCGTGTATCATGCTTACTGTACAGATGTCTATGGCGAAAAGTAATCTGTTCCTCGCGCTTTCCCTGTTCGCCGGAATATCCGTTAGCTGCATTCAGCACTACTCGCCTCCGATGAGCGGTTGTCTGTACACCAACGTGCATTATTCATCACGCGATACGGCGCGCGGCGAGGCCATTGGGGATGGACAGGCGCTCAGGTCAGGCCGAAACTGCACCTGGGCTCTGGCCTATCTCAACTATTTCTGGTACGAAACGGGCGCCAGCATAGCCGAGGCAATGAAGCAAGGCGAGATAACACGAATTGCGGCCGTGGACTATTCCCATGATGAGATTCTGGGCGCAGGATTTGTTCGCGAATGTGTTATTGTCTGGGGGGAGTAGGCAAGGGCGGCGCTTTGATTTTCAAAAAAGTTTGAGGCCGCAATCTTTCAGGATTTCCAATAACTCGGCCAGCATCATGGCGCTAGCACCCCAGATTGTCTCTCCGTCGATGCGGAAATGCGGAACCGTCGTTCGAAATCCGCGAACTATCCACTCTTCGATCCGAAAATTCTCCGATTTGGCAAAATCCTGTAACTGAAATTCCAGGACCTCAGCTACCTCCTCTTCGTCTGCTCGATACTGGTCCGGAGCAAGGATCAGGGCAACAAACGGCTCAACATAGAACTGGCTAGGCGCCACATAGAGTGAACTTAGCGCCCCGGCGACGTTGTCCGGCGGAATTGCGAGGCCAATTTCTTCGGTTGTTTCGCGCAGAGCAGTTGCCTGTAGATCTGCGTCTGAATCTTCGCGTCGACCTCCGGGGAAGGCTATTTGTCGGCTGTGCGGACCCGACTCTTCAGGCCTGCGAATCATGCAGATACGCAGCGCACCGGCTCGATAGAATAAAGGTAGTAGAACGCCCGCTTGTTTGACGGGGGCGGAAGGCCCCGGGTTCATTTCGGGGCCCGGCCTGTGGGATGGCGCCAGGCGATATTGCGCCTTAGCGCCCGGAAGCGGCTCAAGCATGCGCCGCCGCAGCCGATCAAAAATTTTTTGTTGTTCTCCTGGGGAGTTAGGCATTGCAAACAAAAGCAAATTAAATACGGCGAGCTGGTGCAACGCAAAAAGATAGCAACGCAGGCAATTCTCACATTGGCAATTGAGTCGGCGACAAATGCTATTTTTGTATTTGACAGATGCTTTGGATGAATGAATCAACGGATCCACGCTGACCATCCGGGCAGCTGATAACTGTTTCACTCTGGAGGATACGCTGTGAAAAAAATTCTTCTGATTCTGGCGGCGACGGCGCTGCTCGCGCAATGTACGCATTCGCTCCGCGAGGAGGGCGCTTCTGTTCCTGCTCCGTTGAGCCTGCTGCCCGCAAATTTTGAGGTTTCTGGAGATACGGTTGGGGAAGCGTGTGTTACGCGAGTATTCTTTGTTGCCTGGGGCCGTTTGTTCAGCTCGGAAAGCGGCAGGGGCGCTTCGCTCTATTCCAATCCGCTGGATTTCTCCAGTGGGCTCCTGACAAGCGAAGCCCGTAGCGAGGCGATGAACAACGCCCTTGCAAAAGTCGAAGGATCGAGCTATTTTGCAATCGGTCAGGTGCGCGCCGAGGCGAGCGGTCTGTGGCCAGCGTTTGGTAGAGAATGCGTAACTGTACACGGTCGCGCTCTCACAATCAAGAATACCGCGCGTCAATAGACTCACATTTGCGGCGCCGCTACCGGCGCCGCAATATTGGACCTCCCAATCGTACTTGCGTAATTCTCCCGGCCGTCTTCAATCAGTCTATGATCCGCGGTTCGCTTCTCGGTTGCGCTTTGGCATCAGTCTTCCTGACAACGATCGTCAATTGCTCAAGTAATTCGATAGAAATACAACTAGCACGCTTCGGACCAGGCGGTGAGCAGCGACTGCAGCAAATTCTTCAGGGCCGTCGCAGGATTGGCGTGGTAGCCGTTCAACCTCGCTCGGATGTCGCAGGCAGTCTGAACTTCAGCGGGGACTGGAGTTCGCTCATGGAGGCGAAAACGGAGAGTAGTCTCAATTCGGGGGGGTACTTTCAGGTCATCGACATCAGCAATCGTCGAGAACGCTTGCGCGAACTGGCTTACACTCAAAGTGGCATGACCGAACAACAGCTGGCTGTTGGGCGGGAGTCTGCCGTCGATTTTCTGCTTTTTGTCAGACTGACCAATCAGCCGCGAAGCGAATGCAAAGAAGAAGAAGCAATCAATACCACTCACGGAATGGGGGCTCTTGTTGGCGGCTTACTGGGTAACGATGCAACCGCTCCGGCGCAGGAAACTGGACTTGCGCTGGCCTGGCGCAAGATGTTGCTTACGCTTTCTGGAACCAAGCCTGCGGGTGTTCGCTACCTGACATTGTTCGTCCAGGGACGCCTGACGGATGTTCAAACAGGCGATAGCTTTTCCTACGCAACAAGCGCTCCCTACCGCCTGGTTGGAATTCCAGGTAATCCGGAGTGCCCTTCCGCCCTCGCAGCGCTGGACGGTGCGGCGACTGCGGCCGGCCTTGCGCTGTCCGAGCGGCTTTCGCCGCAGCTGGCAGATCGGAGCGTACCACTCCTGGATCGTGTGGATGATATCGAAGACTCGGAAGAAGCGAATAGCGTACTGAGTTCATTGCAATTGGGCATTCGATTTGCCAGGCAGGGTGACATGACAGAGGCGGCAAGGCAATGGGAGCTTGCACTCAGGCATAGCAATGGGCGCTCGCGCGCTGCGCTCTGGAACTCCGCGATCGCTGCGTGGCGACGCGGCGATTCCGCTACAGCAGCGGATCGCTTTCAGAAGTTTTTTGACCAGGGCGATGGCGACGACTGGATCAGCGACGAAATGCTGAGGCTCTGGGCTGACTTCAAGGATACGGCTCATGCGGCAGAGGAGTAGCTACCCGGGGAAGCTGTCGGCAATCCTGGTGGTCGCCTTGCTTCCTGTTGCATTTTTCGCCGGGTGCAGCAGCGTCGATTCGCTTTCGGCCATATATCTGGTTCGGGCTGGTCAAGCGTCTACGGAGGGGCTGGCTATCGCTCCGGTGCAGTTCATTGCGGATGTACTGGGCGAGCGAAGCCCAAGAAGTCAATATCAGACCAATGTCTATGTTGGCTTGATTTTCTTTCGAGGCGGCTATGACCGCGCACCCGCTGCAGAAGGCGCCTACATACGGAACAAGACTACCGAGTTTTCCCTGCAGCAAGAGATCCGCGACGATGCCTCCTCCCAGCTGGCCGGCAAGTTGACGCGGCTATCGGGCAGGGGAATGTTACCGTTGCCCCCCAACCAACGCTTGGCGCTTGAAAACTTCCGCTCCTCCCGAAATTTCGAGCCATCTCCGAATGAGGGTCGAGAAAATATCAATCTACCGCGGCGTGTTTTTTCAGCGCCCGAGGAGCTTCGTCCAGAAATTCGCGGATACTGGCGACGAAATGCGCCGCAGGCTTCATCGGTCCTATTTCCGATCATTCTGCAGTACTATGCACATAATGCCGGATGGTTCAATGGGCAGGAACTCGGCTGCCTGGCGGGCGCCCGTGTTAGCACCAAATTCGTTGTCTACGACCTTGAAACCGGAAAAATCGTCCTCGATCACGACGCAGATGATTTCGCCCTCGGCGGGTCATCGTCCTTGAACCCTAACGAGCGGCATCGCGGTTTGCAAGCGTTGCTGGAGGCCCAGATTCAGGCGCAATGGGATGCGCTGGGCGCCGGACCCGACCGAAGGTGAGCGGGAATTGCGCTAACGTTTTTGGTAGCGATTGGATAGTGGCACCCGCTCCAGCTTGAACGGATCCTGCTCCGGCTGGCCATGTGTGTCGCCTCGCAAAGTGGAACCAGGACAGCATTTGCTGCTTCGGAATCGCGGCCATTGTTAACTTTTTTAAATGTATTGACTATGCTAAAAGGACCAAGCTAAGTTGCCTGCGCTGGGCGCAGGCCAAACGGTCGCCTCCAGCGCAAATAAATTGGAGGAACTATGAGCAAACTTATCAAGCTCCTGGCGCTGTCATTCCTGACATTGTCGCTTGGCTCCGCGTGCCGTTTCATGACCGGGGCCACATATGTCTCGGACGCTGTTTACGTGAGCTACATCAGTAGCGCTCTTTTCGGCACAGAATTTGGAGTGCAGCGCTGTGAAATTCAAAGCAACGGCGATTTAAAGTGCCGTCGCGTCGCAGTGGAACTGAATAGGAACTGAAACAATGAATAAAATACTATCAATCGCCTTCATTGCACTTGCTTTGACTTTCGGCGCCTGCCAGACCACGTATGCGGTTGACCAAGGCGGAAATGGGAATTCCAAGCAACTGGTCCTATACACCCAGCGCTGTGGATACTTGTGCTTTAACAGGCGGGTCAACCTCTGTAAAGTCGACGCCGCTGGCAATCTGAGTTGTACAGACATGCGCGCATCGTTCCAGGACTGGCCGGGACTGAATCTTTGGTGACATGCCAGATCAGGAGACTTTCGAAATGAAAAAAATCATACTGACATTGAATCTAGCAGTCGCCGGGCTGATCGCCGCCTGTCACCCGACAACCTACGTTGTAGATACTCCAAACGGTACGTATCGCTTCTCGCACGGAGAATACTTGTTTTTCCGTGCTAGCGAACCGAGTGTCGAGCGATGCAATATCAGCGGAGATTCGGTTACTTGCACCGAAGTGCGGATCCTTTGGGGAGAATAACCTTGCGCTCGTTCTGGCTGGCCTCGTGGCCGGCCAGGGCAAGCCTGAAGGCGATTCGATGGGAGCGGAAGCTCTGCCTCGGTCTGTTTGTTTTGACGGTTCTGGTCGCAGCATGCGACCAGGGCGATCGGTCGGCCAGTGAGACCGTTGCCGGAGGTCCGATCGAAAGCCCCGCCCTGCGTCTGATTGATCTACGCGCGGTTCGAACTTCACGTATCATCCCTGCCAGCGTCACAGTGCAACCTTTGCGCGCGGCTGTGGGTTCACAAGTTTACCTGTTCGCTGCCGCAGAGCAGGTTGACCTATTGCCTCGAGCTCCACGGGCGACCTCTATGCTTGTTCTCTCCGGGCGCGGACGCCTGGCATTGAGTCCGGAGCATTGGGAGCAAATCGGCCCCGATACTCTAGTCACATTTCCAGAAGCTAAGTCGCTGCGCATTGAACCGCTGAATGGGCAGGCGATTCGCGGACTTATCTTCTGCGATTCGCCAAGGTAGGGTCTTGCCGATTGCGAGCCTTGCTTTGGGTTTGTAAGCTTTGAGCTGATTTGGCGGGCGACGCGCCATCCGTGTGGCTGCCTCCTGGCAACCCCACGGATGCTCTTTGCCTCTCAGGCGATCGTAATCTCTTTGGCCAGATAAACGTCCTGAATGGCCTGCAGTAGCGCAGCGCCATCTTTCATTGGCCGTTGGAAGGCCTTGCGACCGGATATCAGTCCCATGCCGCCAGCGCGCTTGTTGACCACCGCAGTGCGTACTGCTTCGGCCAGGTCGCTTTCTCCGGAAGAGGCGCCGCCGGAATTGATCAGGCCGGCGCGGCCCATGTAGCAGTTCAGCACCTGGTAGCGGCAGAGATCGATCGGGTGATCGCTGGACAAGTCGCTGTAAACCTTGGGATGCGTCTTGCCAAACTTGATGGCGTTAAAACCGCCATTGTTCTCCGGAAGCTTTTGCTTGATGATATCCGCCTGGATCGTAACGCCCAGGTGGTTAGCCTGACCGGTCAGGTCCGCAGAGACATGGTAGTCCTTGTCCTTCTTGAACTCGTTGTTTCGGGTGTAGCACCAAAGTACTGTAGCCATGCCCAGTTCGTGAGCCAGCTGGAAGGCCTGCGCCACTTCAATGAGCTGACGGCTGGACTCGTCCGATCCAAAGTAGATGGTAGCGCCCACGGCGACGGCGCCCATGTTCCAGGCCTCTTCAATGTTGCCAAACATGATCTGATCGAACTTATTGGGATAGCTCAACAGTTCGTTGTGATTGATTTTTACCATAAAGGGAATCTTGTGCGCATACTTGCGAGCGACGGTTCCCAGAACGCCGAAAGTCGAGGCTACGGCGTTGCAGCCGCCTTCGATGGCCAACTTCACAATGTTTTCCGGATCGAAATAGATTGGATTCGGCGCAAAGCTGGCGCCGGCGCTGTGCTCAATCCCCTGATCGACGGGCAGAATCGACACGTAGCCGCTATGCGCCAGTCGGCCAGTCCCAAATAGCTGCTGCAGCGAGCGCAGCGTTTGCGGAGTGCGATCGGAAGGCATCCACACCCTCTCTACAAAGTCTTCTCCCGGCAAATGCAGCGTCGATTTATCGACCTTTGCTTTGTGATTCAAAAGCGAGTCGCCGTCTTTGCCAAGCAGCTCTACGATTCGATTGTAACTCATTTCTGTACATTCCTCACTATCATGATCTTCTTTCCCGGACAATTCAGGACATGGGTTTGGTCGGCCCCTGGATTAGCGAGCCTCGAAGCCTGCAACGAGGGCCTCGCGGCTGATGCCCTCATTGTACTGGCGTGAATAAATGCGCGCCTCGATACTCGAATTAGGATCATCAGCCTGCCTGGCCTCAGCAGCAGTAAATCGAGTTTCGTAGAGCGCAATGTAAGCGCTTGCAGTTTCGTAGAGGCTTGTGCGTTCGGCCAGCCGATTTCCGGAGGCCTGGGCGATTTCCTTTTCCGGCGCGGTCCAGATGGGTTCGCCAGCGCCAAATTCATGCAAAAGCGACTGGCGAAATGCAGTCAGCCTCTGCGTGGAATCGCGACGTTGCAGGACAACAATTTGCAATTTTTCGCTCTGGCCGAGGAGAGCAAGTTCATAGCGCGGCGGAGCATCGTCGCCCAGGGCAGCAAGGGCCTCAGCAGCAGGTTCATCTGCTTCAGGAAGGATCAGTCGCAAGCCGCCGTCAGCCGCCCCCTGTGCTTTCCATCCAGCAGCTTCCAGCCGCGCTGCGGTGTCAGCTTGCGCCTGTCCCCATTGCATCAGGCTGGCAGCTGGCGGGGCGTCGGGCGCTTGCTTTCCGCCTTTGCAGCCAGCAAATGCCGCCACGCCAACGGCGCTGAGGGCCAGGATGAAAGGGCGCAAGGGCATCAGCATTACCGCGCTTGCCGCTTGAGCAGTGCGTTCACAAGCAAATTTCCGCGTCCGGCGCGGACAACGAAGGCGAAGTCTACGCAGAGAAGACCGCATCCCTGCGAGGTTGAAGCGGAAAAATGGAAAACGATTGCCAGGCAGAAGCACAAATGCGACATAATGCAGGAGGCGAAGCTTTGCCTGTCATTACTTATCATATGTTTACAAACGATCGAGCGGAGCATTCATGAAGTACGGCAAGATCCGCGGTCGAGACGTCTCCGAATGCTTGATGAAGCTCCGGTCGCAGCACGGGGAGAATGCTATCGTCGTCCAGACGCGAGCCGTGAAGGGCGATGGCCTCTTCGGAGCTGGCATCTTTGGCAAAAAGGAATATGAGATCGACTATATGGTGGCGGAAGAACGCTCGCCCGGGCGCAGCGCGCTGGCCAGTCGTCTGAATGACCGCGCCGCACTCACCTCGCCGGAGCGCAATCGCCAGCGCAGAGAATGGATTGACCGAACGTTGCGTCAGACTGCAGGCGAAGGCGATCCTTTGCCTGCTCGCTTCCCGCGCCTGGGCGAAGCAAGCGTCGACCAATCCGCGCCCAGGCATCGCTCGGCCAGCGATGACGCGGTGAAGCCAGTGCTCGATGCCGGCGATCGAGCAGCCATTGACATGCTTCTCCAGGGATGGGAAGGGGCGGGGCCCGATGTTCCGGCGAGGCCGCTCTCCTCGCCTGAGCCAATGGTCTCTGACGAGCCTTCTGGGCCGGCAATATCTCGCCGCCGCGCCGATGCTGCCGCGCCGCGGATTGAGCGTCCAATCTTTGCTGCGGAGCCGGAAGAGGAAGATTCATCCAGTGAGCGGAGCGCAATGCACTTCAATCGCTTGCGCGCGCGGCTTGGGGCTCAGGGATTCAGCGAGGACTTCTGTCGGCGCTTCCTGCGCAAGCTCGACAAAGCGCTCTCGGCGGAGGAAAAAGAGGACCTGCGCATCATTGAAAATCGGGCTATTGCTCGCCTGGCGGACCTGATTCACATCAACTCCGAAATAGCCCCGCCGCGCGGCGAATGTCGCGCCATCTTCTTCATCGGGCCGGCCGGGGCCGGCAAGACAACCAGTCTGGCCAAAGTGGCGGCCCGCTACCACATTGTGAAGCAGCGCGATGTCTCGCTTTACAGTCTGGACCACTATCGCCTGGCGGCGACGGAACAGCTGAAGACTTATGCCTCGGTCATGGAGGCCCCCTTTTTTGCGCCCTTCTCGCCGGGTGAGTTTCGGGAATGCCTGCGTCGCGACGGCGCCGAACTGATGCTGATTGACACTTCGGGGATCGGGGCGCGCGACCATGAGCGCTTGAATGCCTTGCGGCAGTATATGGAAGCCTGCGAGGTTCGCTGTGAGCGCCATCTGGTGCTGGCCGCCGACCTGAGCCCCGAGGCCATGGAAAAAATCATGCTTGCCTGCGACCGGATTGGAGCGGACAAAATAGTCGTTACAAAGATGGACGAAACGGAAAAAATCGGCCCCCTGGTTGAGCTTGCCGATAAGTACAACAAGCCATTCTCGTTTTTCATGAATGGCCAGGATGTGCCTGCGGACATCCTCGACCTGAGGCCTGAGGAGCTAGCTCAACGGCTGATCCAGGAGGAGGGCGCCACGGCAGCGCGTGTTCCTGTTGCTCAGGACCATTGATAGCAGAGTGCAGCTTATGGATCAGGCAGAGAGTCTTCGAAAGCTGGCGGGCGATCGATCCCGCGCTTCCGCTTTGCTGGAGCCAGCAGAAAGCGATACGCCAATTGAGACGGACAGCGATGTGCCGGAAATGAGCGAAGAGCAGGGCGAGGTAAAGACCCGGGTCATCTCCGTAACCTCCGGCAAGGGAGGCGTGGGGAAGTCAACGCTCTCGGTCAATATGGGCATTGCTATTGGAAAACTGGGCAAGCGCGTCCTGCTGCTCGATGGCGACCTTGGCCTCGCTAATGTCAACGTCCTGATGGGCATTATCCCCGAGCATAACATCTACGAGGTTATGAAGGGGAAAAAGAAAATCCGCGACATCATCATCCCCACTTCCTTTGGAATAGACATCATCGCAGGCGCGAATGGCATTTCGCAGCTGGCCAATCTAAATGATTCGCAGCGCGAACATTTCCTGAGCCAGCTTGGCGAGCTGACTGGCTACGACGTGATGCTGATCGATACCGGCGCTGGCGTGGGCGCCAATGTGCTGGGTCTGGTCATGCCTGCCGATGAAATTGTCGTCGTGACCACCCCCGAGCCAACAGCTATCACCGACGCTTACGGGATGATCAAGAGTATCGTGGCTAACGGCCAGGAAAAGATCATCAAACTGATCGTGAACCGCGTGCCTTCGGCTATTGAAGCCAAGCGCGTCGCCGACAGGCTGGCCAGCATATCCGCTCAGTTCCTCAAGACAGAAGTCGATGCTATTGGCTTCATCTTTGAGGAGAGTCTGGTCCAAAAAAGCGTCAGAAGCCAGCGTCCGCATCTGGTTCAATTCCCCGGTTCCAAGAGTTCGGCCTGCATCAATCACATTGCGGCGCGCTTGATGAATACCAATCGCAATGAAGCGCCAGAAGGGATCCTTGGCTTCTTTCGCAAACTGATGGGTCGCAGCGGCGACCGCAACGCAGGCGCGTTCTAAGACTCCAATGCTATGGGACTGCTCATCAGATTTGCCATCGCTTTTGCAGTGCTTGGCCTACTGATCAGCGCTATTGCCGGTTTGATCGGCGGAAATCGCGTTACTCCATTGGTAGTAACCGCCGTAGTCTGCTCGCTGGTTGCCGGCGGCGCCGGAATTGGCAGTTATATCGTTCTGGAAAAGCGAGTTCCAGAAGTATTTGAACTCTTTGCAGGGGGCGCCGCGTCCTCCGCTTCGTCAGATGACGAATTGAGCCTCGGCGGCGACGAGGAAGGCGAGCTGGACCTGGGCGAAGAGACGCCGGCGATGGCGTCGGCCGCCAACGAGGCCAGTTCGGGCAAGTTTGGCGATCATATCATAGTCGATAAGATCAAGATCAAGAATGAGCCAAAATTGATGGCCGAGGCCATCAAAACAATGCTGGCTAAAGATAGCGCATAGGTTCAAATTGACGCGAGATAGGCATGTCCACCAGGATCTGGGAAAAGTACAAAGACCGGGATGAGCTGGAGCTCTGGCGCAACTATCGTCAGACTGCTGATCGGGAAATC
Organism: Leptospirales bacterium; assembly: GCA_019694655.1. Lineage (NCBI taxonomy): Bacteria > Pseudomonadati > Spirochaetota > Leptospiria > Leptospirales > Leptospirales bacterium. The sequence goes on from JAIBBN010000001.1 coordinate 220,036, forward strand.
CGCGACTATCTGGTGCAGAAGTACTCGCCGCTGGTGAAGTACGTTGCCGGCCGGGTGGCCATTGGCATGCCTCAAAATGTCGAATTCGACGATCTGGTGAGCTACGGCAGCTTTGGACTGCTGGATGCCATCGAAAAATTTGATCCGGATCGCGACATCAAGTTCAAAACCTACGCTATGACCCGCATCCGCGGCGCCATCTTCGATGAGTTGCGCAGCATTGACTGGATCCCGCGTTCGATCCGCCAAAAAGCCAAGCAGGTGGAAGAGACCATTGCCATGCTCGAGAACAAGCTCGGGCATACTGTGGATGACGATGATATCGCTCGCGAGATGGGCATTTCCCAGGATGAGCTGCAAAGCCTGCTGGCCAAGATCTCCGGCGCCAGCATGATCTCATTGAACGACATCTGGTATCTGGGAGACGACAATGATGAGGTTTCTTTCATGGAAACCCTCGAGTCTCCGGCGAACCTTAATCCGGATACGCTCATCGAAAAAGAAGAAATCAAGTCGGTGATTGTTGAGGCCATCAAGCATCTGCCGGACAAAGAGAAAAAGGTAATCGTTCTTTACTATTACGAGGACCTTACTCTTAAAGAAATCGGCGAAGTGCTGGAAGTGACGGAGAGCCGCATCTCGCAATTGCACACCAAGGCAATTATGCGTCTGCGCGGCAAGCTGATGCGTATGAAAAATGCGCTGAAGAAGTAATTGCTTCGGCGTCGTCAGCTAGCGCCCACCGGCGCGGGATTTTCCGAATGGCGCCGAATGCAAATTGTCAGTAGTACTTCAAGGAAGTTCGCCGTCAACTGCTGAGGAACAGATAATCAGTGCTGGCAAGAAGGCGCTTTGCGCCGCAGAGCCGGCTGTCGTCTTGCTACTGCAAGGTGTCAGTATGAGCGCCACGATGCAGTCATCGACTGCGCGCGATCCTACGTACTCACGGCGCTGCTCGCAGCTTCGCAATAGATCGTCATCCCTCGCTGAGCAGTCGCCTTCCAGAATCAGAGGAAAAAGGGATAATTCGGAGTTGTTCGCCAATCCGCATTGCGACAGGCGCAGGGTGTAGGCTACGCTGATTCTACGTAAGGCCTTGCCGCGAGTTTCCAATGCGGCATCGCCTGAATCATCAAGGTCGTAGACTGTATCCAGACAGGCCGAAGGCAAGGCAGCGCATACCCCAATGAAAACCAGGAGACCCAGGCGACGACGTAGCACAATCAACAGAAATAGCATTCTTTCCGGGGATCAACAGAAATATGCCCGGCGACCATGACCGGCTTGGGTTTGAACGGCGGCACGAGGTCTCCGGGCCTCAATTTTTTTCGTGCAGCCGCCTAAAGCCACATCCTGCCCTCGTCGATGGGGTGAATGAGGTGGGCAACTATGGAAAATGTCGCCATTGACAGGGTCCAGTCTGCGCACAGCCAGACCGCCACGGAAGGCATGCGGATCGTCGCCGCAAGGCGCAGCGAGGAACAGCTGCAAGTTGTTGCAAATCCGCGGGAAAGGCAGTACAGGGATGTACTCGATACGCCGGAAAACCGGGAACGCATCGGTAAGGCGCTTGGTGCGCTGGAAACCGTTGCCAGTTCGCACGGGACCGACGCTGCAAATACCCGCTATCAATTCAAGATGCATGCCGAATCGGGTCGTCTACAGGTCGCCCTGGTGAATTTTATGACCGGAGAGACAATCGAAGAGATTCCCTCCGAGAAGGTCCTGGATTTTGCCAACGTACTGGATGAGCTGAGCGGATTGATTATCAACAAGGAAGCCTGAAAGACTGGACCTCGGTCGACGCCCTGCACGTCGATCGGGGCCAATCTCATGGAGGCGCCTGCCCTGCGGGGAGTGGCGAAGGGCCGCGCCCAGGCCCTCCGCTGCACAACGCATCTCTCAGCTATGACCGGCGGCCAATGCAGTGCGCTGATCTGCGCCTGCCTCGCGCACGCATTCGCGGCGTTCGGCCGCCAGCAAGCTTGAACTCACTATCAACGCGGTCAGAATTTACTTCGTCATACGAAATCTATTCTCCTGAATGGATCAGCCATTCATCTAAAGGACGCACGATCTGATTCGATTCGGCCAAAAAATGGCCAATACAAATGCCGCCGCAAGCGCCGCCTGGATTTGAATTTTTGCCATGTAATTTAACATTGAACTATTTGGGAGCGGGCGATCCTGTCCTCCGCCATGGGACTGCCCGGGCGCCGCTGAAATTTGCAGGACGGCTATTAAGCCCTGCGGCCTGCGGCCGATGGAAGCCTTACCGAGTCTCCGTCCAGATGCCGCCCGGCGCCCCTCCCTGCGCCGGCGGCCTTTGGGCTGGCGGCGTCGCTTTTGTCCGGGGCAATTTTTTTGTGGCGGCGGGTTTTTTTTCCCGCCGGCCCTTAAGGCGCCCCCCGTCGCCTCCCGATCTGTGACTGGGGCTTTCCGTCTATTGGCGTCCGAAAGGATTCGGACCTGGACGGGGCCGCCGGATATATAGAAACCGGGCCAACATCCCGGAGACATACGCCGTTTCAGGGAGGAAACGCGAATGATCATCAACCATAACCTTTCCGCGATCAATTCGAATCGCGTCCTCAAGTTCCAGCATTGGGAAGTGGACCGGAATATGGAGAGGTTGTCTTCGGGCATGCGGATCAACCGCGCCGGAGATGACGCCTCTGGATTGGCCGTATCTGAAAAGATGCGCGCTCAAATAGCCGGTTTGCGCCAGGCGGAACGTAACACTGAAGACGGGATGAGCATGATCCAGACCGCCGAAGGCTACATGTCTGGAGTCGCGGACATCTTACAACGAATTCGCGTTCTGGCTGTCCAGGCCTCGAACGGAATCTACACTGCCAGCGACCGGCAGAACATTCAGGTCGAAGTGTCTCAGCTCGTCGACGAGATTGATCGCGTCGCATCGCAAGCTGAGTTCAACAAGATGAATCTGTTGATGGGCCACTACGCACGCGGATCACGCGTGAGCTCAATGTGGTTCCATATTGGACCAAACCAGCATCAGCGCGAGCGGGTATACATCTCTACGATGACCGCCCTGTCGCTGAACGTACGACGTGTGGATGGCAGCATTGTTAGCCTCTCCACGCCGGCCATGGCCAACGAGGCGCTGGGAATGGTGGATTCTGCGTTGACGCGTATCAACAAGCAACGCGCGGACCTGGGCGCTTACTTCAATCGCCTCGAACACGCCGCCAAAGGCTTGATGAACGCCTACGAAAACACGCAGGCGGCGGAAAGCCGCATTCGCGATACGGATATGGCCGAGGAATCTGTGGCTTTCACCAAGAACCAGATTCTGGTCCAAACCGGAACGGCCATGCTCGCTCAGGCGAATATCCGCCCGCAGTCAGTATTGCAACTGCTGCGATAAGGATTCGATCGAATTGAACTCAGGAGGATGAGAGTATTGCGCTGATTGAACCTTCCTGAATCTCCATTTGCGTTCTCTCTCCGCCAGGCGCCGCCGGGCGCCTTCCGGGGGGAGGACGCAAGACTGTGCGGGATCGTCGCTCAGGCGGCGAACCGAACAGGCTGCTTTCTCCATGACTCTGGCGCGACGCAAGTAGCGCCGCAGTCGCTTCCGGCACGGAAGTCGGAAAAGAGAAAAAGAAAGCAAAAGGAGTGCAGGATGATTATCAATCACAACATGAGCGCGGTGAATGCCCATCGCGTTTATAAGTTCAATCAGTGGCAAGTGGACAAGTCCATGGCGCGACTGGCCTCCGGAGAGCGGATCAACCGCGCCGGAGACGATCCGTCCGGGCTTGCGGTGTCTGAGAAGATGCGGACCCAGGTTCAGGGTTTGCGACAGGCAGAGCGTAATACCGAGGACGGGATGAGCTTCATCCAGACCACGGAAGGCTACCTGGGGCAAATTGCTGACATCGTGCAGCGAATCAGGGTACTGGCGGTACAATCCGCTAACGGCATCTACAGCCGGGAAGACCGGCAGCTGATACAGGTTGAGGTTTCTCAACTTGTTGACGAAGTCGATCGAGTTGCGTCGCAGGCGGAATTCAATCGCTTCAAGCTGCTGCTCGGCGAATATTCGCGAGGATCACGCAGCGGCTCCATGTGGTTTCAGATGGGGGCCAATGCGGCGCAGAGGGAGCGCGTGTTCATCACTACGATGACGGCGCGAGCTCTGAGTCTCCGCGGCGCGGATTCGCGCGCGGTGACGATCTCTACGCCAGCCGGGGCCAACGATACGATCGGCAGCGCCGATAAGGCTTTGACCAGGCTGATGCGTTTGCGGGCTGATCTGGGCGGTTACTATAACCGGCTGGAACATTCTGCAAAGGGGCTGATGAATGCGTATGAAAACGTCATGGCATCAGAATCGCGAATTAGAGATGCAGATATGGCGGAGGAGATGGTTGAGCTCACCACTCGCCAGATTCTATCTCAGACCTCCGTCGCAATGCTGGCGCAGGCTGGCGTGCGTCCACAGGGGATTCTATCGCTCTTGCGTTGAGGCAGCGCCTTCAACCTGAGCGGACGAATCCCGCCGGCGCATAAACGAGAGCGTATTTGTGCGGAGCTCGCCCAAAGCGCCCGAAAAAGGACCTGCACAACCCGGGGTTTCGCCCCGGGTTTTTTTTGGCGTCGGCAGGATTCGTCCAGTTCCAGTATCGGTAGTAGACGAAAAAAGCTGAGCTCTTGCGGCAGGCGGCGGGAAGACTACTGTTCCACGCAGATCAGGTTGCGCGTTGCTCCGTTGCAGCTCGTACTGCCATTGCTCAGTGCGGTGCCATTGGTTGCAGTAACGCTGCCAAATGCGCCAAAGATGATGGGGCCGGAACTTGCCCACTGTCCGCATTCGAGCAGCACGCCCTGTGCCGTCCAATTGCTGTTCAGCCCGGTCCAGGCGGTTCCGGCGGCGCCAAAGGCATTGGTAAAGGCGCCAAACACAAAGATCCCATTTGCATCCGTGGTAAAGAGGGCGGTGGTCAGGTTGGTTCGGTAATATGCCTGATTTGCGGCAAGCACCCAGGCGATGTGTTCGCCAGGTCCGCCGCCGCAATTAGCGGTGGTACAGGCAATGCGTGTGTTGAGGTTTGACTCCACCATCAACGCGCGCCATACGCCAGGGCCGGCCGGTTTGTTTGCGTCTGCCGCACACTTGGCATCGGCCCCGGCTATGCCGCCTACGGTTTGTCCATTCCAGGTTCCGGCGGTGACAAAGATCCGTTTCACGTCATTGTCCGTGATATTGGCCGTAATCGACGGCAGCGGGTTGAGCGCCAGATAGCCTGCCGGTCCTGCTGTTACGCTGTGTGCAATTACGCCGGTGTGGTTGGCTTCGGCGGCGCCATCGTCATTGGCTGTCACGGTAACGGTCTGATTCGCACACCAGTTACCCGGCCCCGGACAGGCCCCCGTCGTGAAGGTCAGGTTGATTGCGTTGTCGGCGCCGCCGCCAAGATCGAGCTGTGCATCTGGATCAATGTTGATCGTCACATTGACGCCCGGATCCGAGGTCAATTTGATCGTATACGTGTCGGTGGCGCCGCCTTCTGTTACGTTGGTTACGCCGCCGCTCTGAACCATTAGGACGCCGTCCGAATCGTTGTCGGCGATGTTTACATTTACGTTGGCCAGCGGGTTCAGCGCGAGATAGGCGGCCGGCGAACCAGCTGCGACGGTGTGAGTGATGACGCCAGTGTGGGGAGTCGCTTCGGCGGCAACATCATCGATGGCAGTAACTGAAACGGTCTGGGCCGTGCACCAGTTGGCCGGCGGACAGGCGGCGCCGCCGGTAAAGGTGAGATTGGTTGCCACGCCCGCTCCGCCGCCGTTGACACTGAGCTGCAAATCGGGGTCCACGGTGATGGTGACATTGGATTCTGGTCGATAGCCCAGCACGATGGTGTAGGTGTCCGCGGTCGCCGGGGTTAGCTCATCCACATCGACGCTGCCCGCCGTATTGAAAGTAACACTGCCACGGTCGTTGTCAGTGATTGTAGCAATGATGTTGACCGGGGCCAGTGCAACATAGGGCGCCGGTCCAGCGATTACAGTACGTGTGATGGTAGTCGTATGATCGCCTTCGTCGACGGCATCGTTTACAGCGGTGACAGTGACCGTCTGCGCCGTGCACCAGTTCCCCGGTCCGGGACAGGCGCCGGTCGTAAATACCAGATCCAGCGGATTGCCGGCGCCGGCGCCAACATCGCCCTGGGCGTCTGGATCGATGCGAACCGTTGTGTTGGAGGAGGGCTGCAGGGTCAGCGATACGTTGATAGAATCAGTGGCGCCATTCTCTACCAGTACTGTACTTCCGCCGCTTTCCACTAGCGAGACGCCGGCCGCATCATTGTCCGTCAGATTGGCGGTCACGTTCGATATCGCCAGGCCGTTGTATTTTGGATCGGCGCTTGTTGCCGCGTTAGTGATCGTGCCCGTGTGGGCGCCCTCGACTACAGTATCATTGACGGCGCTGACTGTAATTGTCTGCGGAACGCACCAGTTCCCGGGGCCAGGACAGGCGCCCGCAGTAAATGTTAGCGGCGCTGAGGCTGCGCCGTTGACGCGCGTCTGACTATCGGCTGTGGCCGTAACCGTTACACTGGCCGTTGGCGCAAAAGTAAGCACAACGGTGTAGGCGCCAGTGGCGCCGCCCTCGGTTGCCGCCACAGTCGTCGTGGAAAGGGAGATGCCGGCGCTGTCGTTGTCGGTGATGCCGGCAACCACGATGCCAGGATTCAGGCTCTGGAAAGCCAGATCGCTGGTTGAAACAGAATGGGTGATGTAGCCAAAGTGGTTGCCCTCGATGATCAGATCGTCAACGGCCGTCACAATCACGCCCTGCGGCGTAGAATAGTTGCTGCTGTTGAAGGTCAGGCTGGTCGTGGAGACGCTCAATTGGGAATCGGGCACAACCTGGATGGTGACGGGAGCTGTGGGCGCCTGGTTAAGACGGAGCGAGTAGGTGTCCGTTGCACCTCCCTCGGTCACGTTCAGCGTGGCCAGCACGGAAACTCCGGGGGTCGGCAGCAGCCCAAGCGCCAGAAAATTTGGCAGCTCCGGCGACTGAGCGCAGGCAAAGGCGCTGCAGCTAAGGCCGGCAATGCCAAAAAGTCGCAAGAATTTGCGCAAAGTAGCCATCTCTCTAAATCACAGGCGCAAGTGATTCCCAACTAAGAATCGGCCTTTTCCAGTCTCCCCCGAAGGCATTCCCTGCTGAGGCGAAGCGCGAGCAGATTTGTGCACATCAGGGGGGACTCTGACGCTACGTCAGCCAAAATCTGCTCTGAAGCGGGCGGACCCTGGCCGCACTCTAGATTGGACGGCCCTTACCGCCAATTTCCTGGCCCGGCGCAGTCAAGCCGGGCCCTTCCGCGCGCGCATCGCCGCGACCATTTCCCGCAGCGCCTTGCTGTCGAGCATCCCTGCATTCCATACTGCAAGATAGTCAATGCTGTCGGCAATGCCGTGTTCCTGGATAAAATTTAGCGCTTGTTTTGTGCCGCGAACAGCAATGGCGGGGTTGGCGGCAATCTGGGCGGCCAGCTGCAGCGTGGCGGCCTGCATTTCGGCCTGCGTAGTGTAAACCTGACTGACCAGCTGCATGCGCTGCGCTTCGACGGCTGAAAAGTCGGCGGCGGTCAAAGCCATCAGCCGCGTATTGCTCATGCCAATGATTCCCGGCAGGCGATTCAAGCTGCCCATATCGGCGACGATGGCCACCCTGGCTTCGCGCAGCGAAAAGCTGGCGTCGGCGCTGCACAGGCGAAGATCGCAGGCTGCAATCAGATCCAGGCCGCCGCCAATGCAGTGCCGATGCACGCCAGCAACCCAGATCTTAGGGCTGGCGGCAATGGCATTGAGTCCCTTTTGCATGGTGCGAATCAACGCCAGCAATCCTTCCCGGCCATCAGCCTCCGGCGACGATATGGTCGTTTCGAAACGCTCAAAAAACTCCGGAATATCAAGTCCGGTGCTGAACGACTTTCCGCGCGCCAGCAGCGCTACCGCCGACAGCTCGGATCTGGCATTGAGCTCTTCAACAAGCGCCGGCAGATCCCTCCAGAAATCCCAGCTCATGGCGTTGCGCGCCTGCGGTCGATTGAGCCAGACCGTAGCCACGCCGGGGGCGGTTCCCAATTCAATTTCAAAAAATGGATAGGAAGTCATGGCTGCTCCTCGCTCCGCAGACTGGATTTATCCCAGTAGTACCGGGCCACGTTGTCCTGGGGTTCATCGGACAGTCGAGTCGCAAAAAATTCGCGGGCCTGGCTGAAGTTGCCGCGCAAATAGCTGCGCACTCCCTCCTCGAATTGCGGCAGGCTGAGGTCTCCCGCCCCGGCCAGGGCGTCGCGTCGATGCAACAGCTCGTAGACTGAACATTCCGGAGCGCCTGCTTCGAGAATATGGCGCGCAATCATGCGCAACTGGTAGCGCCCGGGATCGCGCAGTTGCGCCAGCACCGGTGCGCTGAGTACAATTTCGGCGCCCATTGTTGCTGCTAGCGACTGTAGCTCGCTGACGCTCTGCGTCGCAGCAAGCGCAGGCTGCCGACCGCTTGGTGCGATCGATGTTTCAACATGAATGCCCATAGTACAGCGTACCTGCTGCAAAAGAGGCTCGCCACGGTCGCGCATTTCGCGAAGCGCCTCCTTAATATCAAGCGCCGCTTCAGTCGCTGCCTCCGCAGAATCAAAAAACCGGGCGGCGACCAGCGATTGACTGCTGAACTCAAATCCATTGCGATTCAGAAGCACTGGCCGCAATACCTGATGTAAGTATTGCCGGCCCCGGGCGTCCGTTACCGCAGTTCCTTCCTCGCTGCCAACCAGATCACAAATCAGGATGATCGCCGGGCGTGAGCGTGTCTGCGCTGGCGTTTCAAGATCCACGGCGTGGCGCGCGCTGCCTGTGCTGAGCGTTTCGTAGGACTGTACGGTCATCCAGAATAAGAGCCCAAGCGGCGCAACATAACCGGTATCCAGCAAGCCGCGCGAATAAAGGATGTCATTGAAGACAGCCAGGGCCATCGGCGTTGCGCCGACCAGAGAACGTTGCGCCCCGGATTGGCCGCGGCGTGCGCAGCGAATCAGAGTAATCAGGAAGTAGATTACGAAAAGACCAATCAGGGCCTGATAGGGCGTCAGAGCGCCGCTGAATTGGCGCACGGAAAAAAACAGAGTATGAAGTGCAAAGCCAATGCCGGCTGACCAAACCAGCGCCAGAGCAAATCGCCGCTCTTTACCGCCATAGTTTGCGATTGCATAGGCGGCCACGCAGGGCAGGGCCAGAATGTGGCTCAGGTATTCAATGCGCACCATCCACTGCCATTCAGCATCGGGCCAGATGGCGTAAGCAAGATATCGGCCCGTAAAGAGCGTCCTGATCGACATCAGGAATGCAAAACAGCCAAAGGCCAGCGAGTCGATGCTGTTGCGTCGACCAATGAAAACGCTGAATTGATAGATGCCGATCAATGCCAGGGCGCCGGCCAGGGCAAAATCTCGAAGCAGCGTTGCGCGCCTCAAAAAATCCAGCCGTGCAGCATCGCCAAATTCCGGGGCAAACCACATCCCGCCGCTGCGGTGGAAGAAATTGGCAATCAAGCAGCGCAGTCGAAGTGCGCCACGGGCCGCAGGAAGTTGCAGCAGCTCGCTGCGATAAGCTGGGATGCTATCGGCGGCCCGGTCGGCCACAACGCCAACCGAAGATATAAGCTGACCGTTTACATAGCAGCGACTGGCAACGCCCTGCGGCGGCAGCTCCAGGGCCAATGGCGGCTGGGGCTCGCCTTCTGGAAGCAGAATCAGCAGCTCGTAGGCGCCAACGCCAATGCCGCCGGAAACTATCGAATTCCAGTTGCCAGGAACTGATTGATAGAAGCTTTGCTCTGGCTGACTTTCTGGAGCGGGTAGCTGTTGTGGCCAGAATTTCCAGGCGCCTCGTAGCGAGTAGCTTTCGCTGCGCAGGGAGTGTCCGCGCAGATCGAGAACGCCGGCTTTCGCCGTCGGCTTACATGCCGCGCCGAAGGCGGAAATCGCCAGGAGAAATCCGACGGCCACGCAACGTCGTTTCCGACCGTGCGACATCCATCTACAGCCGCCGCCGGCCAGGCTGGAGGCAACAGCTTTTCGATAACGGGCGCAGCGGCGTTCTCCGGGAGTAGCTTGCCGAATTGCCAGGGGCGAGGACCGTGCCCCAATGAGGTCGTGGATCCAGAAGCAAATAGAAGACAGCATCGCCGCCAAGCAAATGCTGATCGATCGATCCCTGGGCGAAATCGAATCCGCCGGCCGCGCGCTGGCCGACTCTTTTCGCCGCGGCGGCAAGACTCTGTTTTGCGGCAATGGCGGCTCCGCCGCCGACGCCCAGCATCTGGCAACCGAATTCAGCATTCGCTATCGCGCCCGGCCGGAACGTCCCAGCCTGCCTTCGATTTCACTGGCGGCGGACTCCAGCGCCGTCACAGCCTGCGGCAATGATTTTGGCTTTGATCAAATCTTTGCCCGTCAGGTTGAGGGCCTTGGCCGCCCGGAAGATGCCATCGTGGGTATTACTACTTCTGGGAACTCGCTCAATGTAATTGCCGCACTGCGCGTTGCTCGCCAGCGCGGAATGTGCGTGGTTGCCCTGAGCGGCGGGGACGGCGGTCTGCTGGCCAAAGCCGAACGCGCCAGCATCGATCATTTGATTGTAGTTCCAGCTGCGGATACGGCGCGCATCCAGGAGTGTCATATCATGCTGGGACAAATCCTCTGCGCTATTGTGGAGAAAGAGCTCTACGGCTTTGATTGATTGCAGGGCAGAACCATGCAAACAGCGCAGGCAGCATACCTGGGCATTGACCTGGGCGGAAGCAACATCTACGGCGTCGCCTTCAGTCCCGATTTTCAACCTCTGGCTGACGCGAAATGTGATACGGAAGCGCGCCAGGGCTATGAACATGTTCTCGAGCGTATTCGCTCGCAGATCGAACTCTTGCTGACTGCATCCAGAGAACAGGGCTACGTTCCCGCGGCCATTGGGCTGTGTGTTCCTGGCGTCATTGAAATGGAACAGGACACGGTTCGCACGGCGCCCAATCTCTCGTGGTCGGAGGTGCGGCCGCTGGAGCAACTGGCCTTGCCGCTTCCGGGCCGCCTGATCAATGATGTCAATGCCGGTCTGCTGGGAGAGCTTGATGCTATGCAAACTAAGCCGAGTATCGCCGCCGCCTACTTCTGCGGCACCGGTATTGGCGGCGCAATCTGGATTCACGGGAGATTGCTCACCGGCGCACATGGCGGCGCGGGCGAAGCGGGACACTGCGTGGTTCGCGTTGGCGGCCGCCGTCCGGAAGGCGGCATCCGAGGATCGCTGGAGGCCTACATTGGCAAGTGGGCGCTCAATCGGCGCATCCAGGCGCGTCTGGAATCCGGAAAGAAGACGATGTTGCGCGAGCTGATAGACTACAACCTCAATAAGACGCCGGTCAAGTCGTCCTCGTTGAAGAAGGCCTATGAGGCGGGCGATCGTTATACTCGCGAACTGATGGAGGATTACTACGCTCGCTACCTTGGCGTCGGCATCAGTCAGTGTGTAAACTTGATCGAGCCGGAAATGGTGGTCTTAGGAGGGGGCATCATGGAAAGTCTTGGTCGCCGCCTGCTGCCTTCCATTGAGCGACACATGCGTCGTCATTCGTTGACGTCGGCGCCAGAGTTGCGCCTGGCGGCGCTTGGCGATCTGGCCGGACCGCGTGGCGCGGCGGTCTATGCACGCCAGCTGGCGGAAACAGCCCAGGATGTTCGACAATGATCTTTTTTGCGCTCTATGCCGCGGCGGGGATCTACCTGTTGCTGATTGCAGCGGGCCTTCTTCACCGCAGTTTCCTGCTCTCGCTCGACGGCCACCGGCGATCATCCATTCGCCTGGCCATTGCGATTTTTGGCCTGGGCGTCCTCTTGACCGGCCTGTATTATGTCTGGCTCTACCGCAACGATCAGGCTTACCGGCAGGATCTCCGCCGCTATGAGCAACATCGCCCGCCGGCCGAAATTGGACCGCTCCAGTCGCAGCCGCAGTCATTCCCGGCCGATAATTAAGGCGTGCCGTCTTGCCCAGGCGGCCAAGAGCCCGAATGGCCTCAGATATTGCGAACACATCTCCCTTGAGTTGCGACATGTCTGCTGTATCGCGACTCCGTATCTGGTTGCGCCTCGCGCTACTGAGCGCGGCAGGCCTCGCTCTCTCTGCAATCAGCCCGTTGCAGGCGGCGCCGGCGCGCATCGAGGCGCTACGCATTGAAAACTATCCAGCGGTGCAGCTCCAATTTTATGTGGAACTGGATTCATCGGAGGACGAAATAACGCCGCCTGTTTTCCGTGTTCTGGAAAGTCGTCGAGGACAGGAATACACTGTCGCGGAGGCCTTGACGCCGGAGCGCAGCGAGGCTGAAGCGCTTCATCTGGCGCTGGTAATAGATGCAACGCGATCCGTTTCGCCCTCTGCTTTTCGTCGTCTGCGAAAGTTCGGCGAGGCCTTGCTCGATTCGTTAGGCCCACAAGACCGCGCTGCGCTTTACGTAATCGACGCGCACCCGCGTGAGTTGCGCGCTTTTTCTCGCGACCACAATAGCCTGCGCAGCGCGCTACAGTCCCTGCAAAGAACCGGCAGGAGAACCCGCATCTATGATGCCCTGTATCTGGCCATGCGCGCCTGCGCTCGACAGGACGCGCCTGCCGGACAGGTGCGTAGCGCCGTCGTCGTGCTGACCGACGCTCGCGAGGAGGACAGTCTGCTCAGCGATCGCGATTCTTCCGACTTGAATGCGCTGCGCGGACCGCTGGATCTTGCCGTTTACAGTTATCTCTTCGCCTCGAAGCCTGCGGCGCCGCGCGGACTGGAGCGACTGGCGCTGAGAACCGGCGGGGCCGTAGTTGCCTCTCCGGTTGGCAGTTCCGCTGGAAGCGAGCTTCGACGTATGCGGCGCCTCAGCGTTGTGCGCTACCTGGCGCGCTATCAAAGTCCAACCGCGGCGCTTTTCCCGGGCGATTCCATCGCCGTTCGGATCGTCGCCCCTGGCGGGGAAGAAAGCGCGACGCAGTACAGCGCCCCGTTTGCATTCTGGTTGCGCAGCGTATCGCCGCTGGCAGTCGCACTGTTGATTGGTCTGGCCTGCCTGGTGATTGGACTGAGCCTGCTGGCTCTACTGCTCTTGATCCAGCGTCGCAACGCTAGAAACCAAGCGTCAACGTCGGTCGTAGACGCGGCGGATCGCGAAGCGAAGCCAGGCGAAGTAAGCGCTTCATCTTCGCCGCAACCGTCGCCCATGCCGGGCAGTCCCGGTCCGCTTCCATTGGCGGCCGCGCCTGCGCCGCATCCGCTGCCGGACGATGAACTTGGCGCCTACCTGGTCAGCGCCGAACAGCGCGCGGAAAGCGGTATGCCAATGTCAGACGAATCGATCGAGCGCGCAGTGCATCCCCAGGCGCGAGAGATTGCCGGCGCGCTGCTGGATGATGACCGCAAGCTGTATCTGCGGGAGTACGCCTATCGTTTGACGCAGAGCGCATGGCGCGAAGCGGGCGAATACAAGCGCGCCCGGTTGGAAATGCAAGCGCAGGGCGGGATGGCGGCGCGCGACTACGACCTGTTTCTGGAGGCAACCGTGCTTGGTTCGGGGCGTTGGTCGCATATACCGCTGCGCGATGCCAGCGCCAGTCCAGTCCATGCTCGTATCAAGCGCCACGATGGCCGCTATATCATTTACGATCTGCTGAGCGCCAGCGGCGTTCTGATCAATGGACGCAAGTTGCTGCGCCCCCGCGGATTGGTCGACGGCGATGAACTGCGCCTCGGTCGAAGTCGATTTGTCTTTCGCGGCGAAAATTGAGCAGTCGCAGCGCCGAGACTTTCAGCGAAGGGCATCGCGCCAGGCGCTCAGGTATTCAACGATTCTGTAATCCATCCAGCGCTTGTCCGGCAGCAGCGGGTGGCGCCGGGCGATCCATCCAAGGTGGCCGCCGGTTGCCGTCAGTTCGGCAAGGATGTGCGGTCGACGGTCCCAATCGGCCTGATGCCAGCCTTCCATGTTGATCATCGGGTCGTCTTCGGCGTGCAGCACCAGTCCCGGAGCTTCAATACCCGATAGATAGTTGAGCGATGAACCGGCCTTGTAGTAGTCGATGGCGCTGCGAAAACCTCCGGCCGGCGCAGTGAAGCAATGATCGAAGTCGAACATCGTGCGTATCTCGCGCAATTCACGCTCCAGATCGGGATGATCAATGAACAATCGTCGACGGGCGCGTTCCTTGATTTCACGTAAGAACATGTCGCGATAGATTCGACAGGGCGGCTCGTCGAGTTGCTCGCAGGAGCGGGCCAGGTCGAGCGGCGGACTGGCAGCCACAAATACATCCGCCGGCGGCGTCCGACGCCGTAGCCGGGCCTTCCCGCCAAAAACGCGCAGCTGGCGCTCTCGTTCCGTGCGGTCTTCCCCCATCAGTTTCAGCGTCAGATTGGCGCCCAGGGAGAAGCCAACGATGGCAAGGTGCGGGGAGATAGTCCGGCGAACATACTCGGCTGCAGCCAGCAGATCGACCGTTAGCGAAGCATTGTAAGCGCGCCTTGCAAAATGCCCTCCGCGTCCGCAACTTCGCAGATTCATTCGAATCACATGAAAGCCGGCGCGCAACAGGCGCTCCGTGACGCTGATGATATAAACGGAATCGGAATCGCCCTCCAGGCCATGAACCAGCAGCGCCGCCGGCTTGTGCGAGTCGGCAGGGCCCACGAAGCGATGGATGTCCAGCCAGATGCAATCGCCGCTATCATCCAGCGTGGGCGTCAGCGCCGACTCGTTGATCATGCCGCGCCGCCGGGGATCGTAGCCCCGAAAACGCGCCAGCAGATTGGCGCCAATGGTCTGCACGTGACGGCCGCGAAACAGGCGCGATGGCTGGAAAGACAGGAAGTGCATCCAGGCTCATCGTTGGCTACGGCGCGGGCCGCCGCCAGAAGAATTCATTTCGCTTGAAAGGGCGGCGGCTCAGAGTCTGGTGGAACCTGTGAACGGTGCAGGAAATTTCGTGCAGCGCCAGCAAGCGCTGGCCCAGAGCGATCCTCAGCCGCTGGTCATCGCCGGCCGTAGCTTTCATTCGCGGCTGTTTGTGGGCACTGGCAAGTTTGCCTCCACGGCAGAGATGCGCGCGGCGATTGATGGCAGCGCTACCGAGATGGTCACCGTTGCTTTGCGCCGCATCGACCTGAGTCGCCCGCTGGAGCAGCAAGACCTCATTTCGGCCATCGACCGCAGTCGCATTCAATTGCTGCCCAATACCTCGGGCGCACGCAATGCCTTGGAGGCTGTGCAGCTGGCGCG
This sequence comes from Leptospirales bacterium, assembly GCA_019694655.1. Taxonomy (NCBI): domain Bacteria; kingdom Pseudomonadati; phylum Spirochaetota; class Leptospiria; order Leptospirales; species Leptospirales bacterium. The sequence goes on from JAIBBN010000001.1 coordinate 235,385, forward strand.
CCTGGCGCGGGAGTTGGGCGGAGGAAACTGGATCAAACTGGAGGTAACGCCAGAGCCGCGCTACCTGTTGCCGGACCCCGTGGAAACCCTTGCCGCGACGCAGGAGCTGGTAAAGGACGGCTTTGTTGTTCTGCCTTATATGCACGCCGATCCGATTCTTGCCCTTCGCCTGCAAGATGCCGGCGCGGCGACGGTCATGCCGCTGGGATCGCCGATTGGTTCCAATCAAGGAATACGCACCGCCGAAAGCATTCGCATTATCATCGAACAGGCGCGGGTGCCGGTCGTGGTAGATGCAGGACTTGGCGCACCGTCGCATGCCGCCCAGGCCATGGAAATGGGCGCCTCCGCGGTACTTGTCAACACTGCACTGGCAATTGCTCGCGATCCCGCAACGATTGCCGAGGCATTTGCCTGGGCGGTGCTTGCCGGTCGAAGCGCTCGGCTTTACGGCGATTTGCACAGCTCGGAGCGAATGCCGGCGGCGGCGTCGGCCTCCAGTCCGCTCACCGGTTTTCTGGGTCGTCCCTCGCAAGACAATTCAGGAAACTGACGCAATACGCGGTCTGGTAGAGGGACCATGAGCTTTCTCGAAGAATTTCAGCGGTGGTCTTTCCCTGGCGTCCAGCAGCGAATCGCTTCGAGCAATGGCGCCCGCGTTGAGCAGGCGTTATCACGCTCCGCGGGGCAGCTCGATGCGGACGACCTGATCGCCCTGTTATCTCCCGCTGCTGATGCGGCGCTGGAGCAAATGGCGCGACAGGCGCAGGCCACGACGCGTCTGCGTTTCGGTAAGACCGTACTGCTCTATGCGCCTCTGTATCTTTCGAACATTTGCTATTCGCAATGTACCTACTGCGGATTCAGCTATGGCAAAGATATTCGTCGCTTGCAATTGAGTCCCGAACAAGCCGAAGTCGAAGCCGGACTGCTGCATGCCGCTGGGATTCGTCATATTCTGCTGCTCACCGGCGAGGCCTATCGCGAAAGTTCAATCAACTACATCGGCGACTGCGTGGAACGAATTGCCAGAAGTTTTGCATCGGTGAGCGTCGAAGTATATCCACTGAAAACGGAGGACTACCTGAGCCTGCGCTGGCGTGGACTGGACGGTTTGGCAATCTATCAGGAGACTTATGACCCCCGGCGCTATGCTGCAGTGCACCTGAAAGGAATTAAGGCGCGGATGGAGTATCGCCTGGAGTGTCCAGATCGCGCCGGCGAGGCCGGTATGCGCCGCATTGCCCTGGGCGCGCTGCTGGGTCTTTCTGATGCCGCCAGCGATGTATTTTTTACTGCGTTGCACGCCCGCTATCTGATGCAGCGCTTCTGGCAAACTCAAATTTCAATTTCGCTGCCTCGTCTGCGTCCGGCGACGGGCGTTGATGATGTAGCCTCAATCGGCGACCGCGACTTTGCCCGGTTTCTCTTTGCTTTGCGCCTCTTCTTGCCGGACGCGGGCCTGACTTTGTCGACTCGCGAACCGGCCCCATTGCGCGATGAACTGTGTGGAATTGTCGCCACACAGATAAGCGCAGGCTCGCAAACGTCGCCAGGCGGCTACTCCGACAGCGGCGCCGCCAGGCAATTCGAGATTGAAGATCGACGCACGGTGCGGCAGGTGGCCGACGCTCTGGCCGCTCGCAATCTTGACCCGGTCTTTACTGACTGGTCGCCGGCGTTGAAATAGACGCGCACAAGCTGGCGGGGGCGAGCGCTCAGAGCAGTCGACTGCCCAACCACAACACCGCAGCATTCAGCAAAAGCAACGCACCAAAAAGCAGAGCGCTGTCCCGCCAGATTACTTTCTCAGTAGGGTCGGACATATCCCTTCTCCACCAGTTCAAAGGGGTCGAAGGCCCTGGCCAGCTCCTCCGCCCTGGCAATCGCTGGATCATTGGCCGGTCTGGATAGCTGCAGCGCCGTCGCAGTCAGACGGTAGCAATAGGCCGGCATTGCGGCGTGCAAAGCACAATGATGCAGGGGTTCGAGCGCCGCCTCGGCGGCGGCGGTCTGGTCAAAGGCCCCGGCCAGATGAACTAGAATGGCGCCCTGTAGTTGTGCAAACTCTGGATTCAAGGGCGCCAGCCGTCGACCTAGCTGGCTCCACCGTAGCGCTTGCCGAATTCGCGGCAATTCGGACGGCGCTGGCGGGCCTTCGACCACCCAGGCGCCTGCGGCGCCAAGGTGCGCACGGCTACCCAGTCGATCAATGATGCGCCCATGAGCTACGGCCAGCGCCGCAAAATAAATGCTGATCGCCGTTGCCGCCAGAGCCAGACTCAAAACAATTCCGCGTCTAGCGTACAGTGGCGGGAGTTCCCGCAGCGGAAGCAAAGCAGGCGCGCCCATCTGTATGGAGGCGCCAATTAACGCAGCAACCATAATGACATAGTGCGCATGCATGAAGTGATAGTTGATCATACCTTGCAGCGGAACGGATAACAAGGCCAGGGCAAGGCCTATGGCAAACGGCTTGCCTGAGGCGCTGCGCCAGGCCAGTGCAATAACCGCGCAGAGCCCAAGGTAAATTGCCGCTGCAAAGGGCGGCCCGCCATCCAGGGCGCTTTGCAGCAAGAGAGAGTGCACATGAAGATTCAGTCCGCTCTGCTGTAACTGTGTGGCCAGAACCTCGCGCGATTCAGCGGAAAGTCCAGGCGCCGCATGCGCGCCAATTGCAGAAAAACTATGGGGCCCCGTCCCGAGGTACGGATAACTGTGCAAAAGATCTTTGGCTTGCGTCCATAGCGCGGCGCGTTCTTGCATTGATCGTAGGGCGAGACTCGAATTTTCACTGAAATGCAAAGGGCGAATGCGTAAGGCTACTGCGCCGAGCATAAGAGCCGCTGCCAGGATTGCCGCTGCTCCAAGAGTACTCTGCAGCAGTCTGGATTGGGGCCGGTAGCGGCGGATGGCTGCAAAAGCGACGACTGCCAGGAGCAGCGGCAGGATCAGCAAGATGCTGGTTCGCGAGCCAGTGGCGAGCGCCAGAAGTACGGCCAATATCATCGACAGCAGTGCGGCGAATCGCAGCAATCGATTCGAAGCGTAGATAAGCGTGGCGCAGAAAAGCGGAAGATACAGCAGTACAAAGGCTGATGCATCGTTTGCATTGAGGCCGGCAATTCCCAATTTCTTGGTCAGGAGCGCGGCGCCTTCGCCGTCCTCGAGCAGCATAATCACCAGAGCAACAAATTGCAGCGCGGCAAAACAAACGAAGTGAATCCACAGTGGTCGGATGATTTCTCGCCAGCCTGTATTCTGAACTCGTGCGATGGTGCACAGAACTACCAGGACGCCCAGCGACCAGAGACAAACCTGGTTCCAACCCTGGAGTGAATTACTGGAGAAGGCGAACGCAAGGGTGAGAGAAATAGCGGCAATCACTCCGGCGCTTGCCAGCAGGCGATTGCTACCGTGCAGAAATAGCAGCGTTTCACGCAGTGTTTTTCGGGATTCAATGGCCGAGCCAGCGACTCCAAGCAACAACGGCATAACTCCGGCCGGATTCCACACGCTGGCCCAAAGGTAGGGAAAGCTGCCAAACCAGACGGCAAACTCCAGTATCATTTGCATCCGATCGCGCCCACGCAGAGCGGAGTAGATCATGTACCACGCGTAGAAGTGAAACGAAGCGCGAAAAATCAGGCGTAAGGATGGAATGCCCGTTTCGACGTTGCGCGAGAGCGCATGGATGGTGGCGCCGGCGGCGGCCGTCAGCAGAAAGAGCGCAGTCGCCGGCCCAGGACCGGTGCGGCCCTGTTGCGCCGCCCGCCGTAAGGCTAGAATGATCCAGAAGCCATAGAAGACAAAGGCAGCGCCAATTTCGCGCGCAGCGACAAACTGTGTATGCGCGCCAAGCGACGCAATTACAAGGGCCGCAAAGAGCGCGCTTTGCACCAGCCGCCATACATGCCGGCCGTCATTCTGACGGGTCTCACCGATCGTCATTGGCCATCCAGAAACCGATGCTGGCGAGCAGCCTGTGGAAGCGCGGGCTCCGCGGCAAGCTTTGTCGGGTTATTTGGCCGCTGTTGCTTCGAAATCGACGGCCGCATCGGTGCGCATGCGATAGAGAGAGTAGAGCGGCGTAAATCCGCGACGCTGCGGTTGTGCGGCCCTCGCCGTAGTCAGCCAACGCCCAAGCGCCTCATCGGCGCGTTCAAAGCATTCGCGCGAAAAAGCGCTCAACTCTCTGGTGCGGGCCTTTTTCTTCAAATAGAGTAGTTCCTGGCGCTGGAAGTCGTTTTCCAGGTCCTGCCGCTCGCGATCCAGAATGCCAGAGACGGTCCGATAGTCGCGCAACGCGAGGCGGTGCAGCTGCTCGTGACGCCACCAGAGCGAATGGTCCGGTCGCGGACCGGGCGCTGCAAATTCCGACTCAATCAAATTGTCGCCAGGGCAGAAGACCGGCTTGTAGACGGAAAGACAGGGCGCCGCACTTCCGGTGAACCAGAAGCTTGAGCGACCGTCGGGCCTCAGTTCGGCCGCAAGCGAACCGGTGGTTTGACTGGGAGTGGTCAGCCCGCTGGCATGCAAGCAGAGATGGCCCATATCGCCCGTGGCCGGATCGAAGTTGTTTGGATCGATTTCGCCGTGGCTGCGCAAGATTTGCAAGGCGTCGCTTAGCTGGAATCGTCCGGTGCGAGCGCTGCCGCCCGCCGTAGAGCGCGCCTGTCGTACTTTGCACTTGCTGAAATAGGTGAAGAAGCCATCGGAGAAGGCCTCGCGGAAGCTGAACTCCCGGCCGGCAGGCAGCCAGCCTTGCTTGCGTGCGTAGTCAATGACGCCCTTGCTGCAGTAATCGTAGTCCGCGTCAATCGTCAGGCCATTGGAAATGCTGCGAAAGCCCTGCACCTTTGCCGCCACCCAGTGCCGGCCCGCGCTCTCCAATACATATGCCTCTTCTGGATCGGCCATGATGAAGCTGTTATGATAGAAGAAACCACGATCCGTATATCCCCCGCAAGCATCCTGTCCGTATTCTTCGATCAGGTCGGTGATATAGGACAGTGCGTCGGCCGCGGTGCGTTTGCGTTCGAGAGCCAGGCGGATCATATCCATTCCAGTGAGGCCGTCATTCTTCTTTGCAATTCTGACGCGAGTAAAGACCGCCTCATTGCCAATGGTCAGACCGTGCTCGTTGGCGCCCATCTCGGCGCCCCACATTTGAAAGGGCTTACTCAGAATCACTTCATAAATCGAGGCGGCCTGGGGAATGGCGATTTGCGTGCAGCGCAGCTCTTTCTCCTGGCACTCTCGCGCCGGGTAGCGCACCAGTTGTTGCGCCTCGTTTGGCTCCCGATCCGAATTTTTACCGAAGATCATCCTGCCGCTGGCGGTAAAGCCAGGCGTCGCTACAAAGGTATCGCACATGCTGCTAGCTTCGCAGGACGTGGAAGGCGGTCAAACAAAGCGCAGACCGTTCAGGGCGCTGGATTTGGCGCCTGTCTATGGATCTCGTCGATCGATTTTTTGACTTCGACGCTGAGGCTCAAGCTGGCGCTGGCCAGATTACTGCGCAGCTGATCCATGGTCGTCGCGCCAATGATGACAGAAGCCATGAAGTCCCGGGAACGGGCATAGGCCAGAGCCATTTGCGCCGGATCCAGACCGTGTTGGGCGGCAAGAGCCACGTATCGTTCCGTAGCTTTTTCCGATTCAGCATTGGTGTAACGCTGGAAGCGCTGGAACAATGTGAGTCGGCCGGCTGGCGGTTTCTGACCATGGAGGTACTTCCCGGAAAGGTAGCCAAAGGCCAGCGGCGAGTAAGCCAGCAGGCTTATTTTTTCGCGCAGCGCAATTTCAGAAAGCCCGACTTCAAAGCTGCGATTGAGCAGACTGTAAGGATTCTGGATGCTGATGATTCGCGGCAGGCCCCTTTGCTCGGCCTGGCGCAGATATTCCAGCAGACCCCAGGGCGTTTCATTGGAAACGCCAATGTTTCGAATCTTTTTTTCAGAGATGAGCTCGGCAAGCGCCTCCAGCGTTTCCGCAATAGGAATTCCGTCCTTTTCTGGCTTGTGAACATAGCCCAATTGTCCAAAGAAATTGGTAACACGCTCTGGCCAGTGCAATTGGTACAGATCAATGTAGTCGGTTTGTAGCCTGCTCAGGCTGCCCTCGACAGCCTTTCGCAAGCTCTGCCGATCCAGGCGCGGCCCGCCGCGGATATACTTAACCCAATCGCCGGGGCCAGCCGCTTTGGTGGCCACAATGACTTGCGCCCGATTGTTGCGCGCCTTCATCCAACTGCCAATGAATTGTTCAGTGCGTCCTTGTGTTTCCGCCATGGGCGGGACGGGGTACATCTCCGCGGCGTCCACGAAGTTTACGCCTTCCTGCCAGGCATAGTCCAGTTGCTCGTGAGCCTCGGGCTCGCTATTTTGCTGACCCCAGGTCATAGATCCCAGACAGATGCGACTTACCTGGAGCGCTGACTTTCCTAACGATACGTATTCCATATGATATGCAATCTCCTGATTTATTTCGAACCGGCTCCTTTCAGCCGGCAAATGCCTCGATCGGTTCTTTGCGTCCCTTCAGTCGAATCAAGCCCAGCCGCGGCAATTTGCACTCCTCGTCGCCAAGACGCTGCAGCGCTTCGCGCGAAAGCAGGATGGGGACGCGCAATCTCTTGGTGGCCGACTCCAGTCGCGACGCTACGTTGACTACGTCGCCAATTACGGTATATTCCATCCGGAAGCTGGAGCCAATGTTGCCAGCGACAACCATTCCACTGTGTATGCCGATGCCGTTATCAAGGACGCCAGATTGTTCGGCGCGCAATTCGGCGTTCAACGCTTCCAGCTCGCGTCGCATCGCTCGCGCCGCACGGAGCGCACGACTGGCGGCGTGCGGTTGGTCGCCCGGCGGGCCAAAGACCGCCAGAATCGCATCGCCAACGTACTTATTGATCATTCCGCCCTGCTCGTGGATTGCCAGACTCATCCGCTCGAAATAGCGATTGAGCAGTTGAACCAGCGCCTGCGGGGGGATCGCCTCCGAGAGCGTGGTGAAACCGCGCAAATCACAAAACAAAACTGTCGCCTCGCGCAACTCGCCGCCGAGTTTCAAGGCGCCGCTAAGCGCCAGGTCGCGCACCGCCGGATCAACCATCTTGCCAAAGGCGTCCCGCAACGTTTCCTTTTCCGCGAGTCCGGCGGCCATCTCATTTACGCTTTCGCCCAGGTCCCCCAGTTCATCGCGCGAGACTACACTGACTCGGATGTCATAGACGCCGCTTCGAATCGCATCGGTTGCGGCGCGCAACTCTCGAAAGGCGCGATGATCGATGCGCGCCAGCGTTTGAGAGAGGATCCAGGCTACTGCGGTGGTCAGCGCCGCGACAGTCGCCGCCAGCAGCGGCATATTGCGTGCCGTAAAGGCTTGCAGCGCCGGCATGCTGGTATTGAACAACAAGAATACCGGATAAAGGGTGATGGCTACATAAAGAATTGCAGCGCGCGTTTTTGCCGGAAAGCTGATGGCCCCTTCCACGCGCGACAGTCCGCCCGCGGGAAAGTAGCGCGGTATCAGGAAGCTACGGTTGATCAGCTCGAGACTGAAGTAAACAAAAACGAAGCAAAATAGCGTCGATAGCAATGACTCGATTCCAAAAAGAGTCATCAGCGTTGCCTTATTGGCGGCTCCGCTTAGCTGAATTTGCACCAGGACCAGAGCGCCGCCAAAGGCCCAGCCAATGCCGCCGATCGCGGCCGAAAAGAACGGTCCATTCAATATGCGCCGCGCAACGACCGCCGGCATCGTCGCTTCCTGGCTGGAAGAGCCCGGCGGCGGATACCGAAGCACCGGCAAAAAGTAAGCCATTGCCAGGGTGGTTGGCGTTGCAAAACTGATAATTGCAGCCCACGTCGGAAGCTGGCTGAGATTCTCGGCGACGCCACCCAGTAGCGCATAGGGAGCAATCAAGTTGTTCGCAACAATTACGATCAGATTGGCGCCGACTGCTGCAGCGGTGTAGATCAACGGCAGAACAAGTCGCGAAAGCGGTCGACGATGTGCGCTCATCCGTCGCTTGCTTGCGAAGGGCCCCGGTTCGTATGTAGAGGGCGCCTGCGGCAACTTAGAGAATGGTCTGGCATCCTGGTCGGCACTGGCAATGGATGCCTTCGCGCAATTTAGTGATTCCAGTTTTCAAATAGTCGCAAGTCAGCTCCTCATCAGCGCGAATCTCGCGCAGTGTCACTACGACGAGGGTTTCGGTGATCGTACAATTAGGTTCGCAGTTGTGATTGATCATGTCCACCCCGTCGTAGTAAACATCAGCCGGCTTGAGAATCGTGACCAGCTTGTTGTCGCGGATGATCAAATCAATGCACTGGCCAACGGTGCAAGGCGGATAGTCGACGCTGCCATCGCTTTTTATATCCAGCGCCGTTGTGACGCCCGCAGAGAGCGCGCCGAGCATTTTTCCGGCTGGCAAGTCGACGCGGGCAAAGAGTCCGCGTCCTATCTTCGTTTCCCTGGTATAAACCAGAGCATCGTCAGTGAAGTTGGGATAAACAGTATGTGCGTTTGCCGCGGCAGCGCCGGAATGAGTGGCCATGGAACCTCTGCCGCAGAGGCGGCAATTCAGCCGACCGTCACCGCAAGGCAGGCTATGTCAGCACAAAAAATGCGCTGAGCCAGTTCGAGTTTAGGGCAGGGACTGAATGCGTTCATATGGCGATCGATTCAAAGGGCGCATTTGCTGGCGTGATCTGGCGGAGCTAGGAGGTTGACGTTGTGGAGGACGGACAATCTCATCGCGCTCGGCTGGTGATCCTCAGCCCCAGGGGTTCGGGCGCGGAGCAGCGCCTGGCTATCCAGGGGCCGCCTCCACTGAGCCGACTGCTATCGACAGATATCGATCTTTCCCCGCGCAGCCAGAGCGCGCACCCCTTTCACAGCGCGGCGGATCGAATCTTGCGCCGCATGGCGCAGCTATTTGAGAATGTCGAAAATGGTGAGCTGTACCTGTCCGTCATGGAGTATGCCGAGGCGGAGGGGTCCTGCCAGTGGTTCAGGATTGCCGCTTCCCTCGGCGAGCCCCCGGAAGCATTGCAAGATGCGCCGAAATTCGGCGCACTACTGTCACTGGACACGGTGCAATGTTGAATCTGATGTCAGTTTGTGGCGTTGACTTCTTTGCTACGAGCGTGGTACGTACCACAAGATGTGGATATTCTATCCACATCTTGTACGAAAAGAAGGCGCCATGAGCCTTTCACTGGCATTTTGCGATAGCCGGGGCGCCGACGCCCGTCGCAGATGGCCGATCAGTCGCAATATTGCAGGTACAGACCTTGCAAATTGAACGGCAATCTCTCCAGAGAAGGAGCTATCAAACAATGGCAGGCATCCCACAAGACCCAAAAGAGCTGCTGAAATGGGCCCAGGCGGAAAAAGTCGAGTACGTCGACATTCGCTTCACAGATCTCTTTGGTCTAACCCACCACTATACTATGCCGCTGGACACCATCAGCGAAGAGGCCTTTAGCTACGGCATTGGTTTCGACGGATCCTCCGTCCGCTGCTGGAAAGGTATTCAGGAGTCGGACATGTTGAACCGACTCGATCCCCAATCGGCTTTCATCGATCCGTTCTTCGAAAAGAAGACGCTCAACGTATTCTCGGACATTTACGATCCGAAGACCGAGCAACCGTATGGACGCGATCCGCGCAGTATTTTGAAACGCGCCATCGCTTACATGAAAAGTACCGGCCTGGCCGATACCGCCTACTTCGGTCCGGAAGCGGAGTTCTTCATCTTCAGCGATGTTCGCTTTGATTCCGACAAGCAACACGGGTTCTATCACGTAGATAGCGACAATGCCCGCTGGAACATGGGCCGCGACGAAGGTCCAAACCTCGGCTATAAGATGCGCGACAAGGGCGGCTACTTTCCAGTTCCGCCGAATGACCACTACCATGACCTTCGTGGCGAAGCGCTATGGCTGATGGAACAGGCCGGAATCGGTACCGAGAAGCACCACCATGAAGTGGCCAGCGCCGGCCAGGGCGAGATCAACCTGAAGATCGCCGATGCCCTGCAGCAAGCGGACAACATGATCAAGTATAAGTATATACTTAAGAATGTAGCTCGCCGCCGCGGTTACACTGTAACCTTCATGCCCAAGCCGGTATTTGGCGACAATGGCACCGGCATGCATTGCCACCAATCTTTGTGGAAAGATGGCAAGAACCTGTTTGCAGGTTCCGGCTATGCGAATATGAGCGACTTTGCCATGAACTATATTGGCGGAATCCTCAGCAACGGACCCTCGATCCTGGCCTTTACCAACCCGACAACCAATAGCTACAAGCGTCTGGTCCCGGGCTTTGAAGCGCCGGTGAACCTGGTCTATAGCGCTCGCAACCGTTCGGCTTCGATTCGCATTCCGATTGCTGTGAAGGGCGACAAGGCCCGCCGCATTGAGTTCCGCACTCCGGACGCTTCAAGTTGCGTCTATCTGGCCTTCTCGGCGATGATGATGGCTGGAATTGACGGCGTGCAGAAAGAGATCAACCCCGGCCCGCCGGCCGACTTTGATCTCTATGAGGCCACGCCAGAGCAAAAGGCGCAGTTGAAAGCCGTTCCGGCCAGCCTGGGCGAAGTGCTCAACGCTCTGGAAGGCAGCCATGAGTTCCTGAGTAAAGGCGATGTATTCGAGAAGGATCTGATCGAATCCTACATCGAGTACAAGCGCGGCGAAGTCACAGAGATGCAGAACAAGCGTCCGCATCCCTACGAGTTCGTCCTCTACTACGATTGCTGAGAATCATCAGCCTTCGACTTGCGAAGACCCGGCCGTTACGGCCGGGTTTTTTTGCGCCGTACTGGCGCGCGAAGTTGCGCTACTGCCAGGGCAAGGCGGCCCGCGTTTGCCAGTACTGTTCCGCTCGCTGGCCTGTCGCGGAAGCCAGCGCGCCAAGTTCTGGATCATGGCGAAATTGCAAGGCTTCAAGATTGGAGCGCAGCTGCATCGCAGTTGCCGCCCCCGAGAGCGCTACGTCCACCCACGGCTGGCTGAGCACATAGGCCAGACCGATGGCATCGATGCCTGTTTCGCGCTCTGTCGCAAAAGCGCGAAGGTGCTCTATCGCATTTTGATCCTCGGTCAACTGGTTTCGAGAGGTTAAGCGTCCGTTGGCGAGCCCCTCTTTGACAATCACCTGCATGCCGGCGGCGTGCGCTTCGGCCAGCGCCGGACCGGCGGAGGTCTCAAGCAGATTGTAAGTCGCCTGTACCGAATCGAACAGCGGCCGACCATCAAAAGCAATCTGGCGAGCGCGGCGCAGCGTCTCGCTCTGTTCGACGCCAGATAGCGAAAGCCCGATGCGCAGCCCGTTCTGCTGCAACCCGCGCAAAAATCCGAGAATCTCCCGGTCTTCAAGAACGCCGCTTTGCAATGTCGCCGAATGAATCTGATAGAGCTGCAGCCGGGGTCCCAGCCATGCGTTGCTCTCATTCCACTGCCGCCGCAAATTGTCGATGTTGTGTTCTTTGACTTCGTGGCGCTCAGGCTGCGGGCGCCAGTTGGCGGTGTAGATGTAACCCCACTTCGAAGAAACCAGGACGTCCGGACGATCGGAGCTCCGCAGCCAGCCGGCCAGAAATTCTTCAGCCCGGCCATAGGACCGTGCAGCGTCAAAGTGGCGTATGCCAGCCTGCCAGGCCAGGTCAAGCATCTGCCAGCAATGGCGGCGCATGTCTTCGACGCTGCTGGCGCCGGCAAAATCTTGCGCGTGGCCCAGGTTCATATATTCGGGACGGCCCAGGGCGGCGAGGCCAAGGCCAATGTCTGCGTTCACTGCTGAAGGCATGAGCTTCCCGTCACGAATGCCGACGATGAGACGGCGCGCGCTCAGAAATTGGAAGTGATCAAGGAAAGCGATCAACAAAGTGCGGCGCGGGGCCGGCCGCCGATCCCATCTCGATCAATTGAGCGGAGTTCTCCAGGTTTTGCGCGCCGGCTTCGGCCAGCAGAAAAGCGCGCACTGCGGCATCTGCGGGATTTGTGGGGACGTAGTTCAGAATCACATTGGCCACCCGGGCGGCAGGCAATTCGCTATCCAGCGTGGCTTTGAGCTCCACAATCAAAAACGGGACGCGACGATGCAGAAACTGAATCTGAGTGCCGGTGGATTGGTAGAAGCCATTGTTGCTCTTGAATGTGAGCAAACGAAACTCGCGAACATGGAACTCCCCGGCGGGAACGCTGATTTTCTGCGAGTAGATAATGTCGCCGCTTGCATCTTGCGGTCGTTCAATATAGCCAAAGTCGCCAGGACGAGCTACACGAATTCCTTCTCGGTCTAGCGGGTCGTCGGAATCTACATATTCGGCGCGGAGCACTCGCCCCTCGGCATCGCAATAGACATGGTAAGCGAATCCCTTCAGGCCCTGCGCCATAAGCGGCGCGCTGATAAATTGCTGACTGAATTCAACTGTGCCATCGGCCGCAACCGATTCCACCCGGTAACGAATACGGCCGCCTTTAGAAAGCTCGTGAATGGCGTAATCGCCCGGTTGTGGCGTCGCGTGCACAGGAACCCAGTTAGGAACCGCTGCCGAAGTAATCAATGGGCGCAGCATGAAAGTCGGCAGACAGGCGCTGAAATGCCATGCCAGGGTGAGGATGATGGGCAACGACAGTGCAGGGCGAGACATGGCCGCTTATCGTCCGCCACGCGCTGCGCGTCGCATACTTTTTCCGCTGGCCATTGTAACGGCCAGATTCGCGACCTGACTCAGCGCATTTCCGGCTGGCCGGTGCTTTCACGCACAATCGACCAGAGGTAGCCATCGCTGGCCACGCGCTTGCGCTGGCCATGGATGGCCTCCAAGGGCACATACGTGAAGTACGAGTTCCAGTAGCCGGCAAGAAAGCCGCTGCGGCCGCTCATGGCGCCATGAACCGCGTTTTGAGCCAGCATGATGCAGTAAACAGCGTCTTCGGCGCCAGCCGGCATGCTGCGTATACTGTAGCTTGGATCGATGTATTTGAGCGCAATCGGGACGTGCGCGCTGCGAAAGTGTTCGGCGATTTCCTCGCACAATAGTTTTCCAATATCGCCGTAGCGCTTGTTGCCGGAAGCATCGGCGCCCTGATCGCTGAAGTGTTCCTGCCCGGCGCCCTCGGCGACGACTACCAGGGCATGGCCCTTGCGTTGCATGCGCGCTTCCAGAGCTTCCAGCAAACCGCCGGCGCCGTGCAGTCGAAAGGGCGCTTCGGGAATCAGACAGAAATTCACTTCCGTCGATGCAATGGCGGCATAGCTGGCAATGAAACCCGAATCGCGACCCATTACCTTGACTACCACGATTCCATTGGGAGCGCCCTTTGCTTCGGCATGGGCGCCGCCCAGCACCTGTGCGGCCAATGTGACTGCCGTAGAAAATCCAAAGGTGCGACTGACAAAGGCGATGTCATTGTCGATGGTCTTGGGTACGGCGGCGACGGCAATCGACGAGCCGCGACGCCGCAGTTCTTCATCGAGCAGGTGAGCGCCGCGCAGCGTTCCATCGCCGCCGACCGTAAAAAGAATATTGATGCCGTTTTTCTCCAGAGTATCCGCCATGATACTCACATCCTGATGGCCGCGCGAGGATCCCAGAATGGTGCCGCCTTGATTGTGGATGTTTTCCACATCGTGCAGCGTCAGCTCGCCTGGCGGATGCTTGCTGTCCGGAACCAGACCGGCGTAGCCGTAGCGGATGCCAAGAACCGACGGCAACCCGTATTGCAGGCGCAGCATGCGCACCATGCTTTGAATTACGTTGTTCAGTCCGGGGCACAAGCCGCCGCAGGTCACGATAGCGGCGCGCGTTCTGGCCGGATCGAAGTAAAGCTTGCGGCGCGGCCCGGCGTTTTCGAAGTACAGGGGACCTGGCTTGCGATCCGGACCGAGGGCGACTTCCAGCATGACGCCTTCCGCTTCGTCGATGAATTTTTCGATTTCCAGCGGAGAATCATAGCGGCATTCGCCAAGTCTTCGGACAGCCAGTTCGCTTTGCTCCATGGTTCATTCTTGTCTTCGGCCTGAGCGGCAGGCAAGCGACATTAGCTGAGAGCTCTCAAGGTTCATAGCGGAAGATCGTCCGGAGCTAGTAGTTACGCGGACATTCAGCCGTAGGAATTGACAGGCCAAACAAGATAGCTGAACTGGCGCAGTTCAAGCGTTCCATGCGACGCCCCGGCAAGTCATGAGCTTCATCATAGAGTATTTTTTGCAGCGCAGCATCTTTGTTAACCTGTGCACTTTTTTGATCATTGTGGTCGGAGGTTGGGTGGCCGTTGCCATGAACCGCGAGGCCTTTCCCAATGTGGACTTCGATCTGGTTACGGTCGCCACCATTTACCCCGGGGCGTCGCCAGAAGAAGTGGAAAAGCTGGTTACCAACGAGCTGGAAGACAGCATCAAAGAAGTCGATGGCATCGAAGAGTACCGATCCTACTCGGTGGAAAATCGCAGTACGCTGGTCATCAAGATCGATCCCGACGTCAGCGATTCGCAAAAAGTCATTGATGACATACGCAGCGCCGTCGACCGCAGCGACGATTTGCCTGCCGATGCTGAGAAGCCGATCATTACCGAGATCACCACGGCGCGTTCGCCGGTTATTGAGTACGCGATGTGGAGTGAGGCCGGCGCCGGTCAGCGCGAGTTGAGCTATGATGAATTGCGCGATCTGGCCAAGAAGCTGGAGGATCGATTGCGTCTGCACCCCGGCGTGGCTCGCATTGAGCGCAAAGGCTACCTGGATCGCGAGATCCAGGTGCAGCTCAATCCAGACGCTTTAAATCGAAACTACCTGGCGCCGCTGCAGGTGGTTCGCGCCCTTGCTGAGCGCAATGTCAACCTTCCCGGCGGCGATTTGCAGCTGGCCGACTCCGAGCTGGTCGTGCGCACCGTCGGCGAGTTTGAGACGGCGCAGGAGGTTGCGCAAACGCCAGTGCGCGGCAATGATATCGGTCAGCTGGTGCGTGTTGCCGATATTGCGCGGGTGCTGCCAGGCTACGCCGATCCTGACTATCTGGAAAGCTCGATGAGCCAGCGCGCCATCAATCTGGTCGTCATCAAGCGACAGTCGGCGGATATCGTTAAGCTGGTGAACGATACCAACGCAATCGTCGCCGAGTTCCGGCGCTCCGCGCCGCCGCAGCTGGCAATGACCGAAATCAACGATTTCTCCTTCTTTGTGAAGCGTCGCCTGGGCGTGCTGGTAACCAATGGACTGATCGGACTGGTTCTGGTCGTGCTCTCGCTCTTTTTCTTCATGGGCTGGCGCACGGCCTTGATGGTCGCCCTTGGCATCCCCGTAGCAATGGGCATGACCTTTTTGATCATGCGATCGATGGGCATCACGCTGAACTTGATTTCGATGTTTGGCCTGATCATCGTCGTGGGAATCCTGGTGGACGATGCCATCGTAGTCAGCGAGAACTTTTATTCCTATCTGGAGCGGGGAATGCCGGCCTATGAGGCTGCCATCAAAGGCACTGCTGAGGTCATCTCGCCGGTCATGGCGACGGTTACCACAACCATCGCCGCCTTTGCGCCCTTGATGTTCATGTCCGGTATTATGGGCAAGTTCATCTATACCATCCCGCTGGTAGTCATCCTCGCCCTGACTTCCTCCTTGCTCGAGTGCATATTCTTTTTACCTTCGCACCTCTATGACGTGAACAAGTACTCGCAACGCAGCGGCGAGGTGAAAGGGGAAGGCGATTGGTTTTTGCGCTTCAGGGAGCGCTTCTATGAGCCGGTTCTGGGGAAGTTGTTGCGGCACAGGTACAAGGCGGTGCTGGCGCTGATCGGCGTCTTTTTCCTCTCGCTTTTTATATCGTATGCTTTTGGAAAATTTAAGCTCTTCCCTGGCGCCATCGATGCGCTTCATGTCAAGATCACAGCGCCCAACGGCCTTTCCAAAGAGGCTACGGAGCGATTCGTTCGAGCCGTCGAATATGAGATCCGTAAGCTATCGGATCGAGACCTCAAGAACTACGTAGCTCGCGCCGGTATCACCCAGAAGGACGCCAACGATCCTTTTACCAGGCGCGGTTCAAACTACGCCGATATCAAGATCTATCTGCAACCCCAGGACGACCGCCTGACCGAACAGTCTCGCGCGGTCGTTGCCATATTGCGACGCCGCACACAATGGCTGTTGAATCCTGAAGCCCTGGCGCGTTGGCGCGAACAGCAGCAGTCCGACCAACGAGAACTCCAGCGCCTGGGCGTGGACTACCGGCAAATTGCCAGTATTCAGGAGACGCCGCCGGCCGAGTTCGCCGATCTGGCCGGGCGCCTCGAGTCTCTGGAATTTGACGAGTTTGCCGGCGGGCCTCCGGTAGGCAAGCCGGTGGCCATCGAATTGAGCGGCGACGACTTCGATACGCTGCAGCGTATGGCGGATGAGTACAAAGAGGCCCTGCACCAGATTCCGGGCGTGATCGATATCGATGATGATTACCTGCAGGGTAAACAGGAGATTCGACTTCATGCCAACGATCGATTGCTGGCGCAGACCGGAATTTCGCTGCAGCAGCTGGCGCTGACGGTTAACACCGCTTTTGCCGGCGCCGTGGCTACAACACTGCGCAAAGCTGATGAAGAAATTGATATTCGGGTGCGCTTCGACCAGAGCTATCGGCAATCGCTGGCGTCCATTTTGAAAATCAATATTGTCAACAGCGGCGGTCATTTGATTCCGCTTTCCCAAATTGCCAGCTCGACGCGCGGCCTTGGCGTTCGTTCGATCAACCACAAGGAA
This sequence comes from Leptospirales bacterium, assembly GCA_019694655.1. Lineage (NCBI taxonomy): Bacteria > Pseudomonadati > Spirochaetota > Leptospiria > Leptospirales > Leptospirales bacterium. The sequence continues at coordinate 252,168 of JAIBBN010000001.1, forward strand.
GGTCGACGTCTGGTCACGGTTGGCGCCAATCTCAGCGACAATCGATTGAATCCGGCCTCCGTCGCTCAGCGCGTGCAAGTATTGGCAGCCGGCGTCCCTGCGCGTTTTCCCGGGGTGGAAGTCGCCTTTGCCGGGGAGAACAAGGATACCGAGGAATCGATGGCCAGTCTTGGACGGGCGATGGCCATCGCTCTGGTTGTCATTTACATGATCCTGGCTTCAACCTTCAAGTCGCTGGTGCAGCCGCTGATTATCATTGCCGCCATTCCATTTTCTTTTATTGGCGTGGGTCTGGCGTTTGTGGCGCATCAGGAACCCTTCAGTTTCCTGGCCTTCCTGGGCGTAGTCGGGTTGTCGGGCGTTGTTGTGAATGACTCGATTGTACTCATTGATTTTGCAAACCGGCTCAAGTTTGAAAATCCGGAAATGAGCAATACGGATATTGCGCTGCGCGCCGGCAGCCTTCGCCTGCGCGCCGTGCTCTTGACTACTCTAACTACGGTGCTTGGACTCCTGCCGACGGCCTATGGCATAGGCGGCAAGGACCCATTTATTGTGCCAATGGCTCTGTCCTTTGCTTATGGTTTGATCTTTGCAACTATCTTGACGCTTGGTTTTGTGCCCTTGCTCTACGTATTTGTTGAGAATCGGAAGGATCGCTTCAAGATCTGGCTGGATCATCGCTTTGCCCATCGCAAAAGCGCTGCTGCCATCCCCAGACCATGGGAAGCCTCGCTCAGTCCGGAGCAGGCGGGATCCAGCCTGTATCCATTGGAGAACGAGGAGGGCGCGGGGCAGTCCGCTGCCGTGCGCCGCCGCCGGACAAAGTAGGGTAAATTTCAACTATCCTGATTGCACTGGATGCGGTCGCCTCGCCGATACTGTCGCCATGGAGACCTCCGCTGCTATCGCCCTCAGCGGCGGCCTGGCCCTGGCCGGTTCGTTGACGGCGACCGTAGTGGCCTTGCTGCGCGATCGCCAGGAACGTCTTCGGCATCGGCTGCAGTTAGCCCTGGAGCGTCGGCGCTTTCAGCACGAGCAGCGGCGCTGGCGCATTGAGTTTACCCGCGATCGCGAACTGGCGCTCTTTCAGGAACGCCTGCGCAGCTATCCGGCGCTGCTCAAGAGTCTGGGTGCGCTTGGCGAGCAACGTTCGCGCCGTATTGCGCCGGCCCGATTGCGCCGCCTGGCCGGCGAGTTGAATGAACTTGGCTATGGACCAGCCGCGCTGGCGATGCTGGCCGATACGCGGCGGGCGCTCTTTATCTTGCGCGATCGCTGTCGCCGCAATGGACGCACACCCGCCGAAATGGAGAAACTGCTAAAAGCGCGCACCGATTTGATCGAATTGCTGCGTCGCGACCTGAATCACAGCAGTCTCTGGCGCAGCGCGCGGCCCTTGCTCGACTGGAATGAACGTGCACTGAACTCCGAAGTCCTACTTCATTCTAGAACGCTTACGCGCTGATCGGTCGTCGGGCTGGCGCTGCACGCCAGGCCTCCGGCGCAGGGCAGCTATCGGATTGTAAAAATAGGTAACTTCAGTTGTCACTTTAAGTCTTTACCGCTATCTTAAGAGACATGCGCAGCTGGCAATTCCTGTCGGAGGGCCGGGCAACGGGGGACATTCTCCGTCTGCTGGCGCTGCTATCATTTGGCGTACTCTGGCTATTGCCGGGCATCGGCGGAACAGCGCTGTTGCAACAGGGCGATGAGGCCATGCACATTGCCATCATCGAGGAAAGCCTCGAAGACGGCGCCTGGCTTGCGCCACAGCTTTATGGCGTTCCAAATCCCTTCAAGCCGCCATTGCTTTACTGGGCCGGCATGATTAGCAGTGCGATCTTTGGACCAGGTCTGGCCGCGGCTCGGCTGCCCTCTGTCCTGGCTGGCGCGCTAACCGCCGCACTGATCTACATCATGCTACGGCGCGCCCGAGTGTCTGCATTGCGTTCTACGCTTTTTTCAGCGCTCTACCTGATCTCGCTGGCGGCCGTTAAGTTTTCCCGCCTGGCGCTGATGGAGGCGATGCTGACGTTGTTGCTGACAGCCGGCGTCGCCGCCCTGCTTGAGTACTGGCGTCATGGCCATTCCTTCTGGCTATTGCTTGCCGGGCTGCTGAGCGGTGTTGCCGCGTTGCTCAAAGGTCCGCTGGCCCTTGTCTATCTGGACCTGGCGCTGCTGGCCTGGACTTCATTGCATTTGCTCCGATTTCAGATCAAGAACGGACGTCTCTACTGGCGCGGCCGATCGGCATGGATCGAGACGCTGCGCGTCTGGACGCTGGTCAATGGCGCAGCGCTGTTCGTTTTTGGACTGTGGATGGCGGCGCTGGCCGCTGGTAATCAGCACGGCGCGGATTTGCTGCGCTTCTTTCTGGTAGTAGAAAACGCAGGGAAATTCTCCGGCGCCGCACAGGGCGAATGGCGCATTGCACTGGGGCTTCTTCTCTACACCATGCCCTGGACGCCCTGGCTGGCTTACCTGCTGTGGAAGAGCGCCTCCGGTCGCGTTCTTCATCCGCGTCAACGCGACGGCCGTATCCTGCTGCTGGCGGCGGCGCTGATGGTACTCTTGCATCTGATTCCGGAGCGCAAGGGCGATTACTACGTCGCTCCCTTTTTGCCGCTGGTCTGGATAGGCGCCGCCTTAAGCACCAACGAGGCCCTGGTCGGGCGGGGGGCCTGGGCGCTGCAGGCAACCAGAGCGCTGGCTTTCCTCCTCTGGCTTGTGTCGCTGGTTGCGGCCCTATGGGCCGGCCTTAGCGTACAATCCTCAATCGTTTTTGCTCTATCGCTCTTCGCCCTGGTCCTGGCCCGGACCCTTGTGCGCTATCACAAAAGCGAGCGTGCGCCAGTGTGGTCGGCGCTGCTTGCGGGGCTGGCAGCCACGCTTGCATTTCAGTTTGGTACGCTTTCGGCGCTGGAGCGTCCGCTGATTGGCCACAACCGCCTTGCACGACAGGGCGCCTACTGTGTTGCCTCGCAAAACCCGCACGACATCCAGAAGATTGCTATCGCCCTGCCCGAAGCGGAAATCATCGCCTACTCGCCGGTAACCGAACAAGATTGCCTGAGCGGCGGACGTCTCTTGCTGATCTTGCGAGAGGCAACGCAACCTCCGGCGGGTTGGCGGAAACGCAGCGAATGGCCAATCTATCGCGAACAATTCAATGAGCCGGTCTGGCCGCGATTGATACGCGATCGGTCGGCAGTGATGGACTCTGCCGTTCTCTATCAGCCGGCTTCATCCGTCTGGCAGGATAGTCGCGCTGAGCCGCACCGCGTTGCCGCAGGAGAGGCCAATCCATGACCCTTCAGAGAATGAGGCGAATCCGTCGCTGGTCGGTTCGCTTACCCTATCTGGCGCCCTTGCTCTTACTGGGAACTGCGGCTTTGTTTCAGTCGGTTCAGGCGCGAATAGCGCCGCAGTCTCAGGCGGCGGCCCCCGCGCAGCACTGCGCAGTGATCTGCGGCGAGATGAGCTCCTGTCTGCGTGAGGCGTATCCCACGGAGTACGAGCAGCAAAGCAGCGTGATCTGGCCGGCCTGCCAGAAGGCCTGCGAACGCTATGGCGATGCAATGGAACTCTGTCGCCCGGCCAGGGCCGGAAGCTGTCAGAGTTCCTTGCTTTGCCTGCTGAGCAAGGTGCAAAGCGTGAACGCCGGAACGGGCGGTCAGTGAAGCGTAGCGCCTGCTAAGAGCGCGTCCAAAAACCCCATCCGTGGAGCGGCTCTAAGCGTCGCGATTGCGCCGCGAATTCATCGCCGCGTGTAGTTGCTCGACGCTTGGCATAGCGCGCAACGGACTGATTGCCTCGCCGCCGTCAAAGGGAACATTCGTCCCCGTCATCCAGCTGGCTGCTGGCGAACACATAAACACGGCCAGATCGCCGACTTCCTCGGCCAGTCCGGTGCGCTGCAGGGGCACGGCTTTCTTCCAGGTTTCCTCGCTGAAGTCCGTGCCCATCTCAAAGGCCTTGGAGACGCCCTCTGTAACAATCGGACCTGGCGCAATGGCGTTGACGCGGATGTTATGCGGCGCCCATTCCAGAGCCAGGGTCTTGGTCAATGCGTCAATGCCGCCCTTGGCCGAAGTAGCCGGGGCCATGCCGATCCAACCATCCTTCTGCAAATTGGAACTGATGCTGATGATCGATCCGCCGCCGCGGGCCTTCAAATACTTGAAAGCGGCGCGCGAACAATAGAAGGTCCCGTGCAGATCGATTTCCAGGACCGCCAGCCACAGTTTGTCGCGCAGCTTTTCGGCAGGCCAGTAGAAGTTGCCGGCGGCGTTGTTGATCAGGATATCAATGCCGCCCATCTTTGCAGCCGCATCTTTGAAGGCCTCGTTTACCTGCGCCGAGTGACGCACATCCAGACCCAGCCCCAGACTGCGTACGCCAAATTCCTTCTGCAGCACATCCGCTGCCGCGACGCATTTCTCGGCGGTCCGACTGGCGACGACGACATCGGCGCCGGCGCGAGCCAGACGCCGCGCAATGCCATTGCCGATGCCCGTCGCGCCGCCAGTTACCAGCGCGACCTTGCCCTTCAGAATTCCGTCGCGGAAGATCCAGTCAGGTCCCATCGCGTCCAGTTGCCGGCGATGCGGGCCACTGGCAAGCGAGTTGCCAGAGTGGAGCTCGCTATTTCCCGATTGACGATCTACAGGGAGCTTCTGCGCTCCAGTCGTGCTTCGTCAGAATGATGTCATTTACTTCCTGCTCACCGATCGCTTTTTCAATGGCGACCCGGATAACAATCGAGATGTAGATCTGGCCAATCCGCAGGCCTATCATGGCGGCGATTTTGCGGGAATCATCCAGAAGATCCCGTATTTGAAAAATCTGGGAGTCAGCACTCTATGGATCACGCCGGTCTATGAGAACATTCATCTGCCAGAGTCAAAATCCTTTGGCTATCATGGCTACTGGCCGCTGCACTTTGATCGCGTCGATCCGCACCTTTACCGGCCAACGGCCGGTCGGGCGCCCGGCGATAAGGCCTACCTCAAAGACCTGGTCGATGTGCTGCATCGCAACGATCTGAAACTGATGCTGGATATGGTCGTGAACCATACCGGCTACAACCATCCGGCGTTGCGCAATGAACCAGGGACGCCGATGCGCGCTGATTGGTTCAATGCCGAAAGTTTGCAGTCCGATGAAGAGGGCCGCATGTGGGGACTGCCTGACATCGACCAGGATCGGGCCGAGGTTGCCGACTACTTCGTGAACGATATTCTGGACTGGATTGATCGGACCGATCTGGACGCAATTCGGATGGATACGGTCAAGCACGTAGAGCGCACCTTCTGGCAGCTTTACAAGCAGTACGTTCGAGGAAAGTATCCGGAAGTGTCGCTCTTGGGAGAAGTGCTTTCGGGCGACGTTGGCCTGCTGTCGCTCTACCAGAAATTCTTTGCGTTTGACTCCGTATTCGATTTCCCGCTACAGTTTACGCTCTCCGACGTATTTGTACGCGACATGTCGCCGCGTCTGCTGGCGCGACCCAACCTGCATCCCTTTGAACCGCCCGGTGCGCTGGATCGCGACAGCGAGTACACCAATGCCAATCGTCTGGTCACGCTGCTGGACAATCACGACCTTCCGCAGCGTTTCTTTACAACCTGCCTGGATCGTTGCGGCGGGCACGAAGTCTCGGCGCTGCGCATCATGAAGCTGGCGCTTTGTTTTCAATTGACCACTCGCGGCATTCCGCAGCTCTACTACGGAACGGAGATCGCGATGCAGGGCCGCGGCGATCCAGACAATCGCCGCGACATGCCGTGGGCGATCTTTGGCGGCGGATTGCAACCATTGCCGGAGCATCTGCTGGAAGGCGAGGTCTTCGCCTGGACAAAGTCGCTGCTGCAATTGCGCCGACAAAACGAAGCGCTCAGCTTTGGATCGCTGCACACGCTCTATGTGGACGACTTTGTCTATGTCTACTTGCGCGAGTTCCAGGGCGAAACGGCTATTGTCATTTTGAACAACGGCTGGGAAGCAATGAGCTTGCCGCTGCGCGTAGCAGTGGCGGGCAACAGCGCAATACCGCCGCGAACGGTGCGGATACTGGAAAAGATGGAGCTGATCGACTATCTCGATCCGCAGGCGCCGCCAGTACATTTGCAGCAGGGCGATCTCTGGCTTGCGGCGCCGGGCAAAGGCGCCCGCGTCTACGTGCAACGCGGGCTTTACTCCTGAGGCTGGCGCTGAACAGCTGCGCAGGCGGCGGCCTTCGATTTTGTGTGCTAAGCAATAGTACGCTTCCGTTGGGAAGCAACCGTCGCCGCTCTCACGCTGCGCCGCCGCCAACGATCAGGCGCAACACGGGTAGTATTGCTACAACGCCGTTGAGGATCAGTCCGCTCTTCTTATCCGAAAAGCCGCCCAGTAACATTCCTATGACCGCAATCACCAGCGGAAACCAGTTCATCCACCCAAGCAGGGGAATGATGCTCACCAGGAAGACCGCCATCATAAAAACCGAGTTTAAGGCGGCGATAAGAATAGATAGTATATTCAGCACGGAAGACTCCGGGGCATTTGCGGCCAGGACCGCAGCCACATTTTGATACGGCAGAACATTCCTGGCGCGCCGCTGGCGGCAAGCATCACTTTTTCGACCCTCCAGGGGCCGCCGGTATTGGGGGCCGGACAAGCGGACCATTCGCTTTTTCCTTGTCGTCGCAGGGGGCGTTTGCCATTGCTGGGGTCGCCGCCTGAAACCGCCCGCTGCCGGCGTCGGCTGCAAATACAAACAAGACTGGGGAAAGACGAATGTCTGAAAGCGCAAAACTGGTATTCCAGGACAAAGAATATGAGCTGCCTGTTCTACGCGGCAGCGAGGACGAAGTCGCAGTTGATATCACCAAGTTGCGCGGCCAATCGGGCATAGTAACCATCGACGAGGGTTACATGAATACCGGGGGCACCACCAGCGGCGTAACCTTTCTGGATGGCGAAAAGGGGATTCTGCGTTACCGGGGCTACCCGATCGAGCAGCTGGCTGAAAAGTCCAGCTTTCTGGAGGTGTCCTATCTGCTGATCTACGGCGAGCTGCCAACCAAGCAGCAATTTGAGGATTTCCGCACCCGCGTGACCATGCACACGATGATCCACGAGGATCTGAAGCGACTTTACGACGGATTTCCCAAGGATTCGCACCCGATGGCAATCCTGTCTTCCATGATTTGCACCCTCTCTGGATATTACACCGATTCTAGCGATCCGCTCGATCCAAAGCATCGTGAAATCTCCATAACGCGTCTGCTGGCAAAAACGCCTACCATCGCTGCCTACTCGCATAAGAAGTCGATCGGCCAGCCCATGGTCTATCCGCGCAACGCCCTCAGCTACGTAGGCAATTTTCTGAACATGATGTTCTCGGTGCCGGCTACTTCCTATGAGGTGGACCCGATTGTCGAGCGCGCCCTTGATTTGCTGTTGATTCTGCACGCCGACCACGAGCAAAACTGTTCTACCTCGACGGTGCGTCTGGTAGGTTCCAGTCGCGCCAATCTCTATGCCACGATAGCCAGCGGCGTCTGCGCCCTGTGGGGGCCGTTGCACGGCGGCGCCAACCAGGCGGTGATCGAGATGCTGGAGCGGATTCATTCCGACGGCGGCGATGTGTCCAAGTATCTGGGACTGGCCAAGGACAAGAATTCGACTTTTCGGTTGATGGGTTTCGGTCACCGCGTTTACAAGAACTTTGATCCCCGCGCTCGAATCATCAAGAAGGCCTGCGACGATGTGCTCAACCGTCTTGGCGTGCATGATCCATTGCTGGAAATCGCCAAGAAATTGGAAGAGGCGGCATTGAACGATCCCTACTTCGTTGAGCGTAAACTCTACCCCAACGTCGACTTCTACTCTGGAATCATCTACCGGGCCATTGGCATCCCTACGGAGATGTTCACCGTCATGTTTGCACTGGGCCGCATGCCCGGGTGGCTGGCGCAATGGAAAGAGATGATTGAAAATCCGCAGACCAAGATCGGTCGTCCGCGGCAGATCTACACCGGCGCAACCTCGCGCGACTATGTCCAGCTGGAGAAGCGCTGATGCGGGTTCGCGTCGTCGACATTAAAATCGGAAATCGGGTGCGCCGCGATGCCGGCGACCTTTCCGAGCTGGTGGAGTCGATGCGGCGGCTGGGCTTGCTGCAACCGGTGGTCATCGATGCAGACAACCGCTTGATAGCCGGGTTTCGCCGTCTGCAGGCGGCGCGTGAGTTGGGCTGGGAATCAATCGAGGCCCGTCTGGTCGATGTACAGGATCAAAAAGAGCGCATTCTCATGGAGGTGGATGAGAATGTTGTACGCCGCGAGTTTTCACCGGACGAGATGGATCGGGTGGATCGGCTGCTTCATCGTTATTCGCGTAGCGGAATTTTCTGGCGCCTGGTAAATTGGTTTCTGGATCTTCTCGATCGAATCTTTGGCAGGTGAGTTCAGCATGCGTCGATTAGCGGTGTTTCAGGCGGGAGTTTTACTGACACTGGCAATTGCGGCCGGCAGTCTGCAGGCTGCGCCGCAACGAAGCAATGAGGAGCTGCGCATTCATTTTGGATTTGGCGGCAGCCAGCACAGCCCGGATCTGGAAGAGAAGGCCTACAATGATCGGCTCTATGGTTCGCTTCTGGCTGGCGGCGTTGGCTTCAATACGGATTGGCAGGAGACCTACGGCGGCGGAGTCGACTTCTTGCTGGAGTATCTGCGCGGTCCGTGGCGCTTTTCATTTTTCAATGAAGGCGCCGGATCCAGACCAAAGTACCTTGGCTTTAGCGCTGTGCAAAGCAGCAGCCTGAGCTTCACGCAGTTGGAGTCGGTAGAGGTCGATTCGCTGGGTCGCCTGAACACGCGGGCCGAAGCAGGCTACGACCTGCTGCGCGGGTCAGAAAGCAATCAACTCTTCCTGGTATTCGGGATAGCCGCCATGGCTCAGCGCGCTGAGTACAATCGGCTGACGGTCAATACGGCCAGCGCGGGCGGCCTCAGTGCATCGGCGATTGGCCTCGGTCTTTCCGACTATACTCAGGAATCTGCAGTCGGGCCGGCGCTTGGCCTTGATTACCGCTATCAGGCCACAGAAACTCTGGAACTGCAGGCCGCCTTGCGTCTGCTGGCGATGGGCGGCGACTGGGAGATGGAGCGCATATCGCTGTTCAGCAATGGCGCCGTGGATTTGCGCACCGAAAGCGGGGACCTATCAGCAGCCGGCTTCAACTTGCTCCTTGGACTGCATTGGGCTTTTGCCGAGAACTGGCTGCTGGACTATACGATCTCAGTTACGTCGCTGCAGATTGGCGACGAAAATGTTACTCCGATTGCATTGAACAGCTCTACGAGTTTCGACGCTTCGCGCTACTTGCTGGACTACGCTCTGACCTACCCGGGAAGCAGCCACAATGATACGATTTCTGTCGTTTCGCTTGGAGTTAGCTATCGACTTTCGCTGAGCGAGGAATAACCGCTCGCCGCGCCTGCGTTGATCGATGGCTTTCAGCTGGCGCTTTTTAGGGCCAGCATGCCGCAGGCGCCATTGATGCTGCGGCCAGGCGATCCGCGATTGAAGGCCATCACGCCGGCATCGAGCAGCGCGCTGTAGAAACTGCTGCTCTCCTCTTCCGTTGGCCGCCGCCAGCCATGCAGATCCGTATTCAGCGGGATTAGATTCACTTTGCAACGCACGGAGCGCGCAATCTTTATTAGCTGCCTCAATTCCGACGGGCCCATGTTGACTCCGGGGATCATGACATATTCAAAAGTAAGGCGTCGGTCCAGTTCGCGTGTGAAGCGCCGCGCTACAATCAGCAATTCACGCAGCGGATACTTTCGATCAATGTCCATAATTTCACCGCGCTGTTCCGGGTCGGGGTGATTCAATGATATGGCCAGATTGAAAGGCTCACGATTCTGGATAAAACGTTCGATGCCGGGAATGACCCCCGCCGTACTGATCGTAATATGGCGCGCGCCAAGGTTCATGCCATCGGGATGATGCAGGATGCGCGCGGCGCGCAGAACATTTTCGTAGTTGTGGAAGGGCTCGCCCATGCCCATAAATACCACATTGCTGATTGTTTCCTTTCGTCGGCGAATCAGTTCGTACACCTGATCTACAATTTGCCAGGTCTCCAGATTTCCTCGAAATTCCAGAGTTCCTGTGGCGCAGAAGCTGCAGTTCAATGTGCAGCCAAGTTGCGAAGAAATGCAAATCGTTCGCCGGTTTTCTGAAACCAGCCAGACTGCCTCGAAACGGCGAGCGCGACCGGCGCGATCATCAGGCAGCGCGAAGAGCGCCTTTTCAACGCCGCTGGCCTCGCGCTGGCTCTGCAGCCACTGCAGTTCTGGAAAGGCGCCAATCTCTGCCAGGCTCTGGCGCAGGGAGATGGGAAACTCGCTGAAATCATCGAGCGAAGCAGACAGATGCTTGTTGATGCGCTGGAAGGCCTGCCTGGCGCGGTAGCGCGGCTGCTCGATGCCCAGAAAAAACTCCTCGAGTTCGCTCTGGCTCTTGCCTTTGAGAATGAAATCGCCGCCGGTCTTCATCAGAAGCGGACCTCGACTGCAGATTCTTGCCGTGGAACGACCCGGCCAATGCGTCGTACTGCACCCAGCGCTGGCGTTGGCGCAGCGGCCATCGTCTCTTTCAGGCGAGCCAGTGTTGCGTCTGCTTCGCTTTCCGGAACATAGAGCAACAAGCCCATGCCCATATTGAAAACCGAAAACATCTCCTGGCGCAAGACTGGACCGCGATCTGCAATTTGTAGAAATAGTTCAGGCGGCGTCCAGGACCCGGCGTCAATTTGTGCTGTCAGAGTGTCGCCGAGCATGCGCGCCGCATTTTCGTAGAATCCGCCGCCGGTAATGTGCGCCATGGCGCGAATCGGAGCGCCCTCTTCCAGCAGCGGTCGAACTACAGGTTCATAGATCAATGTGGGGCGCAGCAAGATCTCATCGCGCAAGAAGCGTTGATCCGCTGCGTTCGCTGGCAGTTGCAGCCCCTCTTTCAAAAAGATTCTACGTACCAGTGACATGCCATTGGAGTGAATGCCGCTCGAAGGCAGGCCAAGAATTACATCGCCCGCTGCGACACGGCTGCCGTCGATGAGTCGATCTGCTTCCACAGCGCCGACCACGAATCCGCCGAGGTCGTAGTCTTCGGCGGCCATCGTGTCGGGATGTTCGGCCGTTTCTCCGCCCAGCAGCGTGCATCCTGCCTGCCGGCAGCCGGCAGCAATGGATTCCACCACGCACGCCAGTCGCTCCGCGGAGAGCTTGCCGGTAGCAATGTAGTCCAGAAAGAAGAGCGGGTTGGCGCCGCTTACCAGCAGATCATTGACACACATGGCCACGAGGTCGATGCCAATGGTTTCGTGTCGATCAAAGAGCTGCGCGAGGCGCAGCTTGGTTCCCACGCCGTCCGTGGAGCTTACCAGCAGCGGCTGCCGATAGGATTTCAGAAAGCTGACATCAAACAGTCCGGCAAAGCCTCCGCGATCTCGAAGCCATTCCGGTCGCGCAGTACTCTGCACGGCGCTTTGAATGCGCCGTACGAAGGCCTGCCCGGCGTGGGTGTCAACGCCGGCATCGCGGTAACTCAAGGATTGCTCGCTAGCCATGGCGCCAGAAACCCCCTCAGGGCTCAGTGCGTATCTCCGTTTCAGGCGATCGAAGATCGATATTGAGCGTGAAGCTGCGCTGCTGACTGTTGCCAACGGCATCGGTAACCCGAATGGTTAGCGTCGCCGGGCCTTCTCTGTCCAGAATCAAGGGCTGTTCCTGTGGAGCAATGCTGAAGCTTTCGTCATTCAAACGATATTCCAGCGTAGCGCCCTTTTCCACCGCCGGAAAGCGGATGCCCTGGCGATTGATCAAGACGCTTTCGCCTGGCGCCGCATCGCCAAACATGCGAGGAAGCGCCGGAGGAGTCAGATCCAGCAGATACTGAAAACTTTCGATTGGCGTTTCATTTTGCAATCGATCAGTGGCGCGGTACTCAATCAGTCCGCGTCCGCCTTCAAAGGCCAGGTCGCGCAATGGCAAGGGCGATACATAAGGCTGCCAGGCTTCCTGCGCGCCGCGCCGCCACTGCAGCGACTCGACGCCGCACCCTTCATCGCTGGCGCTCAATGCCAGCGTGGCGCCGCCGCCAACTTCCAGCATGGGTCCAGTTCTGGTTCCGGAGAGCGCAAATTGCAATTTGGGAGGAGTGCTGTCGATCCTGATGGCGCGCACCTGCTCAGCGCTGCGATTCCCCGCACGATCGACGCTGTACCAGCGAACGACATAGAATCCGTCGGCGCGCAGCTCCAGCCGTCGGTTGGCGCTGCGATTGTAGGGTCCTTCGTTCAGCTGTACGTAGACATCATCCACGCCCGAAAGCGCATCCTGGCTGACGAAGTTGAGGGTCAGACTCTTGCCCGTCGGCAGCGAGAACTGCTCCGCCGGGCCGGTGAGCTGCGGCGACGAACCCGTCGCGTTGCTGGCGCCATTTGCACCCTGCTCGATACGCAGCGGCGGAAGGGCCTGGTCGGGGCCGGCGCTGGCCGCGCTGGCAAATAGCAGCAGTCCGGGACCCAGGCTGCCCATCAGGGCAGCGAACATCGTGGCTCGCTTCACCCCTCCATGCACGGCGTAGCCGCCTGGCAGGGCAAGTCTTTAGACGGCGTCGCGCTGGCCAGCCTGCCGTCGACTTTGAAAAGGATAGCTGGCCTGACCCTTGAATTCCACGCCCTCGGAGAGCAGTCCTTCTTCCAATTTGTGCAGGCGGTCCTGGCAACGCCGGCAGTGGGCAAGATGCAAGCGCAGCTCGCCTGGCGTGGACCGGCCCAGGCTGTGGTCCATCAACTGGTTGTCTTCCGGGCAGGTCGACATTGCTCTTAACTCATCGACGGGAGCGGCGAGCGTCCCGATCGAATTATCTGCGACAGAGCCGTCGCTGACGGGCGCAGACTGCGCTTCAGAGTTGCATAGTCTATGGCGACCAGCCCAAAGCGAGGCTCGTATCCCTCAGCCCATTCGAAATTGTCCATCAAGGACCAATGAAAGTAGGCCTCCACACGAGCCCCTTCGCGCATGGCGCGCGCCGTCTGTGCCAGATGCTGGCGAATAAAATCGGCGCGCATCTGATCCGTGGCGTCAGCGATCCCGTTTTCGGTAATCCAGATTGGACGATCGGGATAGCGGTCGCGTACTTCAAGCAGCAGCTGGTAGAGGCCTTCGGGATAGATCTCCCATCCCAGATCGGTTTTTTGCGCCGACTGCACGGGCTGGATGGCAATGCCAAAGCGACCAAGGGCCTTCCAGGAAAAGGCAATGCGATCACGGCTGTAATAGTTGATGCCAATGAAATCCCAGGCGGCGCCATCGTGCAGCTTCTCACCGCGCCCCAGCGGTCGCCGCAATTCGCCGGACTCCAGGCAATCCATAAAACTCCAGTTGAAGCGATAGGCGGCCGACTGGCAGCGGTCGCGGTCCAATGCGCTTTCCGGATCAGCGGGCGCCATATAGCGCAGATGCTTGGCGATGGAAATACGCGGAGCGGCAAATCCCTTACGCGCATGGATCTCGCGAATCCGATCGTAAAGATGGAAGTGGGTGCGCACCAGATTGCGCTGGACGCGCAGCGATTCCAGGTATCCGACCGGACCGCTGCGACCAGGCGGCCAGCGTCCGTCAACGTAGGACAACAAGGCGTAGACGTTTGGTTCGTTGATCGTTGTGTAGTCGCTGACCAGATCGCCGACATGTTCGACGATCCATTCGGCAAAGCGCCAGAAGTCGGGCAGGTTTTCCTCGCGGACAAAGCCGCCGCGCTCGGCCCACCACTGCGGCAATGTAAAATGGAAGAGGGTAAGCAACGGCCGGGCGCCAACCAGTTGCAGTTCGTAGAGCATCTTGCGCAGGTGATCCAGGGCGCGGCGGTCCAGCGGCGCGTCGGCCGTCGGCTGGAATCGCGACCAATCGACGCCAAAACGATAGGCGTTCAAACCAATGCGCCGCAAGTACTGGTAGTCTTCCGCATAGCGGTTCCAGTGATCGCAGGCCGTTTCCGGACCTTGACCCCCGGCAATGCGCCCTGGAATACGAGAAAAGGCGTACCAGTCCGAAGAAAGATCTCCGCCATCGATTTGCGTGGCAGCAGTTGCTGCGCCCCAGAGAAAGGAGGAAGGAAAGTTTCGCCCGGCATCAGCGTCGCGCCTGGCGCCTTTCCTGGGACTTGCGGAAGTAGCTGCGCTGCGACGTTTCGCGCTTGCCTTGCCAGCCGCAGCGGTCGATTTCTTACTGACTTTCCTGTTGACTTTCTTGCTGGCGCCCATCGGCCATCCAGGACTTCCTCGAATTATGCAGCGTCAATCGCGATTGAAGCTACCTCTGCCCCGGCCGCTGTTCGCCGCGAGCCTGCTGTTTGGCGCCGTCCTTGCCCTTGGCATTTTGCACGCAGAGGATGCTGATCGTCCAACGGGTCCTGCGCCTGCAGCTTCGCCAGGCCCGCTCAGTGAGACGGAATGCAATGCACTCATGGAACGGGAGCTGGAGAGCCTGACCGCCATGATTGATGGACCGCTCTCGCCGGCGCTGCGCGCCGCAAGAATGCAAATTCTCAGCGAGCCAGGACGTAGCGAGTACCTCCGACAGTGTCGCCTGCAATATACGCGTCATTTCTACGAATGTCGCATGGCCGCCTCAGGATTGGCGGCCATGCTCAGTTGCCAGCAAATCGATCAAGCGGAGGCCGCAAATGGCGACGCAGGCGCCGCCGCAGCCGGAGGCGATATGTCTGCCGGCAGCCAGAACGGAGGTTCGTCCGCGCCGCTGCCCGGCGTCGAGGCGGTGGAGAGCGTCTCGGTTCCCGTGACCGATGCCAGTTGTGCGCGGGCCTACGAGCATATGCTGCAGGTCGCACTGCAGTCGCCTGGTTTTGCCAGCCGCGAGGACCAGCAGAGCTTGCGCCAGAGCTGGGAATCAGCTCCGGCGCGAGAATCGTTTCGCCGGCGCTGTCGCGCTCGCTTTCAACCGGCAGATCTTGGATGTATTCTTCATAACAGCGATCCGGACGTAGTCCAGGCCTGTTTGCTGGTTATCCCGGCGGACGAACCAGGCTGACGGAACTCTAAGCCCTCAGCGGCCGTGCAGGCGATGAGGGCCGCACGCCGCGCGGCTGAATTGGGCTACAGCCATCAATGAGCAAATATGTCCTCGTAGCCCAGCTGATCGAGCTGTCGGCGCACGCTGAGGAACTGGAAGCAAGCCTCGGCAAGGTGCATGCGCTTTTCGCGCACAAGAATCTCGCTCAGCTTGCGGCGCAGCTCGAACAGATAGCGAACATCGTCCGCAGCATAGACAACTTGATCTTCGCTGAGCGTTTCGCGACCCCAGTCGGAAGATTGACTGGTCTTGTCCATCACTTCGCCGCAAAGCTCGCGCACTACATCCTTTAGACCGTGGCGGTCGGTGTAGGTGCGCGCCAGGCGCGACGCCAGTTTGGTGCAAAACACGCCGCGTACATCAATCTGGATGCGCTGTTTGAGAAAGAGCAGGTCCATGCGCGCAAAATGGAATATCTTGATCACGCCAGCATTCTCTAGGACCTGCTGCAGCAAGGGCGCGCCGTCCGCTTCATTGATCTGCACCACAGCGCAGTCGCCGCGTTCGGCGCCAATCTGGACGGTACACAGTCGATCCCGGAAGGGATTGAGACCCATCATTTCACAGTCGACTCCCAGTTCCGGGCGCGACTGAAAGTCAGCGGCAAGTTCGCGGCTCAAATCGCCTTTGAGAACAATAGGCTTTGCCATAGCAACGCAGCTTTCAATGCGCCGCAAGCGGGGTCAATTGTAAACGAAGCGGGCAGATCCCACTCTGGCAGTCGACCTTCGCCTCCGCTGACTGGTAGCCATCTCGACTGGCGCGGATCTGAAGCTCTGCCGGAAACTCCAGAAAGTAGTTATAACGCCCGTTACGCGGCGAAGTATACAGGGCTTCGTTGTGAAAGTAGTAGTGTTGTGGCGTACGCAATCGCGCCTCGAGCGGCCTGTCGTTCTGATCCACAACCTGCACCTGCACCACGGGCCCTTCCTCGATTAGCTGTAGGGCGCGAAGCGAGAGCGATCGCATCCCCTGAATGGTCAGTCGGCCGGCCGGCTCAAAAGGAGGATGCAGCTGGGCGCCTTCTACTATGAAGGCCATGACGCCATAGGCCTGAAACATCCAATCCTGATCGGTGCCATCAACCGCATAGAGGTTGTGGGCGACTTCATAGGCCTTTTCCGGCCTGTAGCTCTGACCGGCGCGGGCCAGCTCCTCGCCCATGCGCCAGGAAGCGCTGGGCACGGGAGTGTGTGCGCCTTCAATGGTGTAGGGCGCCAGTACCCGCGTGGCAAAGCAATGGTAGGAGAGGGCGATGGCAAAGCGAACGCGGCTCGTAAGCGCCATGATGGCTTGCGTTTCCGGTTCTGACGCCGGCGATGGACCGCGATAGAAGATGCTGCGCGGTTCGCCGCTGGAGGCGCGCTCTATGCCAGAGTTCCAGAAGAACGGATAGTTGCGATTGAGATCGACGCCATCATCCGAATTCCAGCCTCTGGGTTCGGTATTGTCACGGCCATTCTTGCGGCCTGACCAAACATTCTTTTCCCAGAAGGCATGTACGCCGTCCGGATTGGCCACCGGAACAATCCAGAGTTCATAGTCGCGCAAGAACTTCTGTAATTGCAGGCTGCGACGACTGAGCACGCCGCGGCTGCTGGTCTGCTCAAGTATCGGCGAGGAACATGCGTCTTCGACTTGCGCATCACAGCCGTAGAGAACGTAGTACGCCAGATCGAGCGGGAAATTCACGGCCAGCGGCTCATTGCCGTGCTGTGCGCCGAGGTAGAGTACGGCAGGCTTGTAGCCATGATTGCCAGGGTCGTCGCTGATGCGCAGGGCCAGGATTGGACGTCCCTGATGGCTGCGTCCTAGCTCCTGTAAGCGTGTAAGTTCCGGGAAATCTGCCGCCATGCGTCGCAGGCTGCGCCAGGCAAGCTCTTCATCCATGTAGCCGCGCTGCCAGTCTGCCGGTCGCGAACTGCTGCGTCGCAATTCAATCAGAGGATCAATATAACGAAAGGGAGGACTATTTTCAAAGGCAAAGCCGAGAGCTTCCAGGTCGGCGCGTCGGTCCGCAGGAATGCGCACGGAGAGAATGCCGGCGGTGCTATCGACGATGATCGCTTCGTTGGCTGCCACCTGACCGAGCCGCAGGGCCTCGCCGAAGCGCGCCGCCGGAACCCTCAGGATCGCATACGAACCCTGCCACATCAATCGGGCAATATCATTGCGGTCCGGCAATTCCCCCTCTATCGGCGGGAGCTGACAATTTGAATGCCACGCCACAACCGCGCAGACCAGAATTCGAAGCGTCGCTCGCCGCGACGGAGAAAAAGTCAGAGGCTGCGCAGATTGCTGGCCTGGTAGCGCCCGCTTGCGATTTCGCGGTAGGATTGCAGCACTTTGATCCAGTAACGTTCGTCCCACAGGCCGCGCGCCACGGAGGCCGGGCCGGCATTGTATGCAAGGCACACCATGCGGATATCGGGGTGGCCATCAATGAGAAAATTCAAATAAGCAACGCCGCGTCGCAGGTTGTCGCGCGCCGTGAAAAGCTCGCGGCGCAAACGGGGATCGGCGGCCGGTCGCAACGTAACGCTGGCAAATGCCAACCGGGTAGCCGCAACATCTTGTGGAAGCAGACGGCCTTCTTCGTCCAGGCGTCGGTCGAGCCACGCGGCTGTATCCGGCTTGAGTTGCATGTAGCCGCGTGCATCCGAGCGTGAAACAGCCTGTCGATCAAAGGAGGACTCCACAGCAATCAGCGCCGCCAGAAAATAAACGGGATTGATGGCCTTTCCCTCGATATTGAAATGGCCTGGAATGCGCAGCCGTCCGGCCTCGCTCAAAAGTGTGTCCACGAGGACCCGTCGCTCCTCCTCCGCTTTGGAAGGATTACGATAATGGACATAGGCGCTCATACGAAGGCGTGTCAGACGCTCCTGTCGCTGCTCGTTTCTGGTTCCATTTCCGGCCTGCAGGGCCGCGCTGGCAGCGAGGAGCATGACCGCCAGACCGGTCAGCGCAAGGGCCGCATTCCGCAGCTGTGTTCTCTTCGATACGCGCTTCATCCCCGGCCTCTCTTCTGGCAAATTTCAGACTCTATTAGTGCAACGCACAAGATACTGAACGACTTTTTTTGCGCCGCACTACAAGGCAATCCATTTCGGTGGGGCCGAGTCGGTTTGCTGGCCGCTTGCCTGCTCACTTTTTCAGCCTGGTCAGCTGTCTGGGCTCAGGCGATAGAGCCGGAACCTGGTTCTGATCAGGTTGCGCCGCTCGGTGGCGCTGCTCCCGCCACAGTTCAGGGAAGGCCTGAGACCAGGGAAGGCGATCCGCAGCCGGAGGGGGGCGCCCGGGACGATGCTGCAGCAAGCTGGCGTCCCTGGTTAAGACCATCCATCGGGCTGCTGCTTGGTGCGGCCTCAGAACATGGCGGCGTGGCCCAGGAAAAGAGGGTCCAGGACCACGGGTTGATCCAGCTGCAGGGCGGGGGCGAGGCTGGCCTGCGCCGCGCCGAACTGGAGCTTGGCGCTCGGTTCATTGCCCGGGTCGAATGGGACTATCTGCGTTGGAATCGAAGCCAGCTCAACTGGGCCTTTGACTCTGAGGTTGCTGAAGCTGCGCTCCTGCTGCGTTATGCGCGCCGGCCCTTTGTGGTACGTACCACAGAGTCCTCGGAGGAGGATGAGGGCCTATTTGGCGGACCCGACTACGGGCGCGCCGGCGAGGTCTTTGTCGTAGATCGCCGCCTTGGAGCGCCTTACCGTGGCTTTCAGGCCTTACTTGGCAGACATCTGGCAATCTCCGATCCGGATGGTTTCCTGTTTGTTGGCGAAGCGCCCGGTGTTAGCGCCGACTGGGGATTAGGTCGTAGCTTCCTGGTCAACCTGGGCGCCGGGGCCTGGCAATTGCAGCGTGAACGACTGCTCCGGAGCCGCAGCGATGGGCGCGACAACGTGGCGGCCTTCTACCTGGCGCGCGCCTCGCTAGCCGGCCGCCTCTTTGCAATCAACGGCTACTATGGCTTTCTCCGCTTTCCCGGACGTGCCACTATTCCAGATCTTTATCTGCCTGGCGCTTTCGGGCAGTCGGTCGCTGTTCCTCTTGGCCAGTCGGCGCTGCCCGACCTGGACGTACACTACTGGGGACTTTACTTTTCACGTACCTCGCGCGCGATCAGCTGGCGCGCCGGCGGCATTTACAACCACGGGCGCGAGATGGCGGTGGATAGCGGCGGCGTTCGACTGCGGCAGAGTCGACGTGCGATTCGGGGCGGGATGGCTTACGGATCGCTGGTCTTTCATCTGGGCCTCGGACAGGAAGGACCTGGTTGCGAGCAACGAATTCCAGAGCGCTACGCTTGCGTGCGCGCATTGCCGATTCATCGCGGCCCGGAACTGGAGATGGCGGGCCTCTGGAGCTCCCGCGACCGCAACGACAGCGACGATGACCTGCGCGGATTTGGCGCGGTGCGCCCAAGCCCGCTCTTCCTTGGCGGGCCGGCATCGATTCTCGTACAGGGACCTCCGCCCGGCGCCGAGCGTACTGCTTTACGCAATCTACAGCCGGGTCGCACCCTGATTCCAACGCCGGGACTCTCGCGCTTTGAATTGTTGCCCGACCGGATTCGCGACAATGTAGACCCTGCAACTCCGAACTATGAGAATGGCGGCGCTGCGCTGGGTGGTCTGCGCCTTGGCGCGGCGCCAGGCTCAAAATTCAGCGCCGACGTATATCTGAACTATGCGCGCTTTGATCGCGGTCAGGGCGCCGAGGGAATTCTGGCGCTCTCCTGGCCCTATGCCGCTGGCGATGTGCGCGGCGCGCTCAGTCTGGCTGCCTCGGGGGCCCGCTATCGATCTTCCGTACGCGAAATCGATCCCTGGAGCGGCCTCAGCAAGCGACCGGCGGCCCGCTACTACAGCCGTTACATCTTTGCACTTGCTTTGCGTTACTGAGCCCGGCCAGTCTCCGGCACTTACTTGACCGCTTGCTTCCCTGCTTGAGCATCGGACGCATGATAGCATTGAGCAAGGATATCATTGGCAAGAAGCTCGATCCCTACGCCTTCACGGTCGAGCGCGGCAAGATTCGCGAATTCTGCCAGGCGATCGGGGAGACCAATCCGATCTACCTCGACGCGGCAGCAGCAAAGGCTGCCGGCTACCTGGATACGCCAGCGCCGCCCACCTTTCAAACGACCTTTATGTTCTGGGGCTATCCAAAGATCTGGGACGATATGCGCTCTGTTGGCATCGATACGGCGCGCCTGCTACATATGAAGGAAGAATACACGTATCACAAGCCAGTCTATCCGGGAACCACCGTGCACGCTCAACCGGAAATCGTCGATGTGAAGGTTGGCAAAATGGACATGGTCACCTTTCGCTCTGTCTATAAGGACGAAAAGGGAGAAACGCTGATCGAAGCGGAAATGGCCATTGTCATACGTCCCGAGGGCAGCTGAGACGGCGCAGGAGCTATAGAATGAAACGCATTGCATTTAACGACTACGAAGTCGGCGCAGAGATTCCAGAATTGAAGAGCGGCGTCATCCAGCATATGGATCTGGTGCGCTACGCCGGCGCTTCCGGCGATTTCAATCCCATTCATACCGATCCCGCTTTTGCCAATCAGGTCGGGCTTGGCGGGACGATCGCCCATGGCATGTACATCATGGCGATGCTCGGTCGTCTGGCGACCAACTGGGCGCCGGCCGCGCAGATTGATTTTTTTGGCGTGAAATTTAAGGGAATGAGCCGACCGGGGCAGACGATCCGCTGTAAGGGCGTGGTCAAAAAGAAGAAAGAAGAAAACGGTAAGAAGATCTTGCAGGTAAATATTGAAGCCGTCGCCGATGACGGCGAGACGAAAGTTTCCGGCGAATTGCAGATCGCCGCCGACTGAGCGCAGGACAGCGCAGTAATTTCAGGAGCGAGAAAGATGCATCCCAATGAAGAACTGATTCAAAAATTCTATAGCGCCTTTCAAAAACTGGACGGGGCCACTATGGCCGATTGCTATACGGATGATGCCACCTTTGGCGATCCAGCCTTTCCCGATTTGAAGGGTTGGCGGATTGGCGCGATGTGGAAGATGCTCGCGGAGCGGGCGCAGAACTTCTCGCTGACTTTCAGCGATGTACACGCCGACGATGCAAGCGGCGGTGCAAAGTGGATTGCCAGCTACGATTTTTCTAAGACCGGACGGCGAATCGAGAACCACATCACAGCCTCCTTTGAATTTAAGAACGGCAAGATCCAGAAGCATCGCGACAGTTTCAACTTCTGGCGCTGGGCGCGCATGGCCCTTGGCCCAACCGGACTGTTCCTGGGCTGGCTGCCTTCCGTAAAAGCAAAGGTTCAGAAGGAAGCGGGAACCGGTCTGGAAATGTATATCAAACGCAAGCGCCTCGGACCGCCGGCCTGATTCAGCGCGTCGCAACGCTGGCGGCGATGGCCCCGTCGATGTCGGGGCCATTGAAGGCGCCCGGGTCGCGCAAGAAGGGCGCGGCAGTCGCGGGATTGTTCAGCGACGATGCGGCGCGAATGCGCAAATAGACAAATCCGCTTGCCTTCAAATTTGTAACCAGCGCTGGCGAACAGCCGTTGGCAAAGGAAGCGGAATCGTCTACCAGGTTAGCCAGATCGAAGCGGTCGCCGCCGCCAACGCCATTGAACAGGTTCGCCGAGGTCATCGGATTTTGATCCTGGTTGTAGTACACTGGATTGATGCCGGCAAAACGCGACCACTTTGTCGGGTCCTGCGAATAGCTGGTCTCCGGGGCGTTTGTATAGTCCGGGTTGAAACCGCAATAGCTGATATTGTCTTCGCTAACCTCGATGATCGCCGCTTCCATGAAGCGCTGGCTGCTGTTGCCGCTTTGAAAAAAGGCATTCTCATAGACCACAAAGTCGACGCCGCCGCCGTTGAGCACGCGCCGGCCGCTCCACTCCAGGACCATGGACGCTGTCAGTCCGCTTTCGTTTAAACTGAAAACATCGGTTGATCCGCTGGCATCGCCGGCCCCGCGCACGCCATTGACGGCGCAGCGAACGTCATAAAAAACGCCGCCAGTGTTGCCGGGTGCGCTGGCGGCGACGTCGGCCACGAAGGCGCCTGCCGGCGGCGCCGCTGTTTGCTGGCAACTTGCGCCACTGGATGGCGCTACGGCTGCCAGCAGGAGCGCCGCGGCCGCGCTATCATCGCCGCCAGGCTGGGCGCAGGTCGAAAGCAATGCGGCACAGAAGGCCGCAGCGGCCGCCGAGTAGCGCAGCGGCCTTGTTTGCGTTTTAGCGGCGATCATAGCGCGTCCATGAAAAGCCCGCACAACCGCTGGAAAGGTTCGAGGCGTTGGCGCTGGAGGCGCTGGCCGCTTTGGCGGCAGCCAGACTGCTCTGGCTGAAGGAATACTCGCACCAGTAGAAACTGCTGCCATCCGGCTGCGTCCAGGCGACGGCGCCAAATTGACCGACAGTACAGCCCCCGCCAGTCTGTGCTGTACACTCGTAGTAGAAACGGTTCAAGCTGTTATCGAATTCTCTTAGCGCATAGGTGAAGGAGTAGCCCGTTCCCGTGCCGGCGGCCGTCCAGATGCTATTCACCGGACTGACCGTCAGGTCCGTATTGAATCCGTTGTCGTGCCAGCGCCCGGCGATCTCTGGCGTTGTCAGTATTAGCCCGGCCAGCAGCAGCGCTGCGTTTTGGCCCTGCTCGTCGGAGTCGTCCTCCGATCCGGCGCCCAGTGGACAGTAACTCATGTTCAATATGAGCGCCATCGCGCCCGCGATTTGAATCTTTCTTTTCATTAGCCTTCTCCTGGATGTTGAGAAAGCCGGAGGCCGCGCAATGCGAAGCAATGGATACTCAGGTTATTCCTGGCGCGCATAGCAGAGCCCCTGGACTCTCTTTCGTCTCCGGGGCCCCCTCGCGCGCCTGCGGCGTGTGAGAATGCGATGGACTCTATCCTCGAAGTCCGTTCGCGGGGAAGATCTGGCTTACAGGGCAGGCTTTGGGACTGCCATGATTACAGTTGCGGGACAGCGCGGGAATCTCACCCGAAGCGACGAATCAATCGGCGCTCCCCGTCGCAAAGGACGGCAACTTCCTCCCTGAAGACTATTCTGCCAGCGCTGCGGGCAGCTCCGCTGGCGTCAAGAGTTATCCGTTTCCACCTGGCGCAGACGTTGGGGAAGTTCGCCCATGATACGCTTGCGCTCGTCTGTCGTCAGCTTGGACCACGTCGCAATCTCGTCGAGGGTGCGCGCACAGTCGACACAGCGACGCCCAGCGAGATCAAGTCGGCAGAGTCTTCGACAGGGAGAAAGATTTTCAGAAACTGCGTCGGGCATCACTGGCTGGAGTCTCAGAATACAAAATAGATAAAGGGCGAAGCGTCGCTGGCGCCAATCTGGATACAGATTAGAGCAAAGACAGGCCACAGCGCAGTTTCCGCCCAGGCCGGCAGCAGATTCTGGAAGCGTCCCCGTTCAAAGATCTGCCAGCCGATGATCTGCCCGGCGATCATCACAAAAGCTGCCAGCCACACCATGTTTGAATCCAGGGCCGCCAGCCCGGCGCTGGCGTCGGCCGCTGCACCGAAGCCAAGCATCGCCGTCATCATCGACCACGCTGTCTGAATCTCGGGCGCTCGAAATAGCGTTCCAAAGTAAATGGTAACAAAGCTGGTCGCCGCCAGCTTCAGCAAATCAAGCGGCCACTTGCGGCTGAAATAATTGCTGGGCGGCGCAGCATGATGCAGGCGCGCCGCATCTTGCGCTCGCTCTTCTGTGGTATGCAGGTTCTGTCTGTTGCGCAGCATCTGGCGCAGACCGCTTTCCAGCGCCAGCAGCGTTCCATGAATGCCGCCCCACAGAACGTAGGTCCAGTTGGCGCCGTGCCAGACGCCGGCCACAAACATTGTGAAAAATATGTTGAACTTCTGACGCCAGTAGCCAACGCGATTTCCGCCCAGCGGAATGTAGAGATAATCGCGGTTCCAGCGAATCAACGAGGTGTGCCATCGCTGCCAGTGTTCGGTTATTGAGCGGCTCAAGTAAGGCAGACGAAAATTCTCCGGCAGTTCGTAGCCCAGAAAGATTGCCGCGCCCCAGGCCATGTCCGAGTATCCGGAAAAGTCGCAATAGACCTGCACCCAGAAGCCAATGGCGCCGACCCACAATGCTATGGCCCCTAGACCGTGGGGCGCGCCAAATATCTGGTCGACGACCGGCGCCACGTTGTCGGCCAGAACGACCTTCTTAAAATAGCCCAGCGCAAACCAGCGCGCAGCAAGCCGCATCCGTTCCAGATTGAACTGTGGCATGCGCTGCAGTTGGGGCAGAAACTCTTTGGCCGTTACAATCGGTCCGGCCACCAGCTGCGGAAAAAAAGCGATAAACAGGGCGAAGCGCAGCAGGTCGCGCTCTACCGGAATGACTTTTCGATAAACGTCAATGGTATAGCTCATCGATTGAAAAGTAAAAAAGGAAATGCCAACCGGTAGAATCAAATGGAGCAGCAGCGAATAGCGACTGCTTTCGCTGACTGCGCCGGGCGAAACGCTGTTCAGCAGGGCGATCACACTTTCACTGAAAAAATCCGTGTACTTAAAGTATCCCAGGATCCCTAGATTCATGCTCAAGCTGATCAACAAGCACAGCGCTCGCGCCCGGCGTGAACGCGGAGAATCTGGAGCATTTTCATGATAGTAGCCAAGCGTAAGCCCGGCGACGTAGTCGATCAGCGTGGTGATGGCAATCAACAGGCCATACTGCCAGACGGAAAAAGTATAAAAGAAGTAGGAGGCCAGCAGCAGAAAGTAGTGCAGCGCCCGCAGGCGCATGCGCTCCGGCAGAAGCGCAATGCCGTACCACTGAAATACAAATACAAAGGCGAAGAACAGCAGGAAAGTGATGCTGGAGAATACCACTGCGCCGGCAACCCATGGCCGAAGCGCCGCCGGAGCGCGGGCCTCAGCTCCTGATCAAGACCGGCAAAGTGCGGCGGGCGGGAAGGGCGTAAATGAAAAACTGTCCACGCGCTCTGGCCGGCGCTGGCGGAGTGCAAGCGCCGCCCGATTTATTGCGGACGGCCAGGCAGGCCCTGGCAGCTTGGGGTTCTGGTCATGATCGAGCTGCATCGCTTGAAGGGCGAACCCTTTGTCCTGAATCACCGCTTGATCGAGCTGATTGAAAATCGGCCGGATACGGTCATAACTTTGACCAATGAGCGGCGCTACGTCGTTACTGAAAGTCCCCAGGATATCGTCCGCTTGATCCAGGAGTTTGAGCGAAAAATTTTCCAGGGCGGTCCGCGCCTGTCCGACGATACTCAAAGCAGCGCCTCCGCCGGGACAGGCTAATCGAAGGGCAGGAGCACGGGTTCCATGGATATTGCGACAATTGCAGGCGTAGTCGGCGGTTTTGGTCTGGTTATGTTCGGGACCTTTTACGCCGGCCTGGGACTGGGCGACATCTTCGACATCCCCTCCTTGTTCATCACCTTTGGCGGCGGAACAGCATCGGCCATTGCCCAGGCGCCGCTTTCGCGCCTGCTTCAGATTCCCACCTACACTCGTTTTGCTTTCACGCCGCGGACCACGGACACGGCCAATTTGATTTTGACCCTGGTGAACTTTGCCGAACGGGCGCGCCGCGAGGGCTTGCTTTCGCTGGAAGACGACCTGGTCAATCTCGACGAGCCCTTCTTGCGCAAGGGCATTCAGCTGGTTGTCGATGGCACGGACCCGGAGCTGGTACGCAACATCCTGGAAACGGACATTGAAAACTTGAAGGGTCGCCACTCTGAGGGCATCAAATTCTGGAACGATACCGGCTTTTACTTTCCGGCCTTTGGCATGCTTGGCACGCTGGTGGGCCTGGTGCAGATGCTCAAGAACCTTGGCGCCGGAGACCCGGCGGCCATCGGCGCCGGTATGGCGGCGGCCCTGATTACCACGCTTTATGGATCGATGGGCGCCAATATTGTCGCCCTGCCGCTGTCCAAGAAGCTGGCCCTGCGCAGCGATGAGGAGGTTGCCACCAAGACGATTATGATTGAGGGCATTCTCTCCATTCAGTCCGGCGACAACCCGCGCATTGTAAAAGACAAACTGGCCTCTTTCCTGGCCCCCTCCGAGCGTACCGCGCTGGAAGAAGGCGCCGGAGACAAGTAAGGCCAGCGGCCCTTGCTGCAATCGAAACGATCATGGCCAAGAAGGTAAAGTGTCCGCCCTGCGAAGAAGGCGCGCCGCTCTGGCTGCAGACCTACGGCGACATGGTGACGCTGATGCTCTGCCTCTTTGTAATGATTTTTGCCACGGGCAAGGCCACGCCGCAGGAGATCCAGCTGATTCTTTCAGCTTTCAACAACAGTATGGGATTCTTTACTGGCGGCCAGACGCTTTCTGCCGGACGTCTGGAAGAAATGGGCATGAATCTGGAATCCTTGCCATCGATGACGCGCGGTCGCTCGCTCTCGCGTTCCAAGCAGGAAGCGGTCAGCGTCTTTCAACCGGAGATCCGGGCGCGCAAGGTGCGCATTTCGGAAGACGAACGAGGTTTGGTGATCTCTCTGATCAGCGCCGACTTTTTTCGACCCGGCAGCGCCCAATTGACGGCCTCCGCTGAGGAAGTGCTGCAGAAAGCGGCGGTGGTCTGCAAGAACCTGGAGCGCTATGTCCGCGTGGAAGGATATTCTTCCTCCGGCGAGGATGAGAGCCTGGCCGGCCAGAGCAACCAGGGCGTTCGCGACGAACGCAACTACAGTAACAGCTGGGATCTGGCCGGAGCTCGCGCCATCAATGCTACCGCCTTCATGTCATCGCAGGGAGTGCCCGCACAATGGATGCAAGCAGTCAGCTATGGCGCCTTTCGACCGCTGGCCAGCGAGGGCGACGCCGGCACGCCGGAGGCGTCGGCGCACAATCGACGCATCGACATTGTCATTTTGACCAACAAGGACTCCGTGCGCGGCGCCAGCTCTTCTGGTTTTCGACTGCCAGAAACGCCCTTGCCCGGCGCCGAGTCGCTGCTGCCCGATTGATTGACTCCGTTATCTGGAAAGCGGCTGCCGGCGGTAAATTTCTCTGCCAAATCTGGAAATGGCACGATATTGTCTGTAGCAGAAGCAACCCTTCTGTGCGGCGCCAGCGTCCCCGCCGACCGGGGCTCAAGCGGCGCTGGCGTCGAATGCGACCGACGGCGGTCGAGGTGAGCTATGGCTGGTGCAGACGAAGAAGAACAGGAGAGCGGGGAACAGGCGGGCTACGAGCCCACAGCCTCCTCCGGTCTCTCGAAAATCGTCAAGATTTTGATCTATGTCGCCCTTGGCGTGCTTGGCGTGGTGCTGATGTCGGTGATCGCCTTTTTTGTAGCCCAACAGGCGGCGGCGCAGCAATTCAAAGAAGTGCAGTCCATCGCCGTGGTCAAGCCGCCGCCGCCGACGGAGAACTTCAACTTCCAGGACGATTTCCGCGTCAACACGGCGGACCAGGGCGAACCGCACTTTATCAAGATGCGACTGTCGCTTGGCTTTGATGCCAACAATCCGGCGCTGGGCGCAGAACTGGCGCAGCGTATGCCGCAGATGCGCCACATCATCAACCTGATCTTGCGCGGCAAAACCAAGGATGAACTATCCACGACCCATGCCAGTCTCGAACTGGCCGAAGAAATCAAGGCCAGCGTGAATCACGTCCTCTCCGAAGGCAAAGTCTCGGATGTCTGGGTCATGGAGCTGATCGTAAACTAGTGCGTCGCTTTTGATCGACGGGCTGCAATTGGTTTAAGGCCTGGGCGTCGGGACCAGCGGCGCCAGTCTGCCCTCCGGCAGCGGCGCAGGCTGGGCCCCAAAATAGCGCAGCACGGCCGGCGCTACGTCTTCCAGCCCAATCGATAGATCCTCGGCGATCGCCGGCGCTCCGGCGCCGGAAAGTATCCAGCCGCTTAACATCGCTGGATGATCCGGAAAATAGCCGTGCATGCCAACGCTGCGCGGCAGACGCACGGAGCTGCGGCGTCCGGAGAGCTGGCTGAAGAAGTAGTCCGGCTTCAATACGACAACAAAGTCGCCGACGCGCGGATTGCTCAAAGGGTCCGGCAGGCCGACGATTCCATAGTCCGCTGGCAAAAGTAAGCGCTGCAAGCCGGGCGTCCGGCGCAGCGCGCGCTGCAGCTGTCCGCGACGCGCCGGATTGAGCGCGTAGGCATAGGCGCTGTGACCATTGGTTACCGCCCAGACCTCTTCGCCGCTCTGTTCGCGCGCTCCGGCGTTGCGGACCAAACGCTGGGCCTGCAATTCTCGGTTCAGGTCCACGGCATGATTCACCTGCAAAAAGCCGTGATCTGAAACCAGCAGCGTCAAAGTGCGATCGCGTAAATCGGCCGCATCCAGTGCGCGAAAAATATCGCCAATGCAATCATCGATAAAAGCCAGCGCACTTCGGGCATAGGCGGTATCCGGGCCGCTGCGATGTTGTCGCGTATCGTAGGAAACAAAATGGACCATCAGCACGTCCGGGGGATCGTGCGCGATCAAGTGAACGGCGGCATCGCGCACCAGTGCATCAAGTTCGACGTCTTCGCCGTAGCTGCGCTCCGCCCAGTCATTGATATTCTGTCCGGCGCTCTGCAGTTCCCGACGCGTTGCGTCGTCCAGCGTCGCGGCAAAGCCTTCCTCGCCGTATACTTCGGGCACATTGTAGACCAGATCGGGGCTGTGCGAACTGCCAGGCCACAGCAGGGCCGCGCTTTGCAGCCCAAATTCCTCGCGCAGACGACTGTAGAAGGTTCGCGTTCGAATCAACTCCGTTTCATCCAGCTGCCAGGCGCGCACCAGTCGGCGTGCATCGCGATCCAGGAAGTAGTTGCCAACCACGCCGTGCAGCGCCGGGCCAACGCCGGTGCTGATCGTTGCATGCGCCGGCCAGGTAACGCTGGGAAAAACGCCGCGCGCGCTGCCGCCGGCGCCGCGCAAGCGCAGTTGCGCCAGATTGGGCGTCGCGGACTGCGAGAGCGCGCGAAGCTGAAAGCCATCAATAGAAATCAGTAGCAGCACGCGCTGCGGTCTGGACCACGGCAATGCAGCAAGATCGTCCGAAAAGCAGCGAGCCGCTGGCAACAAAGCAAAGCTCAAGAGCACAGCCAGTCCGGCCGTTTTGCGTCCGCTGGCCCAGAGGGCGTTCTTAGCAGAGCGTTTCAAAGGCGTCTCTTCCCTGCCGTAGCGCTGGGGCGTCCCGGCAGCAGGGGCTGTAACTCGGCAGTAACAAAGCGCGCGGCGCTGCCGCGTTCGGCCTCCAGAAAGGCTTTGCCGCGTGCGCCGGCCAGCTTCGCCTCGCGCGGTTGCTTCATCCAGCGCTCCGCCGCTTGCAGCAGCTGATGGCCGTCATCACAGGCCAGCAGCGCCCCGGCGCGGGCCAGATCTTGCGCAATCGGCGAATAGTCGATGCGCGGACCGCTGAGTACAGGGATAGCGCAGGCCGCCGGTTCAGCGGTGTTGTGTACGCGCTGGTGGAAGCCGCCGCCCACGTAGCAAAAACAGGCGAAGCGATAGGCGGCGGCCAGCAAGCCGAGGCGGTCCATCAGGACGACCCGCGGCTTGCGGGGCGGACGCCTTCCCTGCAGGAGTGCGCTGAGACTTTGATATGGAATATGCAACTGTTCGAGTCTGAGTGAAATTTCCGCGAGGCGAGGCTCGTCCACTTTATGTGGAAATATCCAGACCTGAAAGCGCCGATGGCGCTCCAGCAGGTCTGGCAATCCTGGCAAGATGCGCTCTTCGCAGGGCGCATAGGTGGAGGCCAGAATCCACGGCGGAGTTCCGCGGGCGAGCCAGCGCAGCGTTTGTTCCAGATCGCGCTTCAAGCTGGCGTTTTCAATCTTGAAGAGCACCTGGTCGTAGCGCGCATCGCCGCTTACCTGGACGCGCGCGGCGTCGGTCAGCAGGCGAAAATGAGCGGCATGCTGTTCATTGACGGCGTGGATTTTCTGAAAGCCTGCATAAAAAGGACGAAACAAGGGGCGCATCGTGGGGCGCAGCCGCCAGTTATCTGCATTCAGCGCGGCCGAAGCCAGAAAAGCGGGCCGGCGCTGGGCCTTCATCGCGCGCAGCAGATTGGGAAAAAGATCCCAGGTCATCGTAACAAAAGCCAGCGGTCTCATCCGCCGCACCAGCGCCGACCAGCGCCAGGGCAGGTCGAGCGGCATATAGAAGACCAGAGCAATGCCAGGCTGTGACGCCGTTCGCGCACTCAAACTGAAAACGGAAATGATTACAGGATGCTCTGGCGCCTTTCGCGAAAACTCGCGCGCCACAGCCAGGGCCTGATCCAATTCGCCCACCGAAGCGGCATGCAGCCAGAGCGGCCGAGGAGCGTCAGCCGCATAGCTCGCCAACCACTGCTGCAAGGACGCCAGTCCTTGCTGTCGCGACTTCAGGAAGGAACGAGCGCGCCCTGAAAAGAGTGCAACCAAACGAAAGATGGCGTATGCTAACAGCAATAGAGTATTATAGAGCAGCGTCGCGACCATTGCAGGCTCCGCCTCAGGCAGCCCGGCTTCTCAACCGGGCGCCTGGAAAAGCTTATTCGGACTTTTCAGCCATTGTTACGCAGAACGGAATTTGCCTCTGACTGCACAACCGGCGTATCAGGCTGTTTGGCGGGACTCCGCGTGCGGTGCAAGCTCCTGTTGCACATCGACCGCTGCTTTTTGTCTATTCTGCCGGCGACGCCAGCTCGGGACCACTGGAAATTCCAGAGCCCCGATTTGGGCTGCGCTTGACCGCTCTCACGCTGCATCGATCGGCTGGACCGGTGCGTGTATTGCTCTTCGATATGATGGACACGCTGATCGATGAACCCTTCTATCCGGCCATCCAGCGTCTGCTGCCGCAAGCCGAACAACTGCGCCGATTTTCCGCAGCGCGTCGCCGCGAAGCATTTCTGGAATTTGAGCTGGGTCGCATTTCAGAGCGGGAGTACTTCCGCAGCTTCTATCGCAGCGAGGATTGGAAGGAGCAAGGGCTGCCGCGACCGGAGAAACTCAAGAAGGCCTTGATGCGCGAGCTGCGCTTTCGTCAGGGCATGGCCGAGCTGCTGGCGGAGTTGGGTCGGCAGCCGGGCCTGCGCAGCGGCATTGCTTCCAATTACGGCGAGTGGTACCAGGAAATTTTCAAACGCCTGCCAGCGCTGGAGGGCGCGCACTTCCTGTTCTTTTCCTGCGAAATGGGTCGCCGCAAGCCTGATCCAGAATACTTTGCAATCATAGAGCAATCTCTCTGCCGCGCCCTGCCCGGACTTTTGCCGGGCGCGATATTCTTTGCCGACGACCGGCAGGAGAATCTGTCGCCGGCGGCCGATCGCGGCTGGACGACGATGCTGGCCACCGCCGATAGCGAAGCACTGGCCGCCGCAGCGCGTCAGTTTGCCGCCGGCGCGGACTCCGGCGCGGGGTGAGCCGCCGCCAACGCGGCGCCTGGAATCTGGCGCCGTTTGCGCGGGGCTACGGGCGGGGAGTAAAAAAAACCCCGGGGGGGAATCCGGGGCCAGGAAGAGTGTTCATGCGAAAAGCGTTGGGCTGTGGAAATCCACGACCCAAGCAACGTAAGCTGAGCGCGCCCCCTGGGCCTGTCAATTCAGAAAGACTCGTGCTGGGCCTCTTTCGCCAGGGTGATTTCGCGATACAGCTCGGCCGGCGGCGGGCAGATCGCACGGCCTTCCTGGATCAAAGCGCGCGCCCAGCGGCGCTCGGCAAATTCGCAGATGTCCTGTATGTTGCGGCCGGAGAGCTTTTCCGAGGATCGAGCCAGCGGTTCGATTTCTTCGGCGGCCAGATGACCGGCATAGCGCCGGAAGATCGTGGCGCGCTCATTGAGATCCGGCAGCGGAAAGCTGATGATCGTGTCAAAGCGCGAGAGCAGGGCGCGATCCAGATCGCTGGCGCGGTTGGTGGCGCCTATGGTAATGACGCCATCGCGACTGTCGAAGCCGTCGATCTTGCGCAGCAGCACCGAGAGAATGCGTCGCGTCGCCTCGAACATGCCCTCTTCGCGAGAGCCAGCCAGCGAGTCGATCTCATCCAGAAAGAGGATGACCTGATCGTAGAGCGCTGCGGCATCAAAGATCGCCGCCATATTTTGCGCCGATTCGCCGTAATATTTGCTCAAAATATTCTCGATGGGCACATAGACCAGCGGTATGCCGGTTTCCGCTGCGACGATGCGCGCCATGGTAGTCTTGCCTACGCCCGGCGGCCCCTCGAAGAGAGCTGCACGGGGAATGCTTCCCTCCTCGGTGCCGCGCGTGGCCCTGGCAACGCCGCGAAATACCTCCGGATGCTTCAGCGGCAGAATCACTGCTTCCAGAATTTCCTGCTTGGTCCGTTTGTAGCCGGCGAAACCATAGCGTTTGCCGATGTTGATCGCGCCCTCTCGTTCGCCCTCGGCGCGCGCCGTATTCTCCGCCCGGTAGACCTTGACGCCCAGTTCTGCCAGGCGCTGTCCAGGATCGGAGCTTTTTTCCAGCGGATGAAACAGGCGGAACAAATTGACCGCGGCCTGCAGCTCATCCTGACTCAGATTGCCGCGTCGCGAAACCTCGACTCTGCTGGCCGAAGTAATCGAAACGAACTTGAAACGAATTCCCTCGAAAGCGCTGCGGTTGCTGGCATACAGATTGGGACCAAGATCCTGAAAGACGATGTATCCGGGCTCCAGGGTGTGAATGCGCAGGTTTTCAATATGGTTCTTAATCACCGCCATGGCGTCGAAGATCAGGCCGCGATCGATGCCGCCTGTGGGAAACACAAGGCGCGTTTCGCCTTTTTCATAGGTAAAGGCCGGCCGCTGGCTGATGCCGCGTTCCGAAAGAATCGGATCCAGTTCGGCTTCCAGTTGGGCTCGCGCCTGGGGGAACTCCAGTTCGTTCTTTCGCGCCTCTTCGCTCATTGCGCGGAAGAAAAATGCTATTGCGGCGGAATTTCAATACTATTCCTTGTCCTGCGATGGCGCGAGCCTGGAAAGCACCGCTTAGCGAGCCGCCGGCCGCCAGGGCCTTTGTCATAGCGGCTTTTGACGATCTGGCGCTTTTCCAGCAGGCCCGCGCCCAGGCGGAGCGACGCCTGGGCAAGATCGACTACGAAACCGGAAACCTTCCGGCCGAGTTGCGACATAGTCAGTACGGGCTTCCCAATCGCCGTCTGGCCCGGCTGCTCAGCTTCCGGCGTCCGGTGGGCCGCGAGGAACTGGTCGACCTGTGCCGCCGCAGCGTGGCGCTTGAAGCGCGCTTGCAAAGCAACGGCGCTCCGCTGGTGGAGCTGGACTGCGGCTATGTGACGCTCTACCAGACGGTGCGCGCTGCAACCAGCGAGGACTTTCACCGCGTCTATCTATATGACGGCATCTACGCCGAGGCCGCGCTCTACTTTGAAAAACTCTCCTTTCGGCCCTTCCTTTATACCAGCGCCTTTTTCCGACAGCAAGAGCTGATCGCTGCCTTCAACGATGTGCGACTGATTATCATGGCGGCAGGCAAATGACGCGTCGACGCTGGCAATGGTTGGCAGGCTTTGCTGGCATTGTGCTGGCAGCGGCGACGGCGTTCTGGCTCTGGCTTCGATTGCAGCCGCCGCATATCGTCCGGGCCAGCTTCTGCGATGACGCCACGGCCGAGGGCGAATGCTTGAAGCCGTGGTCCGGGGTCGATCGCGTCTACCGGCCAGAGGTCCCGGCGCGTTCGCTGCGCAGCTGGCGAGAACTGGGCTACTTCATGTACTTTCATTCCCGTGAAACGCCGGGCCTGCACCTGGCGTTTCAGCGCACGCTGAGCGCATCCGAAAAAGAGAATCTGCATCGCTCCCTGAGCTGCAGCTGGAGGCTGCAACTGCGCAACGGCGCAAGCGGCGAGGGACACTTTGAAGGCCTGCGCATCGATAGCGATGGCGGCGGCGCCTGGTGCTTTGATTACCTGGGCGCAATGCTCAATGCCGTGCAGAAAAAGGCCGGCCAGCTGGATCGGCCGCCGGACGCGCGACTCTTTCCGGCCGAGCTGCACGTCGCCGTGCACAGCGACCTGCCGGGAATTGCCGCCGAAATGGACGGCCAGGTTGTGGTTGAATGGTCGGAGGCAAGGTAGAAACTGGCCCCAGCCGGCGAGCGCCGATCGGCGCACGGAGTTTGCATGTTGCCTGAGAATCTGCTGGAAGTGACCATCTCCGATGTTTCCATCACCAACGTCGGCTTTGCCATCTTTCTCAAACCGCTGGAGGCGCAGTCGGGCAAAGTCGTGCCGATTTTCATCGGCCCCCTGGAAACCTATTCCATCTCCAGCGCACTCGATGGAGTTACGCCTCCGCGCCCCAATACTCACGACCTGATTGTCAATATGCTGCAGGAGATGGAAGCGCGCGTCCTGCATATTATCATCAATGATATCATCGGCAGCATCTTCTATGCGCGCATCGTGATCCAGACCAACGAAGGCGTGGTTGAACTTGATGCGCGCCCGTCGGACTCCGTGGCCGTCGCCATTCGTGTGCGTTGCCCGATGTACATGCACGAGAAGGTCTATCGTGAGGCGGCGGTGGTGATTGGCGAAGAGAGCCAGAGTTCGCCGGAGGCGGCGGAGGAAGGCGAAGCCCCCGCGGCGGCGCCTGCTGCTGCCAGCGAATCGCGTTCCGAGCTGGAACAGCTGAAGGCCGATTTACAGAAGGCGGTCGATTCAGAGAATTTTGAACGAGCCGCAGAGCTGCGTGATCGCATCAAGAAGCTGCTGCACGAAAATTGAGCGGAGCTGTTCGCTGCCGCCGCCGATGGCCGACGGCAGCGAAATAGTTTAGCGACGACGAATAAAGCGGAAAGCCAGTACCAGCACTACTGCGCCGGCGGTGGCGGCCACGTAGGACCACAGGCCCGAAATCGGCAGACCAAGTCGGGGAAAAACAAATCCTCCCAGCAACGCGCCGCCAATGCCCAGCAATATAGTCCAGATGATGCCCATCTTATCGTCGCCGGGCACCAGAAAGCGTCCGAGAACGCCGGCGATCAGTCCGATAAAAATCCAGCCAAATATGCCAAAATCCATTGCTTCTCCTTTCCGTTATTTTCTTCTCTGATCAGAAAAATAAGGACTGCGGCTAGCTCGTTGCCGGCGGTAGAGGAGGCGTCTCTTTTTCATCGCCTTGCCGCGACCTGGCGCGTGAGCGCCATTGCACATCTTCAATTCCCTCAAGGTGGTTAGCAAATCTTGCCGCTGTAAACAAATAATCGGACAGGCGATTGATGAATCGCAGGTTTGTGTCGCTGACCACTTTGCGCCGCTGTTCATCCTGATTGCCCTCGGCGATCAGGCGGGTCATAGAACGTTCCAGTCGTCGACAGAAGGTGCGCGCCAGATGCAGCGCTGCTGCTGCAGCTCCGCCGCCGGGCAGTACAAAATGGCGCATCGGCGGCAGCGCGGCGCTCATTCTGTCGATCGACTGCTCCAGCGCCAGAATATCGTCCGGGAATACAGCGCCATCTTCCGTCGCCCGAAATCCGGCCAGCTCGGAACCCAGTTCAAAGAGCAGGCGTTGCAGTTCTTTGAGACCCAGCGCAAGCTCCTCTGCCGATGGGGGCAGAGCCGCGCCGGCCATGCCCAGCGCGGAATTGAGTTCATCAACCTCGCCGTAGAGGTCGACGCGACGACTGTGCTTCCAGACGCGCTCGCCGCTGGCCAGTTGTGTACGGCCGTCATCGCCTTTGCGCGTGTAAATCTTCATAACTGAACAAGGCGGCCAGGGCCTCAGGGCCCTCGTGCGGCGCGGCGTCGCAGCAATTCGTCCAGCGCCTGCTTCTGCAATTCCTCGGCGGAGCGGCGGCCGTCCAGACGAAACGCATCCGCGGGCAGGATTTCCGCATAGTTGGCGGCGATACGCTGGAGTTGGGCAAGGCTTTCAAAGCTTTCCTGCTTTTTTCCGCGTTCGGAGATGCGCTGCAGCGCATCCTCCGGACTGAGTTCCAGAAACAGGAGCAAATCCGGCGCCGGAAAACCGCGCTGCCGATTCATCTCCAGAATCTCAGGCGCCGTAGGCGGACGCAGCGGCTGCCCCTGGTAGGCGGCGGTGGAGTAGTAGTAGCGATCCTGCAGCACCAGCATTCCGCGCTGCAAAGCGGGCAGGATACGCTCGGCTACATTGGCCGCCCGGTCTTCCAGAAACAACTGCAGCCATGCTTCTGGCGAAAGCTGGTCGGCATTGCGCAATCGCTGGCGGATCAGTTCGCCGCTGGGCAGGTCGCTGGGTTCGCGCAGCAAACAGAGCGGCGCAGATCGGAGCTGGGCGGCCAGGCCCTGCCAGAGGGTGCTCTTGCCGGCGCCGTCAATCCCTTCAATTACGCAGAAAAATCCGGACACTGCCGGTCTACTGACTCGGTTGCCCTCGCATCGTCAAGCGCGCCGAGAAATTATTGCTGGCCGGATTGTCTGCGCTGAGAGGAGTTTCGCCTGTGAGCTCCCAGGAAAAGCTGGAAATGGAGATGCTGATGCAAAAACAGGCCCGCCCGCGCCGCAGCCTGCTGCGCCGCATGTACGAACTTCTTTACTGCGCTATCTTGCTGATCAATCTGACACTGGTCTTTTTCGACGCCAGCTATCTGATGCGCGTTCCCTATACGCACCTCACCGTGCGCGATTTGTATCTACAGTATTTCCCCATTGAGCTGCACTACCGCTACGACAGCGAAGACTACCAGCGTAATCCGCAGCTTCGGCTCAGCGGTCAGGAATACGATCCGCTACTGCTGTTTTACGATCCGATCAAGGGCATTGAGCGCCATCGCAGTACCGACGAATACCTGGAAGCCTATGAACATCTGCGGCGCTTCTTGAGCGATGGTCGCAGTCTGGAGTCGGAGGAGGGCCAGGCTCTGCTTTTGCAACTGAGCGACCGGAGCGTCGCCATGATTGAATCCGATCCCTTTGTCACGGCGCACAAGAGCGGATCGCTGGAGTTGATCAAGAATCGAATGCGCGAACACTTTGCTCTCGATTCTGGCAAACAATCCTTCCGCCGCTTCTTCAGCCTGGAAAATCTGAGCGTTGAGCGGCGCGAAGCAGAGCTGGACTACTTTGATCGCGCCATTCTGCCCACCATCCGCTCC
The DNA here is from genome assembly GCA_019694655.1 of Leptospirales bacterium. Classification (NCBI taxonomy): domain Bacteria; kingdom Pseudomonadati; phylum Spirochaetota; class Leptospiria; order Leptospirales; species Leptospirales bacterium. The sequence goes on from JAIBBN010000001.1 coordinate 289,409, forward strand.
AACTACTTTCGCTGGATTGACGAAGATGGAGAACCCAAGGATCACTTCCACCGCTTCGATCTCTACTTTGTGGCCTTTTTCTGGCTGGATTTTCTGGGGCGCTGGATTCTGGCCCTCTGGCGGCGCGAACATCGCCGCTGGTTCCTGTTTCCGGTGCGACAGTGGCACGAAGTCTTTCTATTGTTTCCGCCTGATCATGCCGCCATCTTTCGATTGCTGCGAATCATTCCCTTCTTTTCGCGAATGCGCGAGAATAACTTCCTGCCTGATTCAGGCCTCGCGCCGGAAATCATCCATGATAACGCGGCAGTGATTGCCGAAGAGATTTCCGGCATGGTGCTGGTCAACATTCTGGCGCAAATCCAGACCATTGTCCGTGAGCGCGGTTTGAAGGAATTGGTATCTCTGAATGACGAAGGCGCCCTGGATGAATTGCAGGACCTGCTGGAGACCCAGGCGACGCTGATCAGCAAGCGTGTGGTGCCGGAGATTCAGCCCAAAATTACCGAACTGGTGCAGTATTCGCTGCGGCGAGCAATGGACCGCTGGATTGCCTCGCCGATTGGCCCCGGCGTGCGTCTGGCACTGGCCAATGTCAACAGCCATGTGGCGCGCGGACTGGAATCGGCGCTGGCGGAAGAGGCCGGACAGGAGCGCATGGCTGAGATTACGCGGAGCTTCATTCATACCCTGCTCCAGGAAATCAGCAAAGAAGAAAACGTGCGGGTGCTGGAGACGCAGATTGCACAACTGCTGGAGGGCGTTAAGAGTCAGGTGCAAATCGCTACGCGCCAATCGCGGTGAGCGACCTCTTTTCCGCCACGAACGCGGGCCATGCGCCGCTGGCGGCGCGCTTGCGTCCAGAGGCCTGGCCTGAATTTGCCGGTCAGCAGGAACTCGCGGCGCGTCTGCGCGGTCGGCCGCTACACTCGATGATCCTCTACGGTCCGCCTGGATGTGGGAAGACTACGCTGGCGCGCATACTGGCCGCCGAATCGGGCCGAGCCTTCCGCCATCTTTCAGCCGTATCCAGCGGGGTCAAAGAAGTGCGTGAAGCAATCGACGAAGGCAAACGCAGCTTCCAGAGCGGCGGCGGCGGTTTGGCGCTCTTTCTGGATGAGATCCATCGCTTCTCCAAATCGCAGCAGGATGCCATGCTGGAGGCCGTGGAAAATGGATGGATCATTCTGATTGGCGCCACTACCGAAAATCCCTCTTTTGAGGTGATTGGTCCTTTGCTTTCACGCGCTCAGGCATACCGTCTGCTGCCCCTCGGCGAACAGGAGTTGCTGAGCATTTTGCAACGGGCCATGAGCGCCGACCTGGCCATGCAGAGCTTTCGACTGGCCGAGGACGCCGCCGGATTGCTGGTAGAAAGCGCCGGCGGCGATGCGCGGCGGATGCTTTCTGCTCTAGAACAGGCTGCGGAAGCGGCGCGCCAGCGCGCGCCGGCCGGCGCCACCGGCATACCGATCGAAGCGCAGCAGGTGCGCGCTGCCGCCGCCGGTCGGCTGCGTCGCTACGATCGCGCCGGCGAAAATCACTACGACTTTGTCAGCGCCTTGATCAAGAGCCTGCGCGGCTCCGATCCGGATGCGGCTTTGCTCTATCTGGCCTGCATGCTGGAGGGCGGCGAGGACCCCTTGTTCATTGCCAGGCGGCTGATCATTTTTTCTTCCGAGGATATTGGCAACGCCTATCCACAGGCCTTATCCACCGCCGTAGCTGCCTTTGCTGCACTGGAACGTATTGGCCTGCCGGAGGGGCGCATTGTTTTGGCTCAGGCTGTTACATTGCTGGCCAGCGCTCCCAAAAGCAACGCCAGCTATCTGGCGATAGACGCTGCATTGCAGGCGGTGCGCGGTCGGACAGTGACTATCCCTGATCATCTGCGCAATGCCCCCACGGAGCTCCATCGTCGGGAGGGTGCAAGCTCAGGCTATCGGTACCCCCACGACTTTCCAGGCGCATTTGTGGAAGAAAACTATTTGCCTCCCGCATTTACGCAGGCGCAGTTCTACCGACCGGTCAATCGTGGTCAGGAAGCCCGGCTCGGCGAGCGATTGCGCGCCCTCTGGCCGCTGCGCGATTACCACCAGGAAACAGAATGACCACGCAAGCCCTGCCTACCTGTCGCTGCGGACACGATCGCAATCACCCGCTGGTTGAAACCATGAATCGTTACGGGATTTTCGGATGGCTGGCGATGATCAATGGCGTTACAGCGAAGCCAAAAGAAGTCGTTTTTGTATGTCGGCGTTGCCGCCAATCCTTTGATCGAACGCGCGATCCGGAAGAGCTTTCCAAACACGCCTGAAGGCGTCGGCTGGCGCCCTCGCGTTTGTTGCGGCGCAACATACAGTGGCGCCTGGATTTTTCCAGCGTCGGCCTTTTTTTTGTCTGGCCTGAGATTCAAGGGCCGTCTATCTGTTTGGTCGGGCAAGGCCGCGCTGACCGGCCGGTCTTGTTCGAGCGGGGGGACCATGTCGCCTGCAATCAGTCGATCAAGATTTGACTATCTCAAGACCAACCTTTCCAACATGGCCGAGATCATTCTTGAGCAGACGCTCACTCTCGGCGATGCGCTGGAAAAAGACGACTATGCTCTGGCCGAAAAGGTGATCCATTTCGATGATCGCATTGATGACCTCGAAAAGGAGAACGACAATATTTCGCAGAATGCAATCCTTGAGGCCGTCGCATCGCGCAAGGCGATGGGTCTTGACGGCTATTCTGGCGAGACGGTGCTGAAAAAGGATCCGCTGCGCTTTGCGCTCTCCGCGATTCGCATTACCCGCAATCTGGAGCGCATCGGCGACAATATCGTCAACGCCGCACGCGTTTTCAAGAATGGACAGGTAGCGCGCGGTATCTTTGAACGCGACGAACTGTTTTCGCTGATGCTGCAGCGCGTAATCACAATCATTGGCATGGCGGTGGAATCGCTGGTGGAAGAAAAGAACCGATTTTTTGGCTCCATCCAGCAGGTGGACGCCGAGCTGGATCGTCTCTGCCAGCGCGCCTTTGAAGCGGCCGTAGCCGATGATAAGATGGAGCGCATGGCCTTTGCCGACCTTTATCGGATCATCTTGAGCCTGGAGCGCATGGGCGATCTGGCCGTCAATATTGGCGAAGAGCTGGTGCGTCTGCAGACCGGTCAGGACATTCGCCACCTGGATAATTTGCAACGGCCGCCGGCGCCGCATCCCTCCGCCAACTGAGGACTGCCGATGGCGTCGGTCCGGCTGACCTCAGGACAGATAGCGGATTAACTCGTCGATCAAATCATCGGGAAGATCGAGGCCGCGCGACAGAATGCGCTCGTTGTACTTGCGAAAGGAGTGCCGATGGTCGCTGGTCTTGAGATAAAGCGAAAGCGCCTCGGCGGCGTAATCCTGAAAGCCGCGCATCAGATCGGCATTTTGTTCCAGGACTTCGAATAACGGGATGAAGAGCGGGCGATTCACCGGACGTCCAATCATCCGGTAAAACATAAAACGATACAATGCGCCCTCGTCCGGTTTGCCTCCCTGGTCCACAGCTCGCTGCAAGTACTCCAGATTGATACAATCAAGGATTTCCATCTTGCAGGAGTCATTCTGCAGCTGCCGGGCAATGGAGCGCGCAATCTCCTCTTTCTCAAATTGCAGGTTGGGACAGTTCAGCGGGCACTCGCCGGACTCTGCGTGAAGATCGCAATAGTGTAATATGATGCAGTCAGCGTCGGAATAGGGTTCTACCAGGCCAAAGTTGATGCTGCCCAGAATTTCCAGCGCTGTGGGATAGCCCTTTTGCTCCAGTTGCTGCACTGCGCGGCGAAAAGCCTGCATTCTGCGCAGAGCGTGCTTGGTGTCGTAGTTGCGATACTTATTCTTCAGCTGCTGGTAGGCCGCAAAGAGATGCGGCGAAGTTTCCTCTCCGCTTGCAGCAGAATCTTGCTCGCTGGTCGACATGGGCTTTGCGAACCAATCTTTGGCGGTCGCTTCGTCAGTCAATGGTTCGGCCTGCTTCTTTTTCGCGGACCGCTTGACAGGTCCTGCGCGGGGGACGCGCAATTGATGCGCAGCCCGGGTCTGTTGGTCCCGGCGCGGGGCTTTGTTCATGTTCGAATCGGTCTACTTCAATTTCTATTCTGTAGGCGCGATGATTGCCGCCATCATGTCGCTGGCCGTATCGCTTTCACTGGTCAGTCTGCCGGGTCGCTCGCGGGCCACATTGAATCTCGGCCTGGCGCTGCTCTTGAATTCGACGCTCAATCTTGGTTATGTAGTCTGCAGCAGTTGGTATGCTCCGGAGGCCGCCTTGCATCGCTGGTTTACCGTCTTCGGCGGAATCACGCAGAGCGTATTTCTAACGCAGTTCTTTTTCCTTTTTCCGCAGCCGATCTATCCGCGTCTACGTCGCAGCTTGCTGGTCATGCAGCTGCTGGTCGTCGTCGCCGTCATGGTTTACTGGATCCTGCACACATTGCAGGCGCCGCGCATCTATCAAATCAATGCTCACCTCTGGAATTTTGACGCCGATCAATATGGCACCAACACGGCCAATGTAATTGGCGTGTTTGCGCTGTTCCAAAGCGTGCTGGGCGTCTGGCGCGGCATCGTATCGCGCGGCCGCGGCCGGCTGGCCTGCTTTTTGATAGGTCTGGTTTTGTTTGTGGTCGGCGTCGGCCAATCCATTGCCAGCAAGCTAACGCAAGAGGGTCGCATCGATCGCAGTCTGTACCAGATTCTGTATACCTTGAGCGTGATTCTGGCGCTCTTTTCCATCGCCATCGTTTATCTTAACGGCACTGCAGATCGCAGCAGCTTTATGATCAAAGTCGTCGGCGTTAGCCTGTTGACCATACTGCTCATTTTCATGGGCATCAGCTACTTTGAATTGCGCGACCGCGAAGCCGCCTACGATACGCTCCGGCGCGACCGCATTGCCCTGGCGCTTGGCCTGGGGCAGCGTTTCGATGATCTGGAATACATCCGTCCGCTGGCGCCGCCAGGTCCGGCGCTCTATCAGCGCGACGCGTCGCTGCAACTGGATACCCTGCAGGCCGCGCCCGGCTACGATCCATCGCGCAGCGCCGCTTCCAACAGCAGAGGTTACCGGCTCTCGGCCGACGGTCTGGTTCACTATGTCAGCTATGGTTTTCGTAATCCCGCCGATGGCGCCTTGCTAGAAGCTGGCTTCAATTATCGTAAGTATCGAGCAGCGATGCACGAAGCAGCGCGTCGTTTTGTGGCGATCCTCTCTGTGTCGATGCTGGTGATTGTCGCCGGCTATCCCTTCTTTTTTCGCAATGTGCTGATCATTCCGCTGCGCCGTTTGATTGCCGCCGTCCGCCGCGTCAACGAGGGCGATCTGACGGCGCAGACGCCGGTGCAAATTGAAGACGAGATTGGCTACTTGAGCCGTTCCTTCAATGGCATGGTGGCTTCGATCCGCGAGGCGCGCCAGGGATTGCAGGACTACGCCGATCAACTGGAACAGAAGGTGCACGAGCGAACCGCCGAGCTGGAGCAGTCGCTGCACAAGGTGCAAGAGTTGAAGTCGCAGCAGGATGGCGACTACTTCCTGACCTCGCTCTTGCTGCGACCGTTGAGCGCCAATCGCTCCAGGAACGAAAACGTGGCGGTCGAATTTCTGGTCCGCCAGATGAAGAAGTTTTCCTTTCGCCATTGGTCGGAGGAAATTGGCGGAGACCTTTGTATGGCGCACAGCGTTCGATTGCGCGAACGCAACTACGCTGTCTTCATGAATGCGGATGCAATGGGCAAATCGATGCAGGGCGCGGGCGGCGCGCTGGTGTTGGGCGCCGTCTTTGAGGCGCTCATCGAGCGAACCCAGCTGGCGCCGGACGCTCGCAGCCAGCATCCGGAGCGGTGGTTGAAAAACGCCTTTGTGGAATTGCATAAAGTCTTTGAAGTTTTTGACGGAAGCATGCTGGTTTCGCTGGTACTGGGTCTGGTGGATGATGAAACGGGGCTGCTTTACTATATAAATGCGGAGCATCCGTACTCGGTATTGTACCGGGATGGGAAGGCGGCCTTCGTCGAGGAGAGTCTAATATTTCGCAAGTTAGGCACCCTGGGTCTCGATGGACGCATATCGATTCGCACCCTGCAATTGGAGCCAGGCGATATCATCATCTGCGGATCTGATGGCCGCGATGATCTGCGCATTACCGGCGCCGATGGCGCGCCCATGATTCAAGAGGACGAAACGGCATTTCTCCGTCATGTCGAGAAAGGAGATGGGCTCCTGCCAAAAATCTATAGCGCCGTTCTCGATTTTGGACAGCAGACGGACGACCTGTCTTTGATCCGTATCGCTTTCAAGGAAGACCACGCCCTCGGAAGGGATGCCGCCAGCGAGGAGACGCAACGCAATTTGAACGGGGCCCGCGAGCTGCTGGCCGCGGGCGATGCCAACGGAGCTGTTCGCTTGCTGGAGGCGGTTATTGCGCGCGACGCCGAAAACCGCAAGGCCTTGCGCTTGCTGGCTACCGCCTACTTCCGATTGAAGCGCTATGATCGCGCTGCACAGATAGCCGAAGACTACACGCTGCTCCGTCCGGCCGATACAGATTTCCTGTTTCTAACCTCATACTGCAATAAGAAGGTTGGCCGCTATGACCTCGCTGCGGATTTTGGAGAGCGAGTGCGCCTGCGCGAGCCTGATCATGTCCAAAACCTTACGCTTCTGGCCGAGGTGCATCTGCGTCTGGGAAATATGAGTCGCGCCAGATTGCTTGCGGAACACGCTCTGCAACGGGAACCAGAAAATCAGAGAGCGCTCACGCTATTGAACCAATTGCCGGTTGCTGCTGAATGAAGCTGATTCGTCTGCGCGAATTCTTGCGCATCAAAGGACAGCGCCAGGTCTTCCTTTATTCGGTGCTGATTGGCGTCTTCGCCGGCCTGGGCGCAGCCGCTCTGGCCTACATCATTGCGCTTGGCGAGGCGCTTCTGCTGGAGGGTCTCGCTGGCGTAACTATGGCGCATCCGGCCGGAGCGGTGCATGCAGCGGTTACGGAACTCGCCGCCGGCGCGCGCAACCAGTGGCTGGTGGTTCTCTTGCCGGCGGCCGGCGGCCTGGCTGTTGGACTGCTGATCCGGACCATCGGTCCAGTGGTTGGCGGCGCCGGCACCGACGACATGATTCGCGCTTTCCATCATAACGAAGGCAAAATTCCGCCAGCAGCGCCGCTGGCAAAATCGGTGGGCACAGCCATCACACTATCGACTGGCGGTTCCGGAGGTTCGGAAGCCCCAATTTCGCTGATTGGCGCCGGTTTTGGTTCGTGGTTTGCCCAGCTGCTTGGCGCCGGCGCCAGAGCAAGGCGTACGCTGTTGATTGCTGGCGCCGCCGGAGGACTGGGCGCTATTTTTCGGGCGCCTCTCGGCGGCGCCATGGTAGCCACTGAGGTTCTTTACTCGGAGGATATCGAAAGCGATTCACTGGTGCCGGCGATTCTCTCTTCGGCCACCGCCTATCTGACTTTTTCAGCCATCCACGGCGCGGGCTCCCTGTTTCAAGTCGCCGATCTGGGCGAGTTCCACTACCGGGATTTGCTGGTGTACGGCGCCCTTGGACTTCTTTGTTATGCCGGCGGCTACGTATATGTTCGACTCTACCACGGTCTGCGCGCTCTGTTTCGCAAAGCGCCGCTTCCAGTCTGGATCAAGCCGGCAATAGGCGGACTGGGCGTTGGCTTGATTGCGCTTTTTTTCCCGGAGACCTTTGGCGAGGGCCTGGGCGTACTGCAGCAGCTGATTCTCGGTCAAAGCAGCCTGGGCCAGGAAGCCTCGCCGCTCGATTTCCTGCGTTTCTTTGCCTTGATGGCGGCGATGAAAATGCTTAGCTCCTCGCTCACCGTGGCTTCCGGCGGCGCCGCAGGCATGTTTGCCCCCTCGATGTTCATCGGGGCAATGCTTGGCGGACTTGCCGCCTGTCTGGCGCATCTCTTGATCCCAGGTTGGAACTTGCATATTACGCCCTTCATGCTGGTCGGTATGGGTTCATTCTTTGCCGGCGTGGCGCGTGCGCCCTTTGCGTCGATGATAATGGTCTGCGACGCGATTGGCACTTACGCTCTCTTGCCGCAATTGATGCTGGTCTCCGTAATCGCCTTTATGCTTTCGCATCGTTGGTCCATATATACGGAACAACTACCGACGCGCTTTAAGTCGCCGGCGCACTACTGGGACATGCAACAGGATATTCTGGACCGCATGGTGATTGGCCTGGAATTTCCAGAATTGCGACGGCTGGCAATTGTCGATCGCAGCGCGACTCTGGCCAGCGTGGAGGAGGCTGCCGTCGCGCTACAGGCTACAGACTTCGTCGTACGCGATGGCGAGGCTTACTACGGCATGCTTTCGCTCAAAAAAACGCGCATGTACGGCCAGGAGATGATTCAACTCCGCGGTCTGGTGCTTGCCGAGGATATCACCGATAGCGCCTGTCCGGCGGTATCGCCGCGCGATACGCTATCCAGGGCATTGGCCATAGTTTCCGAGTCGGAAATGGACAAGGTGGCGGTTGTCGATCAGGAGCGGTTGATGGGCTATGTTCGTATTTCGGAAATCTTCGCCCGCTACTATGGGAAGCTAAGCCAGAATCCGCGGAAATCCGGGCCGCCGACGCCGGCTGCTTCATGATACCAGAGTGCGCCGGCCGAGCAGTTGCAGGTCGCCATGGTTCGTAATGCGTCCGATGTCCTCGGTGGATAGCCAGCCTTCGGAATCCAGGCAGGCCGCGCTGCGTTCCGGCTCTTCGATATAATTTAACATTAAACTTTCGCCGCGCAGGTAGATGCGTCCGGAACGCCAGGGCTGGACGGATACATCTTCGCCGCGCGCATCGATCAGTTTCAGCTCGATGCCTGGCAGCGTAGGACCGACGGTGCCTGGCGCCAGCCGCCGGCGCTGGCCCGTAAACTCCAGCGTGCGGCAGGCGCAAATCATGCCGGCCTCGGCCAGCCAGTAACCCTCCAGCAGCGCAATGTCCAGGGCATGGAACAAATCCTCGAGCTGCGCCGGCAGCCGTTGCCCGCCGGTGAATACGGCGCGTAAACGACCGCCGAGGCGGGGTCGAAGGCTTCGGCGCAGGTAAAAATCGGACAGCAAGTTGAAGGGCAGGAGCGCCGTAGCGCCGCTGATTGCCGAAAGCAAGCTGGCCAGTTCGAGTCGCCGCGAGGGCGGCGGCGGCGAGTCGCCAGAGATGCGATTCCAGGCGCGTCGACTCAGGCTGGCAATCAGCAATGCCATGCGGCGCACGATCAGGAGCGCCGGCGATTCGGACAGCTCTCCTTCCCGTGCGCTGCGCGCCAGACGTAGCAGGACATCCGGCGTAGCAAAAGCAAGGCTCGGACGGAAGCGGCGCGAATCGCGAAAGAAAGCAGAGGGCGACGACACTGCCAGCGGCGCGCCGGAATGCAAAGCAAAAAGCAGCGCCAGCCGACCGGCGCCGCGGCTGAAGGCTACGCCGCTGAGGATCAGGTCGCCTTCCTGTATGGGCGCGGCCGAAGCGAAGCCCTGGATGCTCTGTAGAATGGCGCCATGGCTGAGCGTGGCCCCTGGCGGCAAGCCCTCAATCTCTGGCGCCTGTCGTTTGAAGATGACGGAAGCCGGCGAGTTGCGGCCGGCCAGCGAAGGCCACGCCATAAAGCGTGCAAAGGCGCGCAGCGCCTCGCCGCGCCCGCGTAGATCGGCGAGGGTGAGCGGCTTTCGTTTGCGCTGCGACCAGGAGAGCAAACAGTACTGCGCGCGGTCGCCCAGCACGCGCTGCACAGCTTCCAGCAAATCTTGACGATCGGAAAAGAGCCAACGGGCATCGCAGCGTTTCATGGCGGCGATGCATAACGCGGCATCGCTGTTTTCTTCAAGCGATGCATCCACGCCGCCAGCCAGCTGGACGGCGGCAAAGGCCAGCGCCCATTCCGGGCTGCTGCTGCCAACGATCAAAGCCCTTTGCGTGGGACGAAAACCGCGACGCCAGAGGCCGGCCCCAATCTGCCGCGCCAGCTGAAAGTATTTGCCGTAGCTGATCTCTTGCGCTCGACCGTCGCGCACAAAACGCAGGGCGCAGAGCTCTTCGTAGAGATGACATTGCCGGCGCAAGTACTGGCCAAGGGTCTGGATGCGCGCGGGCATTGTCGGGAGGGCGCAGTGTTTCGTCCTGGACGGCAATTAGATTTTGACGCCATCCTGTGCGCCTTTCAGATGGATGTCTGTGAGTACGCCCGCTGCCAGACCCGCGCCCGACTTTTGCGCCGCCGAGCAAGCGCCATTCTTGATCGCTGAAATTGGTCTCAATCACAACGGCGATTTCGATCTGGCCAGACGTATGGCGGATTCCGCCCGCGCCTCCGGCGCAGATGCCGCCAAGTTCCAGATCTACGATGCCGATGCATTCTTGCATTCGGCAGCGCGCCTTGGCGATGGCGCACCTGGATCGCTGCGCGAATTCTTTCGCGGCTTTCAGTTGAGTGCGGCGCACTGGCGGGCGCTGGCCGAACATGTGCGTTCACTGGGCATGGAGTTTTTTGCTTCGGTCTTCGACGAGCCCTCGCTGCAGCTTTACCGCGAGCTACA